>NZ_JBHWXB010000043.1:0-1182 GCF_042729855.1 Rhodococcus sp. NPDC060090 | reverse complement strand
TAAAGATGTTTCGGTAATTGAGTGAGAACTGGTCATAAGGAAAGCCCGGTGTGATCGAGGAAGCCGTGACACAGATCGTAGTTCGACCCGATCCGGGTCAGCCCTGCCTCGGTCGCGATACGGACCTCGTCGAGGATGTCGGGGCACAGGTTGGCCAGCTCGGTGGATTTCATGTTGCCCCACACTTGTTCGATCGGGTTGAGCTCGGGTGCGTAGGCAGGAAGCCGTTCGACGTGGAGCCAGTCGCGTTGGGTCGCCAGCCATGCCTTCATGGCGGCAGACCGGTGGGCCATCAGGCCGTCCCAGATCACGATGACCTGCTCCCCGGCGAAGTGGGCGCGCAGTTCGGTGAGGAACTCGATGAGCTTGTCGGTGTTGTACGAGCCGTCGGTCATGGAGAACACGAACGCACTCTCGCTGCGGTCGGGTCGATACGCGAGGACTCCGGCCATCGACATGCGTTTCCAGGAAAATCGGTGACGTAGAACAGGTGTCACGCCTTTGGGCGCCCAGGTTGCACGGACCACAGGCAGCAGCGACACGCCGCTTTCGTCCTGGAAGCAGATCCATGCACCTCGGCGCCGCGCTATTTTTTTATCCGCGGCCACTCGTTCTCGCGCCAGGCGACGATGGCGTCCTCGTCTCGTTCGACTGCCCGCCGTGCGGGTCGCTGCCGACTCCAACCGAGCCGGGTCCGCAGGATCGTCCAGGTCTGGGTGGGCCCGTAGGTCACGCCGGTGAGTCTCTCGATGACGATCGCGACCCTGCCCAGGGTCCACACCCCGGTGGCGAAGCCATTCGCTTGTGGCCCTTTGAGCAGTTCCGCTCGGATCACCTCGATCTGAGTGTCGTCGAGCCGGGGCCGACGTCCTGCACGTCCGGCACCTTCGAGCGCCTCGTTGCCCCCGTCGGCCCACTGCCGATACCAACGGGAGGCGGTCTGTTGGGATACCTCCAACTCGACCGCGACATCAATCTGGCGTCGTCCTGCGGCGAACATCTCCGCGGCGCGCATTCGCCGGTCACGCAACGCCTCGAAATCGCGGCGACTGCCGCGCTGCTTGGCTTTCCGGTTGTGGGGTTCCTCGCCGGAATCAGTCTTCTTCCCTGCCATTGTTCAATGATCAAGTAGCACGGCATCAATCACGCGCAGCGACACACCCTATTACCGAAGCATCTTTA
>NZ_JBHWXB010000042.1:0-1687 GCF_042729855.1 Rhodococcus sp. NPDC060090 | reverse complement strand
CCCGGGGCTTTCACGGAAATAACGAGCCGACCGAGTGTTGAAAGCAAAGAATGGTGCCCTGAACTGCGAAGATATGGCTTGTCTAAGGTCATGTCCGCAACAGTTCGAGAGGCACCATTCCGGTGAGCAAGTCTACGTCCCCCTACCCACACGTGTCCGCATCAGCCACCGGAACCGGCCTCGTGTCGCAGGCCGGCGCGATCCTGCTGCTGCGCACCGCGGAGAAAACCGGCCTCACCACGGCATTGACGACCGAACTCGGCCCGTTCCGGAAACCGTTGGCCCGCCACGATCCCGGCAAGATCGTCCTCGACCTCGCGGTCTCCCTCACACTCGGCGGGGACTGTCTCGCCGACATCAACCAACTGCGCGCTCACCCCGAACTGTTCGGCACGGTCGCCTCCGACCCGACCGTCTCCCGCCTGATCACCGCCCTCGCCGGTGACGCCGATACCGCACTGGCCGCGATCGGTCGGGCGCGCGCCACTGCCCGCGCCCATGCCTGGACCGCTGCCGGCTCCGCGGCACCGGATCACACCATCGACGAGCAGACCCCGCTGGTCATCGACATCGACGCCACCCTCGTCACTGCCCACTCGGACAAAGAGCACGCTGCCCCTAACTTCAAACGCGGCTACGGGTTTCATCCACTGTGCGCATTCGTCGACCACGGCGAGCACGGCACCGGTGAACCCGTCGCGATGCTGCTGCGCCCCGGCAACGCCGGCTCGAACACCGCCGCTGATCACGTCACCGTGGTGCAGGACGCCCTCGCGCAGTTGCCGTTCGACCCGACATATCAAGTCGGGAAGAAAGTGCTGGTGCGCATCGACGGTGCCGGCGGCACCCACTCCTTGATCGAGTACCTGACCAAACGCAGGCTCTCGTATTCGGTCGGGTTCTCCCTGACCGACACGATGGTCAGCGCGCTCGATCTGGTCCCGGAGCAGGCCTGGACCCCGGCCTACGATTCCGACGGGCAGGTCCGCGACGGGGCCTGGGTCACCGAGATCACCGACCTGCTCGACCTGTCCACGTGGCCGAAAGGCATGCGCGTGATCGTAAGGAAGGAGCGCCCGCATCCGGGTGCGCAGTTGCGATTCACCGACCGTGACGGCCTGCGGTTGACGGCGTTCGTGACGAACACCCGCCGCGGGCAACTACCCGATCTGGAGCTGAGACACCGGCGACGGGCTCGGTGCGAGGACCGGATCCGGGCAGCGAAAGTCACCGGGCTACAGAATCTTCCGCTGCACGGCTTCGACCAGAACCGGATCTGGCTGGCGCTCGTGCAACTCGCATGCGAGCTGACGACGTGGATGCAGATGCTCGCGTTCACCGAGGTTCCAGCGCGGCGGTGGGAGCCGAAACGGCTGCGGCTGCGGTTGCTGTCGATCGCCGGGAAGATCGCCCGGCATGCCCGCCGTGTTCGTCTGCGGCTGGCCGCGACGGCTCCTGATGTCGATGTTCTCGTGGCCGGCTTGAACAGGCTCTCGGCGCTACCTGCGCCCGCTTGACCTGTACGTATCTTCTTCATCGAGACGAAAGGACGCTCAACTCGGGGCTGTGGACCCCGGCGTCACCCGACTGTGTCGGGTAGTCGATCGTGGCCGCACACCGGATCCGCGGTTTCCACACCCAGTCCGAACTGCTCAGGCCGGCGCGTCACCCGCACGAAAGATCGAGG
>NZ_JBHWXB010000041.1:0-1952 GCF_042729855.1 Rhodococcus sp. NPDC060090 | reverse complement strand
GTCGCGGCGTTTGCGGAGCAGTTGCTGCGGATTCTGCGTGCGGTGGTGGATGATCCGGCGGTTGTGGTCGGTGATATCGGGATCCTCGATGATTTCGAGCGTGAGCTCGTGGTGTCGCGGTGGAATTCGCTGGGTGATGATGTGGCGCCGGCGGATGTGACGCTGGTGGAGATGTTCGAGGCGCAGGTCGCTGTGCGTGGTGATGCGGTGGCGGTGCGGTTCGGTGACGAGTCGGTTTCGTATAGCGAGTTGGGTTCGCGGGTGCGGCGTCTTGCGCGGCATCTGATCGATGTCGGTGTGGGGCCGGAGTCGTTGGTGGCGGTGGCGTTGCCGCGGTCGGTGGATCTGGTGGTGGCGTTGCTGGCGGTGCTCGAGGCCGGTGGCGGATATCTGCCGGTGGATCCGAACTCTCCGGCTGATCGCATCGAGTTCCTGGTGTCGGATGCCGCGCCGGTTGCGGTCGTGACGCGCTCCGATGAGGAAGTGTCGTTCCCGGGCGGTGTTCCGGTGGTCGAGCTCGATCGGGTGGATCTGTCGGGTGTGGACGATGCGCCGGTCGTCGACGGGGAGCGTCGGGCGCCGCTCGCGTCGACGAACCTCGCGTATGTGATCTACACGTCGGGTTCGACGGGCCGTCCGAAGGGTGTGTTGATTCCGCATCGCAATGTGGTGCGGTTGATGGTGAACACCGAGTCGGTGTACGGGTTCGGTGCGTCGGATGTGTGGACGATGTTCCACAGCTATGCGTTCGATTTCTCGGTGTGGGAGTTGTGGGGTCCGTTGTTGTACGGCGGGACCTTGGTGGTGGTCGATTACTTCACGTCGAGGTCGCCGGAGGCGTTCCGGGAGTTGCTGGTTCGTGAGCAGGTGACGGTGTTGAACCAGACTCCGTCGGCGTTCTATCAGCTTGCGGAGGCCGATCGTGTGGCGTCCGATGGTGCGCGGTTGGCGTTGCGTTATGTGATTTTCGGTGGTGAGGCACTCGAGCCACGCCGTTTGGCGGGGTGGTTCGAGCGGCATGAGGACACCTCTCCGCGGTTGGTGAACATGTACGGGATCACCGAGACGACGGTGCATGTGTCGTATCGGGAGATCGGTGCCGAGCTCGCCGAGGCGGGGTCGGCGAGTGTGGTCGGTGTGCCGATCGCCGGTTTGCGGGTGTATGTGCTGGACCGGCGGCTGCAGCCGGTGCCGGTGGGTGTTGCGGGGGAGATGTACGTCGGTGGCGGTCAGCTCGCGCGTGGGTATCTGCGTCGTCCGGAGTTGTCGTCGGCGCGGTTCGTGGCCGATCCGTTCTCGGCGGATGGCGCCTTGCTCTACCGGACGGGTGATGTTGCGCGGTGGGTGGTCTCGGGTGATCTCGAGTATCTGGGCCGTGCTGATGATCAGGTGAAGATCCGTGGTTTCCGGATCGAGCTCGGTGAGGTCGAGGCGGCGGTGCTGGCGCAGGATTCGGTGGCGCAGGCTGCGGTGATCGTGCGTGAGGATGCGCCGGGTGCGGTGCGGATCGTTGCGTATGTGGTTCCTGCCGAAGGTGTTTCGGTCGACGTCGACTCGTTGCGTGATGGTGTGGGTGCGGTGGTGCCCGAATACATGGTGCCGTCGGCGTTCGTGGTGATCGAGTCGATTCCGTTGACGGTCAACGGCAAGTTGGATCGTCGGGCGTTGCCGGAGCCGGTGTTCGAGACACGGGTGTTCCGGGCGCCGTCGACTCCGATCGAGGAGATCGTGGCGGGGGTGTTCGCTGATGTGCTCGGTGTCGAGCGTGTGGGTGCGGATGATGATTTCTTCGTGCTCGGTGGTAATTCGCTGATTGCGACGCAGGTGGTGTCGCGGCTCGGTGTTGCGTTGGATGCGCAGGTTCCGGTGCGGGCGTTGTTCGAGGCGTCGACGGTGTCGGCGTTGGCGGCGCGGGTGGAGCAGGAGTCGGGTCGTGGTGGCCGGGTTCCGCT
>NZ_JBHWXB010000040.1:0-2210 GCF_042729855.1 Rhodococcus sp. NPDC060090 | reverse complement strand
TGTCAACGGCACCTGAAAACTGACCCCTTTCCGGCAACCGAAAATTGACCCCTCGAGTCATGCGACAGCCACTACCCCTCTGCAGCACGGCCAGTAGGCGTGCGACCCAGATCGCGGCCCCTGAGCCGGTAACTATCACCCTTGAGCGAGACCACGTCGGCATGGTGGACCAGACGATCGATCATCGCCGCGGCGACGACCTCATCGCCGAACACCTCACCCCACCGGCCGAACGGCTTGTTCGAAGTGATGATCAAACTGGCCCGCTCGTAACGACTGGATACCAACTGGAAGAACAGGTTCGCCGCCTCGGCCTCGAACGGGATATAGCCGACCTCGTCGACGACCAGCAACGGATAACGGCCGAGCTTGATCAACTCGGCTTCCAACCGGCCACTGTGATGAGCGTCGGCGAGCCGGGACACCCATTGCGCGGCGGTCGCGAACAACACCCGATGCCCGCCCTGACAAGCCCGGATCGCCAACCCGATCGCCAGATGGGTCTTGCCGGTGCCCGGCGGCCCGAGAAAGACGACGTTGTCCTTCGCGGTCACGAAGTCGAGCGTGCCCAGATGCGCAATCGTCTCCCGCTTGAGACCGCGGGCATGATCGAAGTCGAATTCCTCCAACGACTTGCGGGCCGGGAACCGCGCCGACCGGATCCGCGATTCCCCGCCGTGACTTTCCCGCGCCGAGACCTCCCGCTGCAAGCACGCCACCAGAAACTCTTCATGGGTCCAGTTCTCGGACCGGGCCCTCTCACTGAGCCGTCCCGCCGCCTCCCTCAGGGTCGGTGCCTTCAACGCGCGGGTGAGGAAGCTCAACTCGGCGCTCAGGTCCCGCTCCGAGACGCTGCTCTGTGTCGTCATCACGCCACCGTTCCGTCGTAGTCGTCGATGCCCAGGGCGGTGTCGTAGTCACTGAGCGCCCGGATCTGCACCTCGCTGTCGTCCTTGCGGTGCACCACGGTCATGTGGTCGCGGCGCAGGGCCGCCGCCGCGGTGACGTGCTCCGGGTCGGAGATGGTCTGGTGTTTCGCCCAGGCCCGGGAATGGTCGGCGACAACAGTGCCGTCGCAGTGGACCTGCACCCGGTCCAGGTCGGCGGTGACCTCGATGCGTCGGCCGATCACCGCCGGATGCACCGAGTAGTCGTTGGAGTCGAGGCGGATGTAGTGATCGCGCGCCAACCGGGTCGACGATCGCCACCCTGTGCTCGGGGGCACCGGCGGCAGCGTAAGCATCGCGTGTCGGTCGGCGTCGATCCGGTCGGCCGGCGCGCATCCGAGGACCCGTTTGCGGCGGGTGTTCGCTATCGCGACCCACGCCGACAGCTGCCGGTTGAAGTCGTCCGGTCCGGTGAACGAGCGGCCCGGTAGGAACGAGGTTTCGAGGTAGTCGTGGTTGCGTTCGATGATGCCCTTGGCTTCGGGGTCGGCGGGATTGCAGATCAGCACCTTCGTCCCCAAAGTGCCGCGGAAACCCTGGCAGTGTCCGGTCAGTTCCGTCTTGCGGTGGCGTCGCCGCCCGACCGCGCCTTCGCCGTCCCACACCAACACCCGGGGCACCGCTCCGAGATTGTGGATCAGCTGCCACCAGCCCGCGAACAGGTCTTCGGCGCCGCGGGTGGGGACCAGCACCGCGGAGAGCCAGCGGGAGTATCCGCAGGTCATCGTCAATACCGGCAGTTTCGTCGGGGTCCGGGATTGGCCGTGGTCGACGGGCAGGGTGATCGGGGGGAACCAGAAGTCGCATTGGGCGATCTCCCCGGGCAGGTAGGTGGTGCGCGAGGCCGGGTCCGGGGGCAGGTAGACCGGGCGCAGTTCGGCGATGCGGCCGCTGAGCACCCGGATCGAGTGGTCCCAGCCGATCCGTTCGGCGATCACCGTTGCCGGCATCGTGGGGAACTGTCTGAGCAGTTCACGGATGCGGGGTTCGTACGGGTCGACGATCGAGCCTGCTTTGGCGCGTTGGTATTTCGGAGGTCCGTCGGCGGCGAGTGCCGAGCGGACGGTGTTGCGTGATATCCCCATCACCCGGGCGATTGCCTTGATCGGCAATCGTTCGCTGCGATGCAGACGACGAATTTCGGCCCAATCTTCCACGGACAACATCCCTTCGTCCCTCCTGGCTCGACTCGAACCAGGATCGGTGGAGAGGGGGTCAAATTTGAGATGCCATGCCGGGGTCAGTATTCACGTGCCGTCGACA
>NZ_JBHWXB010000039.1:1525-4468 GCF_042729855.1 Rhodococcus sp. NPDC060090 | reverse complement strand
CCAGGCTGAGGGAACCTTTGGGCGCCTCCGTTACATTTTAGGAGGCAACCGCCCCAGTTAAACTACCCACCAGGCACTGTCCCTGAACCCGATCAGGGCCCGAGGTTAGACATCCAATACGATCAGAGTGGTATTTCAACAACGACTCCACAAACACTGGCGTGCCCGCTTCACAGTCTCCCACCTATCCTACACAAACCGAACCGAACACCAATACCAAGCTATAGTGAAGGTCCCGGGGTCTTTTCGTCCTGCCGCGCGTAACGAGCATCTTTACTCGTAATGCAATTTCGCCGAGTCTGTGGTCGAGACAGCAGAGAAGTCGTTACGCCATTCGTGCAGGTCGGAACTTACCCGACAAGGAATTTCGCTACCTTAGGATGG
The DNA here is from genome assembly GCF_042729855.1 of Rhodococcus sp. NPDC060090. Taxonomy (NCBI): domain Bacteria; kingdom Bacillati; phylum Actinomycetota; class Actinomycetes; order Mycobacteriales; family Nocardiaceae; genus Rhodococcus; species Rhodococcus sp. NPDC060090. The sequence goes on along the minus strand of NZ_JBHWXB010000039.1, from coordinate 4,084 downwards.
TTATAGTTACCACCGCCGTTTACTGGGGCTTAAATTCTCAGCTTCGCCACACAAGTGCAGCTAACCGGTCCTCTTAACCTTCCAGCACCGGGCAGGCGTCAGTCCGTATACATCGTCTTACGACTTCGCACGGACCTGTGTTTTTAGTAAACAGTCGCTTCTCTCTGGTCTCTGCGACCCCACCCAGCTCACACCGTAAAGGTGATCACCAGACAAGGTCCCCCTTCTCCCGAAGTTACGGGGGCATTTTGCCGAGTTCCTTAACCACAGTTATCTCGATCGCCTTAGTATTCTCTACCTGACCACCTGTGTCGGTTTGGGGTACGGGCCATGTGAAAGCTCGCTAGAGGCTTTTCTCGGCAGCATAGGATCACTGAATTCACCACAACGGCTACGCATCACCTCTCAGGCTGTATGCGACACGGATTTGCCTATGTCGCGCCCTACAGGCTTACACCGGCTATTCCACCAGCCGGCCCAGCTACCTTCCTGCGTCACCCCATCGCTTGACTACTACCACCGAAGGTCCCGTGCATCCACACCCGCATCCCCCGAAGGGAACACGAACGCTTCAGGACGGTTAGTACCGATGATTCATCAGGGGCGCGTTCACACGGGTACGGGAATATCAACCCGTTGTCCATCGACTACGCCTGTCGGCCTCGCCTTAGGTCCCGACTCACCCTGGGCGGATTAACCTGGCCCAGGAACCCTTGGTCATTCGGCGGACGAGTTTCTCACTCGTCTTTCGCTACTCATGCCTGCATTCTCACTCGCGTGGCCTCCACAACTAGTTCACACTGCTGCTTCCACGGCCACACGACGCTCCCCTACCCATCCACACCACTGCACACCATCCCGCAGGACAATGCGTGTGTTATGCGAATGCCGCGGCTTCGGCGGTGTACTTGAGCCCCGCTACATTGTCGGCGCAGGACCACTTGACCAGTGAGCTATTACGCACTCTTTCAAGGGTGGCTGCTTCTAAGCCAACCTCCTGGTTGTCTCAGCGATCCCACATCCTTTTCCACTTAGTACACGCTTAGGGGCCTTAGCCGGCGATCTGGGCTGTTTCCCTCTCGACTACGAAGCTTATCCCCCGCAGTCTCACTGCCGCGCTCTCACACTCTGGCATTCGGAGTTTGGCTGACGTCAGTAACCTTGTAGGGCCCATCGGCCATCCAGTAGCTCTACCTCCAGAGTGAAACACGCGACGCTGCACCTAAATGCATTTCGGGGAGAACCAGCTATCACGGAGTTTGATTGGCCTTTCACCCCTACCCACAACTCATCCCCTCAGTTTTCAACCTAAGTGGGTTCGGGCCTCCACGACGTCTTACCATCGCTTCACCCTGGCCATGGGTAGATCACTCCGCTTCGGGTCTAGAACATGCCACTACGACGCCCTATTCGGACTCGCTTTCGCTACGGCTACCCCACACGGGTTAACCTCGCGACATGCCACTAACTCGCAGGCTCATTCTTCAAAAGGCACGCCATCACCCCCAGTAGACCAAACTACTCGAAGGCTTTGACGGATTGTAAGCGCACGGTTTCAGGTACTATTTCACTCCCCTCCCGGGGTACTTTTCATCTTTCCCTCACGGTACTAGTCCGCTATCGGTCACCAGGGAGTATTCAGGCTTATCGGGTGGTCCCGACAGATTCACACCGGATTTCACGGGCCCGGTGCTACTTGGGTATTCACATCAACAGTCACCATGTTTTCGTCTACGGGACTCTCACCCTCTACGACAGGCCGTTCCAGACCACTTCGACTAACACAATGATTTCTTACTGTTGGCCGGCTCAGCAGCGCCGACACAATGAACCCCACAACCCCACAAGTGCAACCCCTGCCAGGTATCACACACCCATGGTTTAGCCTCTTCCGCGTTCGCTCGCCACTACTGACGGAATCACATGTTGTTTTCTCTTCCTGTGGGTACTGAGATGTTTCACTTCCCCACGTTCCCTCCACACCGGCTATATATTCACCGGCGGGTAACACGACATCACTCGTGCTGGGTTTCCCCATTCGGAAATCCTCGGATCACAGCTCGGTTGACAGCTCCCCGAGGCATATCGCAGCCTCCCACGTCCTTCATCGGCTCCTGGTGCCAAGACATCCACCGTACGCTCATAAACACTTACAACAAAGATGCTCGCGTCCACTGTGCAGTTCTCAAACAACACACAACAACCCCTACCGGAACCCACCCACAGGTGAAGAACTTTCATCGGTCATCGTCGCTGATCAAACACAAACAACGTGTTCTCTCAGGACCCAACAGTGCACCGATATAACCACCGCAGAAGAAAACATGACGCTTTCCCCGACGCGATAATACTTGCCAGCGTTCCACCCATGAGCTCCTGCCGCTCCACATACGGGAACGAAACAGTCTCTGCCCGAATCGAATCCACCTGTGTGAACCCTCAACGGGAGAAGTGCTCCTTAGAAAGGAGGTGATCCAGCCGCACCTTCCGGTACGGCTACCTTGTTACGACTTCGTCCCAATCGCCGATCCCACCTTCGACGGCTCCCTCCCCAAGACG
>NZ_JBHWXB010000038.1:0-5036 GCF_042729855.1 Rhodococcus sp. NPDC060090 | reverse complement strand
ACGGAGATCGCGGTGGCGGCGGTGTTCGCGGATGTGCTCGGTGTCGAGCGGGTCGGTCGGGGTGACGATTTCTTCGACCTCGGCGGAAACTCCCTGCTCGCAACAAGGGTGGTCGGTCGCCTCCGATCCGAACTCGGTGTCACGGTCACGGCGGCGGCATTGTTCGACGAACCGACGGTGGCGGCCCTGGCGGCACATGTGGACGCTGCGCCGTCGACCGGACCCGCGCTCCTTGCGCCTCGGACCAGGCCCGATCACCTGCCGCTGTCCTACGCTCAGCAACGCATGTGGTTCCTCAACCGCCTGGAACCGCAGTCTTCGCTCTACAACATTCCGCTCGCGGTGCGGCTCACGGGCCATCTCGATGTGGACGCGATGCGCACCGCGCTCGCCGATATCGTCGGGAGGCACGAGACCCTGCGTACGGTCTACCCCGAAATCGACGGCGTCGGTGAACAGAGAATCCTCGAGCCTGCCGCCGTCGAATTCGATGTGGCCGTCGAAACCGTGCAGGCAGAGGACCTTCCGCAGCGACTCGCTGAGCTCACGGGTGAAGCGTTCGACGTCACGACGCAGGTCCCCGTGCGCGCATACATTCTCGCGACCGGTCCGAGTGAACACATTCTCGCTCTGGTGATGCATCACATCGCCGGTGACGGATCGTCGCTCGCCCCGCTCGTGCGCGACCTCGTATCCGCATACACCGCGCGCAGTGGAGGTGCTCGACCCGATTGGGTCCCGATGCCCGTCCAGTACGCCGACTACACACTCTGGCAGCGCGAGCTCCTGGGATCCGACGAGGACCCGCGTTCTCTCGCGGGTCGGCAGCTCGCCTTCTGGACCGAGACCCTCGAAGGAATCCCCGGAAGCCTCGAGCTCAGCACCGACCACCCACGTTCCGCAATCCTCGGATCTGCAGGCGACCGGGTGCGCGCCGAACTCGACTCCGAGATGTACCGGCGGATCTCCGAACTCGCACGTGGCAGTGGTGCCACTCCGTTCATGGTCATGCACGCCGCCCTCGCGGTGCTCCTGGCGCGACTGTCCGACACCACCGACGTGGTGGTCGGCACCCCGGTCGCCGGACGATCCGCACCCGAACTCGACGACGTCGTCGGGATGTTCGTCAACATGCTTGCCCTCCGCACGCCGGTCGAACTGGGGGACACGTTCGTCGACCTGCTCGAACAGGTACGAAAGGTGGACCTCGCAGCGTTCGACAACGCCGATGTCCCCTTCGAGCGGCTCGTCGAGGTTCTCGACCCGGTACGGTCGCCCGCACAGCATCCCGTGTTCCAGATCGGATTCTCGTACCAGAACTTCACCGTCGACTCCCTGGACCTGCCCGGGCTGAAGGTCGAGCCGCTCGACGCCGCCTCGACGTCGGTGCGGTTCGACCTCCACGTCACGATCGTCGACCACGGCGCCGGTGGTGGACGGGACGGATTCGGCATCGAGTTCGGCTTCGCCACAGAACTGTTCGACCGGCCGTCGGTGGAACGGATGCTCGCCCGGTACGTGCGCATCCTCGATGAAGTGGTCGGCGATGCATCGGTCCCTGTCGGCGATGTCGACCTGCATGATCCGCGGGAACTCGAAGCCATGCTGCATGCGTGGGAAGCCGAGCAGCGCGCCGTCGGACCCGGCCGGACCCTGGCCGACCTGTTCGATGATCAGGTACGCGCGACACCGGACGCCGTGGCGCTGGTGGACGGGGCCGACACCATCACCTACCGGGACTTCGCGACGCGTGTGAACCGGTTGGCTCGGCTCCTCATCGAACGCGGTGTGGGCCCTGAGACGGTCGTGGCACTCGCCATGCGCCGCTCGACGGATCTGGTCGTCGCGATGTATGCGGTAGCCGAGGCGGGCGGCGCCTACCTGCCGCTCGACCCCGAGCACCCGGCCGAAAGAATCGGATACATCCTCGACACGGCGTCCCCGGCCGGTGTGCTCACCACCTCGCAGGACCGGATCGATCTACCTGACGACGCCTTCGTTCTCGAGCTGGATTCCCTCGATCTCGACACCTACGACGGCAGACAGATCCGCAACTCCGAGCGACTCGCACCCCTGCGCTCCGGCAACGCCGCATACGTCATCTTCACCTCCGGCTCGACAGGCCGCCCCAAGGGCGTCATGGTGTCGCACGGTGCGATCGTCAATCAGCTCGTCTGGAAGCGTGAACACTTCGCACTCACCGCGTCCGATGCGGTGCTCCTCAAGACCGCGGCGACATTCGACCTGTCGGTGTGGGAATTCTGGTCCGCGCTGACCGCGGGCGCGAGGCTCGTGATCGCGGCACCCGACGGACACCGCGACCCGGCGTATCTCAACGACCTGATCCGACGCGAACACGTCACCACCCTGCACGTCGTTCCGTCGATGCTCGATGCACTGCTCGACGACGCAGGCGGCGAACTGCCCGACACGCTGCGTCAAGTCCTGGCGATCGGCGAGGCGCTGCCCGTCGACACTGCCGAACGGACGCTGGCGCACTCCGACACCGGATTGGTCAACCTCTACGGCCCGACGGAAGCCGCCGTGTCGGTGACCGCTCACGAGGTCGTCGACACTTTATCCGGCTCCGTACCGATCGGCGACCCGGTGTCGAACACACAGGTGTTCGTCCTCGACGAACGGCTCCACCCGGTGCCGCCGGGCGTGCCGGGTGAGCTGTACCTCGCCGGTACTCAGCTTGCGCGCGGCTATCTGGGGCGACCCGGCCTGACGACAGAGCGTTTCGTCGCGAACCCGTTCGGCGACCCGGGGGCCCGGCTGTACCGAACGGGCGACATCGTGCGGTGGCGACCGGACCACGACACCGGGTCCGGCACTCTCGAATACCTCGATCGCGCGGATTCACAGGTCAAGGTCCGCGGATTCCGCATCGAACTCGGTGAGATCGAGGTTGCGTTGCGCACGTTGCCCCAGGTACGTGAGGCAGTGGCCTCGGTGCAGTCGGGGGACCGTATCGTCGCGTTCGTGGTCCCTGCCGGTGACCATCTCGATGTTCCTGCGATGCGTTCGGAACTCGCTCGGATGCTGCCCTCCTACATGATTCCGCAGGGCTTCGTGACCCTCGACGCGGTGCCGCTGAATATCAATGGCAAGGTCGACAGAAAGGCTCTGCCGGAACCTGAGGTGACGCCCCGACCGTACCGAGCACCGCGCACCTCGACCGAGAACGTCGTCGCGGCTGCCTTCGCAGACGTGCTCGATGTGTCGGGGAAAGTGGGCCTCGACGACGACTTCTTCGAGATCGGGGGCACGTCGCTCAGCGCGGTGAAGGTGGCCGCCCGCCTGCGGGACTACCTGTTCACCGAGGTGCCGTTGCAGTGGCTGTTCCTGCAGTCGACCGTGGCGGAACTGGCTGTCCGAATCGACGCCGAAGTACTCGACGGCCGCGCCGACGCCACGGGTCCTTTCGACGCCGTACTTCCGTTGAAGACCGGAGGCACAGGTGCACCGGTGTTCTGTTTGCACCCGGTGACCGGCCTTTCCTGGAGCTTCGCAGGTCTTGCTCGCCATCTGGGCGACAATCGCCCCGTCTACGGGCTGCAGTCGCCTGCCCTGCAGGAAGGCACCGACCTGCCCGCCGATATCGAAGCCTGGGCCGACATGTACGTCCGGACGATCCGCGAGATCGCACCGCGCGGCCCGTATCACCTGGTGGGCTGGTCGATGGGCGGTGTGCTGGCCCATTCGGTCGCGGTCGCGTTGCAGCGTCAGGGCGAACAGGTCTCGACCCTGGCAATGCTCGACACGTACCCGGCCGACGCCGACAGCGACAGCGATGCGGGCACGATTGCTGTGCCGACACTCGCCGACATGTTCGGCAGCGGCGCCGACGTTCCGGAAACACCGATCACGGCACTCACACCCGAGGCTGCGTTCGATCTGGCCGATTCTCTGCCCGCGCCGCTGGGCGATCTTCCCCCCGCTCGTATCGAGCGCATGTTCGACGGGGTGCGTCACTCGTACCGCCTGCTGGCCTCGCACCGGCCGGGACGCTTCGACGGTGATCTGCTGATCTTCGTCGCGGGTGAGGACCGCAGCGCGTCCACTGCCGATGCCTGGCACCGCCATGTGAGTGGAGTGGTCGCCGCCGAGGTGGTCCAGGAGACCCACTGGCGGATGCTGTCGCGCGATGCCGCGGCCCATGTCGGCTCGGTCCTCGGCCGTTGGCTGGCGGGGCGCGCCTGACCGGTAACAACTGAACAACCCGCGAGATGGGGTGGTCCTTATCACGGATCACCCCATCTCGCTGTGTCCGACTCGCCCGTAACGTGAAGAACCGGAACCCGATGGTCTAATGGGGCTGGATAACGTCCGGTAGCCCGCCGGACCAGACGCGGACGTAGGTGCGAGGAAAACAGTGGTGAGTGACGCCTGGCGTGAGCACGGCACGGGTCAAGGGGACAATGCACGGATGAATCTCGATGATCCCCGTGGTGAACGTCCGTCGGCTGCCGGAGGCCCGCGCGCCCGTCAGCGCCCGGCGCGGCGTCGCGAACCCCGCGCGTTGCTGCTCCCGCAGCTCTTGGCTGCGGCGGTGGAACGCGACCCATCGGCCACGGCGGTCGTACATGAGGATCGCTCGCTGACCTACGCGGAGATCGACGAAGCATCGTCGAAACTCGCCCGGCTGTTGATCGGTAGGGGAGTCGGCCCGGAGGACGTGGTTGCGCTCGCGTTCGTTCGCTCACTCGAGTCGGTGCTTGCGACCTGGGCCGTCGCGAAGACGGGTGCCGCATTCGTCCCCGTCGACCCGAACTACCCTGCCGACCGGGTCGAGCACATGACCGTGGACTCCGGCGCTTCCCTCGGATTGACTCTCGCCGCGACAGCACCGACGTTACCGGCCACGGCGCATTGGATCGCACTCGACGATCCGGCAACAGTGGCGGAGCTCTCGGAGTTACCTGCAGGACCGGTGTCGTTCGATGAGCGGGTTCGGACGTTGCGGGTCGAGCATGCGGCGTATGTGATCTATACGTCGGGGTCGACGGGTAGGCCCAAGGGCGTGGTGGTCA
>NZ_JBHWXB010000037.1:0-5595 GCF_042729855.1 Rhodococcus sp. NPDC060090 | reverse complement strand
GGACACCGGCCTGCTCGCACGCGAGCGAGAATGCACCGGCCCCCTCCGCGTCGGTTGCATACCGCAAATTCTGGTTGACCTTGAGCACCGGTCCGGCGCCCCCCCCCCAACCGGGGGGGGGGGGGGGGCGGGGCCGCGACGGCAACGATATCGGGAGGCACTGCCCGGGATGCGAAGCGGCGGAGCACCGCGGTGCCCACATTTCCGCTCGCCCCCGTGACGACGACCCGCTTCAGCGACCGCGCCATGCCTCGTCGATCTGCGGGTATGCGGCCGCAATCCGGTCGACCCCGGCATCGTCGGCCGTGTCGATCTCGGCCCGGTGCCGTTGGGCAGTCACGAGTGCACCTTTCGGTCGGCCGGTTCCCGCGGTCTCGTCGTCCACGGGCGCGTCGGCCTCGAGTTCGTGGATCACTTCGTCGAGCCGCAGTGCCACGAAGTCGCGCTTGCTTTCACTCATGCTTCCTCGCCTCGCCTCTGCGCTTCAGCGTGCCGACTTAGCGGCATTCTTCTCCGTATGCGCATCAGCATTGGCCAGAGTGCCGGACGCGCTCTCGAGATGTGCGCGGACGAACCACTGGAACTTCTCCAGCTGACCCGTCTGTCCGATGAGAAGGTCCTCGGTGATGGGGTCGATCTTGCCGACCTTCGAGATCGCCTTACGATTGTCGGTGATGAGACCGTCGTACACGAGATCGAGTGCGGCAAGGTGCGCCTGCGCAGTATCGCGGACGACCGAATAGTCGTCCCACGTCCTGTACTTCGCGATAGCACCGGGCGTTCCGAGCGGGGATTCACCCAGCGCCGCAATGCGCTCGGCCACCTCGTCGGCGTAGCCGCGTACGAGTTCCACCTGCGGATCGATCATCTCGTGAACGCCTATGAAGTTCGGTCCCACAACGTTCCAGTGGATGTGCTTCAACGTCAGATGCAGATCGTTGTAGGCACTGAGCCGCTCCTGCAGTACGCGCGCAACGCCGGCGCCGTCCTTGTCGCTGAGGCCGGGCACCGTGTAGTTCGACGTGGACTTCGACATGTTTCGTCTCCTCGGGGTGCTGTTGTAGGTGACGACTGCATACCCCGCCGAACACGGATCCGAAACCTCGGACTGTGCCGAGCTGACTGTCACGGGGGTTTCGTCGCGCCGATCCCGGGCATTCGATCGGTGAACGAGAAGACCGTCGAGAAGGAGTACTGCAGTGATATCTGTCGAACCCGGCACCGTCGTGGTCTACACCGATGTGGTGTGCGGCTGGTCGACCGTCGCGCTCGCTCGTTTCCTTCGGGAGCGAGACGCTGCGGGCCTTTCGGATCGTCTCCGCCTCGACCACCGTCTCTTTTCCCTCGAAGACATCAACAGGTTTCCGGTTCCGAAGCGCTACCTGGATGCAGAGTTCCCCGTATTAGGAGCGTGCGAACCGGATTTCGGATGGAAGCCGTGGCAGGGAGACGCCGCGACGTGGCCGTGCACATCACTGCCGGCGAACGAAGCCGTGCACGCAGCCAAGCTCCAGTCGTTGCAGGCCGCGGAGGAACTCGATATGGAGATACGGCTGGCATTCTTCCGCGACAGCCGCACGATCTCACTGCATCACGAACTCGTCGACATCGCATCGCGATGCCCGCACGTGAATGTCGATGTCCTCGCCGAGACGCTCGACGCGGGCACTGCCCGAGCAGCGATGATGCGCGACTACCGAACGCACGTCTCGCAGGTACAGGGCAGCCGTTGCCTTCTGGTGAACAAACGTAAACATTCCCTGTTTGCTTCGCCATCAGGCAGCCTCACCTTCCGATGAGACAGTCCCGGTCTGACCGACAATGTTGTCGTGCCGGGTTGACGCTTCATCGCCTGCAGCGTTGACCACTCGCGTGGTCGCGGACTCCTGCGTGGCTCCACGTCCGTCTCCACCCGAATCGGTGGCGGCCGGGCTACTCCCGGTACCGGTCCCCGTGTCACCCGTGCGGTGGGTGTCGCCGAGGCGGGCGAGGTTGATCGCGGCATTACGATCGCGATCGATCGTCAATCCGCAGTGCTCACACACATACGTCCGGTCCGCGAGGGTCAGGTTTGGTTTTCGCCTGCCGCATCCCGAACACGTCTTGCTGGAGGGAAAGGACCGGTCGGCCTCCACCAGCACCGAGCCGTACCAACGGGTCTTGTAGGACAGCATCCGCCGGATCTGCGCCAACGCCGCGTCCGCGAGCGCCAGGTTCAGGCCCTTCTTCCGCGCCCCACCCGCCGAACGCATCCCCGACGCGTTCAACGTCTCCACCGCGATCACCTGATGCCGCTGCGCCAACTCGGTGGTGGCCTTGTGCAGCACATCGCGGCGCACCGCAGCCGCATGGGCGTGAGTCCGGCCGATCCGGCGTTGCTGTTTGATCCAGCGTTTCGACGGCTTCTGCTTCGTTTCGGTGGCCACATCGTACGGACCACGCTGCCGCGCGGCCCTGCGCTGCAAGGCCCGCAGCCGGGCCTGGGCAGCGGTCAGCGACTTCGGGGCCGGAACCCGGTCGAGTTCGCGTCCGTCCGGTGCCGCGACAACGATCAGGGCGTCGGCCTTCACGCCGACGTCGACACCGACCACCGGCTCACCGGCCCCGATGTGGCCGGGTACCTCGACCGCACGGTGCACGAGCACCTGAAAGGCGACATGCCACCGACCGGCCGAGTCCTCAGAGACGGTGGCGGACAGTATCCGCGCGGTGCCCGCCTCGATCCGGCGGGCGAGTTTCCGGGTCGACTCGAAGGTCTTGATCCGCCCCAGCCTCGGGAGGGTGACGTGATGCCGATCGGTCTCGACCCGGATGGTGCCGGTAGTGAACCGCACCGACCGGCGAGACTTCGCGGTCTTGAAGCGAGGGAACCCGATGGTTTTCCCGGCCCTCTTACCCTTGCGGGACTTCGACCACGCGTCGAGGCCGCGGGCGAGAGCGTCCAACCCGGAGTTGTATGCCTCTTTGGAGTTCTCGTCCCACCACGGCGCGACCTCGTGTTTGCGGACGTTCCATTGCTTGCGCAGACCCGCGAGCGACCATCCCAATGCCGGTGTCAACTCGTCGTCGGCGATGCCGTAGGTGCGTTCGGCCTGCCGCTGGTTCATGACCGCTTTCACAGCGGCGAGCATCGTATTGTGCGCCTTACGGGCACCGCCAGCATGCGACCGGAACGCCCGCACCTGGCTGGGTGTGGGGTCGAGCGCGAACTTGTAGGCCTGCGCGGTCCAGCCGTCGAGGATCTCGAACCGAGCCATCACACCACCTCCGGCTGCGCGGTGGTGGTGACTGTGCGCATCGCACGAGTGCGCGCATGGTTGTGGCCGTAGAGGCGGGGACACATCGAGGTCGGATCCTCGATGATGTCCCGCACCGGATCGTGGTTCTGGCCATGGTCGGTCACCACGATCCGGCGGTCCTGCGCCGACAGGGCCACCGTCGGATGCAGGGCTCCGAGCCGGGTCGGACGGTCGCGGTACGTCACGATGATCATGCTCGCAGAGGGGTCCGACATTTAGCCTGTGGGTGCGCCCACTCGGTCGGCTTCACACGCCTTGTGAAACACAGCGGATACACGCATCGTCGTCAGGTCTGCCATGATGCCGAGCAGGGCCGGACCGGGGAGCCACGGCGGTCCCGGCACCGGGGAGTGGCGCAATTCGGGTGTCAGTGGATCTTCACTCCCGTCGCGGGCGACGAGGCAGCGTCCGGTGACGGAAGCGAGCCCGGGATTTTCCTCGAGGACGCGACCGCGCGGGTGAGCGCCCCGGCCTGCCACCGCGTGTCGTCGTCGCAGAACGACACGTAGGGAGTACGCACTCGTTCGATCGCCACATTGCGGCCGACGGCTCCGAGACTATCGTCGGCGGCGATCAGTTCCACCTGTGGGTAACGGTAGGAAATCGCAGCAGCTGTACGTCGTCCGAGGCGTTGTCGACGACGATGATCGGCGCAGCATCCGGTAACGCGACCATATGCTCGAGCGTTCGCAGCACTTCGTCTCGCCGATTGTGGGTGATCATCACTACGGTGACGCGCGGCTCCCGGCCGTTCACCGTACGGTCCCCGCGCCCTCGAGCATGCGGATCCGCTCCTCTATGTGGTTCGGGGCGGCGCCGTCCACGGAGGACGGCAGGCGTTCGAACGACGAGTTCCGGGACGACCGGAAACATCGACGGAGTGCGCACGACTCTCCGCGCCACATCGCCCATCGCACGGCCGCACCGGCCGGGAGGACGGCGCAGCAGGATCGTGAGAGTCGCGTTCCTGAGCTCGCGCCGGATCCTCGGAGGGCCCCGGCAGACCGGGCGCATGCCCGAGCGGGCTGTGAGCCATCTGCTCACACACCGGATCCGGTCGACCCGAGGGCATGACCGTCACAGCGGCGGCGATCAGACCGACCGTCGGAAACCGACCGTCGGAAAACGATCGAACAGCGCTTCGGCCCGAGCCGGCGAGTCGTCGACCCACCAGGAGTCGTCGTCACAGAAGGCAACGAACTCCGTGTCGGCGAGACCCGCACCCACCGTACGTGCGGCGGCACCGTCGTTTCGCCGCAACCGGATCGGCCTCAGTCGGTCGGGCCGATCCAGGGTCTCCCGCAGGCTTTCGACCGCAGCGAACGTACCGTCGCGGGACGCGTTGTCCACCAAGATGATCGGATGCTCCCTGATGGAGCGTGAGGAGACGGTGTCGAGGAGTTCGGCGCACCGGTCGCGGGTGGCGATCACCACCGTGGTGCGGTGTGTGGGCATCACCCGCAACGGCTACCCTCGCGCCGGGCCTCCAAACTCCCGGTCAGACCTCAGAACCCGGTCAGACCTCAGAATCGGAGTCGTTCTCATCGAGTCTGTGCACAGCCGCTTCCTCTGCCGATGCTGCGCCGCCGTCGATGCCGACGTCGGTACCGATGAGGTCCTTCTCGGTGTCCGCTGCCGTTCCTTCGTCGGGCGCCACGAGCCGACCCGAGCGCTCGTCGCCGACTTCGTCGTCGCGAGCCGGGTAGTCGGCACGTGCACCGACCTGTGCGTCGTCGAGCGCAGGGTCCGGCACTTCTTCCTCGAGGCGGGATTCGAGGCTGTCGTGAGGTTCCATCGCGAGCGGCCGCTCCGGTGGTGAGTACCCCTCGTCCAGGATGTCCTGACCGCGATCGATGAGCGTGTCCTCCGGCTGCAATTGGTTCTCGTCGTCGACGCTGTATTCGCCGGGAACACTCGCCCCGGGGTTCTCGGATGTAGGCATATCTCCGACGATGCCACTCCGCGCGGGTCGCCGCCATCGTTTCGAGTTGTGGGAAATTCCCGAAGGCTTCATGTTTCACGACCGGTGTCAACGGGTACCTGAGGTTCACCCTCCGATGCCGACCGGCGACGGAAAACACAGCGAGGTGACGCGATGATCATTCTGGGATTGGTGCTACTGGTGGTCGGATGGCTGACAGGAATCTCCATCCTCACCACGATCGGGGTGATCCTCCTGGTGGGCGGGGTGATCCTGGCAATCCTGGGGGCTACAGGCAGGGCCATCGGTGGCCGCGCCCATTGGTATTGACATCCGGCAGATCTGCGGCGGGGCCGAGGCGATGATCGCCTCGGC
>NZ_JBHWXB010000036.1:0-7884 GCF_042729855.1 Rhodococcus sp. NPDC060090 | reverse complement strand
GTTACCGAACTTGTCCAGTTCCAGGCAACCGTTTAACTCTACATCACCGCCCCTGCCAGGTCAAAATCGGCGGGGCCGGCTGCCGAGACATGGCCCCAGCAGCCGGCCCCGCCCCCTCCCGGGGGGCAGGGAAGACCAGCACGGCCCTGGAGCCACTGGCGATACTCAGTGGAGCGGGTCAGGTGGGCGCCACAGGATGAGGCGCATGAACCAGCCGACCGGCCCGCACCGTGTGGAGTTCCTGCACCACCCTCACCCCGGCTTCCCGCACCTCACCGCCTGGGGCATCCGGATCAACGGCACCGACCTGCGCGTCCTCGTCGCGGAGGCGACCGGCGCTCTCTGGAACCGGGAGCTCGACGAGGACGACGACACGCCTCAGGAGCGCGAGGAGTTCCTGCTGCGCCAGCACGCCCCCCTGCACCTGGACGACGACGCCGACGGCGCCCGGGCCCGTTCCCACTTCCTGGGCGACGCGCCACCACACCTCCGCGACCGCGATACCGGCGCGCTATGTCTCTTGAGCTGCCCCTGCGGGATCGACGCCTGCTGGCCCCTGCTCGCCAGGCTCCGCGTCACGGCCACGCAGGTCACCTGGTCCGGCTTCTACCAGCTCCACCGACCGGAGTGGGGAGAGCTGCCCCTGGGCCCCTACGTCTTCCCGCGCCCCGCCTACGAAGCAGCTCTGGCCACGCCCGTCCCCCTCGCCCAGGACCCCCTCGCCCCGCTGCTGGGTAAGGAGTAGCCACCCCCAGTGCGCCCGTGGCGGAGTCTCACGCTTTGCGGCGCTCCTGTAGAGGCGCACCGTCGCTGCCGTCCCGCAGGGAATGGACCATGCTCCGCAGGATCCGGAGCGCGGCCGACCGCTCGGTCTCGGTCATGCCGGCCAGCATTCTGAGCTCGACGGACCGGACCGCCACGGTCGCCTCCTCAAGGCTCCGTCGACCGCTCGGCGTGAGCCGCGTGGGAAGGGCCTTCCCGACGGGTGCCTCCGCGGGCCTGGTCACGTAGCCCTCTCGCTCCAGGTTCTGGAGCAGCACGTTCATCGTTTGCCGTGTCACGAATGCGCCGCGCGCGAGCTCGGAGTTCGACAACCCCGGCCGCTGAGCCAGCAGTTCGAGGCAGGAGTAGTGCGTCACGCTCATCCCGAGCGGCCGCAGCACCGCCTCCATCGCCGCGCGGAGCGCGCTCGACGCCTCTTTCAGCAGGTAGCCCAGTGACGTCTCCAGATCGACGCCGACACCGTTTTGACTCATGTCAGGATTCTGACATAGGTTGGCCTGTGTCAGAAAACTGACACGAATGAAGGAGCGTCATCGTGCCCGTCACCGGCCCCGACTTCATCTCACTCCAAGCGCGCGACCTCGACGCCTCGCAGGCGTTCTACGAGCAGTACCTCGGCCTCGTCCGCTCGCAGACCGGACCTCCGCACGCCGTCGTCTTCGAGACGAAGCCGATCGCGTTCGCACTCCGCGAGGTCGTCCCCGGCACCGATCTCGCATCCGTTGCTCAGCCCGGCATCGGTGCCGCGATCTGGCTCCACGCCACAGACGTCCAGGCCATTCACGACGCTCTCTTCGCCGACGGCCACAACATCGTCTCCGCACCGATCGACGGCCCCTTCGGCCGGACCTTCACCTTCGCCGACCCCGACGGCTACCAGATCACCCTCCACGACCGCGCCTGATACACCCCCGAAACCCGCGGTCACGCCCGAGGCCTCAAGAGCCCGGGCACACAGTCCCCCAGCTCTCCGCTGCCGGCCGGCCCGCCGGATCGCCACCACCGCCGAAGAGCTGGCACACGCGACAGCTGTGATGGCTCCCTCCACGTCATGCGCCTGGGCCCTCTGGGCCGCCGGGGCCAGCAGGACCTGCACGGCCGCCGAGGCCGCGCCGGGCCACGCGCGACGTTGCGGCGGCGGTAGACCTCACGGTCAGGCAGCACAGGCTCTCGCCCCGCCGCTAGCGTCCGCTGATCTGGTCGACGCCTTCCGGGATGGTGCAGGCGATACCGCGTTTGCACAGGTAGGAGCCGATGTTGCGGGACGCGTAGTCCTTGTCGCCGACCACCTGCACCGTGTGATGCGTATGCGGGCCACGACCGGCTCGAACTGGGTGCAGTCGTTGACGTTCCCGCCGGTGATCATGAACGCGAGCGGCCGGCCCTGCCCGGCACAAAGGCATACGCGCCCGTCGGCCGACGCCGGTCGGCACGCTCCCTTACGTCAACTGCCATTCCGCGGGCGGCTGTTCCAGTCGCTGCCTTGCCGGGCTTCCAGGCGAAGGGGCGGGCATCCCCCGGGGGCCAGCCGTGTCAGAGGTTCACGCGCTTGAGGTAGACCCGGCGGCGGTGGGGGATGGTCTGGTACCAGGCCAGAAGGTGTTCGTCCTCGTACGTACGCAGCCGCATCGGGTGCGGGTCCTCGTAGAGGCTGCCGTCCTTGGGGTCGATGGACATCGACGCGAGGTCGACCAGGCCGTCCATGACCGCGGTGACGAGCTGCTGCCGCTCCGTCGGCATGTCGCCCAGCACCCACACCCGACTGGGATCGCACTCCCAGGCCCAGCCGGCGTCGTTCTCGACGCCCTCCCCCCTCAGGACCACTGACCGATCTCCCGCTGGGCCTCGGCGAGGATCCGGCTGCTGGTCTCCATGGCGGCCCGGAACTGCTCCTCCGTCGCCTGGGGGTCACCCGCGATGCGTTCTGCTTCGTGCAGCGCCGCGGCCCGCGCCGGCCACCGGTGGATCGCCACGTGCGTGGCCCACTTGATCAGGAAGAACCGCAGGGGATTGATCGCCCCGGTCTCGGCCGCCCGGTCGAACGCTTCGTTGCACTCCCGGTCGAGCACGGCGAGGCTCGCCATGTCGATCCGGCGCACGGCGTCCCGCAGCGCTTCGCGCGTCATGGCCGGCTGGGGGATGAGGGGGCCGGGGCCTTCCACCTGCTGTGCTGTCATCGTGTCCTCCAGGGGAACGCGGCCAGGATACCCAGCCGGCCTGAAAAACTGTCCGTAAACGCAGAAAAGCCCCGCACCAGTTACCTGGTGCGGGGCTTCCCACAATGATTGTTCGGCGGCGTCCTACTCTCCCACAGGGTCCCCCCTGCAGTACCATCGGCGCTGAAAGGCTTAGCTTCCGGGTTCGGAATGTAACCGGGCGTTTCCCTAACGCTATGACCACCGAAACACTATGAAGATATCAACCGGATGACAACACGGTCGTTACTTCAGAACTAACACAGTGGACGCGAGCAACTGAGGACAAGCCCTCGGCCTATTAGTACCAGTCAGCTCCACCCGTTACCGGGCTTCCACATCTGGCCTATCAACCCAGTCGTCTACTGGGAGCCTTACCCTCTCAAGGAGGTGGGAATACTCATCTTGAAGCAGGCTTCCCGCTTAGATGCTTTCAGCGGTTATCCCTCCCGAACGTAGCCAACCAGCCATGCCCTTGGCAGGACAACTGGCACACCAGAGGTTCGTCCGTCCCGGTCCTCTCGTACTAGGGACAGCCCTTCTCAATATTCCTACGCGCACAGCGGATAGGGACCGAACTGTCTCACGACGTTCTAAACCCAGCTCGCGTACCGCTTTAATGGGCGAACAGCCCAACCCTTGGGACCTACTCCAGCCCCAGGATGCGACGAGCCGACATCGAGGTGCCAAACCATCCCGTCGATATGGACTCTTGGGGAAGATCAGCCTGTTATCCCCGGGGTACCTTTTATCCGTTGAGCGACGGCGCTTCCACAAGCCACCGCCGGATCACTAGTCCCGACTTTCGTCCCTGCTCGACCCGTCGGTCTCACAGTCAAGCTCCCTTGTGCACTTACACTCAACACCTGATTGCCAACCAGGCTGAGGGAACCTTTGGGCGCCTCCGTTACCCTTTGGGAGGCAACCGCCCCAGTTAAACTACCCATCAGACACTGTCCCTGATCCGGATCAGGGCCCGAGGTTAGACATCCAGCACGACCAGAGTGGTATTTCAACGACGACTCCACAACCACTGGCGTGGCCGCTTCAAAGTCTCCCACCTATCCTACACAAGCCGAACCGAACACCAATATCAAACTGTAGTAAAGGTCCCGGGGTCTTTCCGTCCTGCTGCGCGAAACGAGCATCTTTACTCGTAGTGCAATTTCACCGGGCCTATGGTTGAGACAGTCGAGAAGTCGTTACGCCATTCGTGCAGGTCGGAACTTACCCGACAAGGAATTTCGCTACCTTAGGATGGTTATAGTTACCACCGCCGTTTACTGGCGCTTAAGTTCTCAGCTTCGCACGCCCGAAAGCGCACTAACCGGTCCCCTTAACGTTCCAGCACCGGGCAGGCGTCAGTCCGTATACATCGCCTTACGGCTTCGCACGGACCTGTGTTTTTAGTAAACAGTCGCTTCTCGCTGGTCTCTGCGGCCACCCCCAGCTCACGGAGTAAATCCGATCACCAGTGATGGCCCCCCTTCTCCCGAAGTTACGGGGGCATTTTGCCGAGTTCCTTAACCATAGTTCACCCGAACGCCTCGGTATTCTCTACCTGACCACCTGAGTCGGTTTAGGGTACGGGCCGCCATGAAACTCGCTAGAGGCTTTTCTCGACAGCATAGGATCATCCACTTCACCACAATCGGCTCGGCATCAGGTCTCAGCCTTATATGAGGGACGGATTTGCCTACCCCTCGGCCTACACCCTTACCCCGGGACTACCACCGCCCGGGCTGGACTACCTTCCTGCGTCACCCCATCGCTTACCTACTACAAGTCTGGTTCGTCGGCTCCACCACTTTCCATTCCCCGAAGGGTCCGGAACGGCTTCACGGACTTAGCATCGCCTGATTCGATATTGGGCGTTTCAAAGCGGGTACCGGAATATCAACCGGTTGTCCATCGACTACGCCTGTCGGCCTCGCCTTAGGTCCCGACTTACCCTGGGCAGATCAGCTTGACCCAGGAACCCTTAGTCAATCGGCGCACACGTTTCTCACGTGTGTATCGCTACTCATGCCTGCATTCTCACTCGTGAACCGTCCACAACTAGCTTCCGCTGCTGCTTCACCCGGCACACGACGCTCCCCTACCCATCACAACACCCGTTGGGGCTTATTGCTGCAATGACACGACTTCGGCGGTACGCTTGAGCCCCGCTACATTGTCGGCGCGGAATCACTTGACCAGTGAGCTATTACGCACTCTTTCAAGGGTGGCTGCTTCTAAGCCAACCTCCTGGTTGTCTCTGCGACTCCACATCCTTTCCCACTTAGCGTACGCTTAGGGGCCTTAGTCGATGCTCTGGGCTGTTTCCCTCTCGACCATGGAGCTTATCCCCCACAGTCTCACTGCCGTGCTCTCACTTACCGGCATTCGGAGTTTGGCTAAGGTCAGTAACCCGGTAGGGCCCATCGCCTATCCAGTGCTCTACCTCCGGCAAGAAACACACGACGCTGCACCTAAATGCATTTCGGGGAGAACCAGCTATCACGGAGTTTGATTGGCCTTTCACCCCTAACCACAGGTCATCCCCCAGGTTTTCAACCCTGGTGGGTTCGGTCCTCCACGAAGTCTTACCTCCGCTTCAACCTGCCCATGGCTAGATCACTCCGCTTCGGGTCTAGAGCGTGCAACTCAATCGCCCTATTCGGACTCGCTTTCGCTACGGCTTCCCCACACGGGTTAACCTCGCTACACACCGCTAACTCGCAGGCTCATTCTTCAAAAGGCACGCAGTCACGACCGTTGTTCCGAAGAACAACGGCGACGCTCCCACGGCTTGTAGGCACACGGTTTCAGGTACTATTTCACTCCGCTCCCGCGGTACTTTTCACCATTCCCTCACGGTACTATCCGCTATCGGTCACCAGGGAATATTTAGGCTTAGCGGGTGGTCCCGCCAGATTCACACGGGATTTCTCGGGCCCCGTGCTACTTGGGAGATTCTTAAGCAAGCCGCTGATGTTTCGTCTACGGGGGTCTTACCCTCTACGCCGGACCTTTCGCATGTCCTTCGACTACATCAACGGTTTCTGACTCGCCGACCGGCCGGCAGACCGATCAAAAGAATTCCCACAACCCCGCATGCGCAACCCCTGCCGGGTATCACACGCATACGGTTTGGCCTCATCCGGTTTCGCTCGCCACTACTCCCGGAATCACGGTTGTTTTCTCTTCCTGAGGGTACTGAGATGTTTCACTTCCCCTCGTTCCCTCCACACTGCCTATGTGTTCAGCAGTGGGTGACAGCCCATGACGACTGCCGGGTTTCCCCATTCGGACACCCCCGGATCAAAGCTCAGTTGGCAGCTCCCCGGGGCCTATCGCGGCCTCTCACGTCCTTCATCGGTTCCTGGTGCCAAGGCATCCACCGTGCGCCCTTAAAAACTTGGCCACAGATGCTCGCGTCCACTGTGTAGTTCTCAAGCAACGACCAGCCACCCATCACCCTCACCTACAGGAAGTGAAGTTCACTGGGGCCGGCATCGCGAAGATAAGACCTTACGGCCGTACCTTCAGATACCCAACAACGTGCCAGGCACGATCCCCCGTCAGTGACTCACTTTCCACGCCGAAGCAGTACTCGTGATCCATCCAGGAAACCGTGCCAAATAATCAACGTTCCACCCATGAGCTGACCGTGCAGAACATTTGTCTGCAATCGGTACTGTGCTCCTTAGAAAGGAGGTGATCCAGCCGCACCTTCCGGTACGGCTACCTTGTTACGACTTCGTCCCAATCGCCAGTCCCACCTTCGACAGCTCCCTCCCTTACGGGTTGGGCCACCGGCTTCGGGTGTTACCGACTTTCGTGACGTGACGGGCGGTGTGTACAAGGCCCGGGAACGTATTCACCGCAGCAATGCTGATCTGCGATTACTAGCGACTCCGACTTCATGGGGTCGAGTTGCAGACCCCAATCCGAACTGAGACCGGCTTTTTGAGATTCGCTCCACCTCACGGTATCGCAGCTCATTGTACCGGCCATTGTAGCACGTGTGCAGCCCAAGACATAAGGGGCATGATGACTTGACGTCGTCCCCACCTTCCTCCGAGTTGACCCCGGCGGTCTCCTGTGAGTCCCCATCACCCCGAAGGGCATGCTGGCAACACAGGACAAGGGTTGCGCTCGTTGCGGGACTTAACCCAACATCTCACGACACGAGCTGACGACAGCCATGCACCACCTGTATACCGACCACAAGGGGGGCACTATCTCTAATGCTTTCCGGTATATGTCAAGCCTTGGTAAGGTTCTTCGCGTTGCGTCGAATTAAGCCACATGCTCCGCCGCTTGTGCGGGCCCCCGTCAATTCCTTTGAGTTTTAGCCTTGCGGCCGTACTCCCCAGGCGGGGAACTTAATGCGTTAGCTGCGGCACCGACGACGTGGAATGTCGCCAACACCTAGTTCCCAACGTTTACGGCGTGGACTACCAGGGTATCTAATCCTGTTCGCTCCCCACGCTTTCGCTCCTCAGCGTCAGTAATGGCCCAGAGATCCGCCTTCGCCACCGGTGTTCCTCCTGATATCTGCGCATTTCACCGCTACACCAGGAATTCCGATCTCCCCTACCACACTCTAGCTAGCCCGTATCGAATGCAGACCCGAGGTTAAGCCTCGGGCTTTCACATCCGACGTGACAAGCCGCCTACGAGCTCTTTACGCCCAATAATTCCGGACAACGCTTGCGCCCTACGTATTACCGCGGCTGCTGGCACGTAGTTAGCCGGCGCTTCTTCTGCAGGTACCGTCACTTTCGCTTCTTCCCTGCTGAAAGAGGTTTACAACCCGAAGGCCGTCATCCCTCACGCGGCGTCGCTGCATCAGGCTTTCGCCCATTGTGCAATATTCCCCACTGCTGCCTCCCGTAGGAGTCTGGGCCGTGTCTCAGTC
>NZ_JBHWXB010000035.1:0-7910 GCF_042729855.1 Rhodococcus sp. NPDC060090 | reverse complement strand
AAATCATCGAGGATCCCGATATCACCGACCACAACCGCCGGATCATCCACCACCGCACGCAGAATCCGCAGCAACTGCTCCGCAAACGCCGCGACACGCAGGTCGTCGAACAGGTCGGTGGCATAGGTGATCGCGAAGTCCATGCCACCCGCGCCGGTGTCGGCACCGATCGATCCTGCGCCAATGCTGTCGGCGAAGGTGAACTGCAGGTCGAACTTTGCTGTGGGAGCTTCGTATTCGAGCGCCCTCGCGGTGATCCCGTCGAGTTCGAAATCCACTGCGCCCGTGTTCTGGAACGTCAGGGCCACCTGGAACAACGGATGCCGTGCCTGCGACCGCTCGGGATCGATGATCTCGACGAGCCGCTCGAACGGAACGTCGGCATGCGCGAAGGCGTCGAGGTCGGTCTCGCGAACCTTGGCGAGCAGTTCCTCGAACGGCGCATCGTTGTCGAACGTGGTGCGAAGCACCAGCGTGTTGACAAACATGCCGACCAGATCGTCGAGGGCTGCCTCGCCGCGACCGGCGATCGGCGTGCCGATTGCGATGTCGTCGGTGTCCGACAGCCTCGACAGCAGCACGCTGAGAGCGGCGTGAATCACCATGAACAACGACGTGTTGTACTCTCGCGCGAGCGTTTCCAGACGCGCGTGCAGCGTGGGTTCCATTCGGAAACTGCTGGTCCGGCCTTCACCGGAGGCCGTCTCGGGGCGCGACCGGTCGGACGGGAGGTCCAGCTGATCCGGGAGTCCCGCGAGCTGCGAGGCCCAATATCCGATCTGTTCCGAGAGCACCGATTCGGGATCGTCCTCGGATCCGAGCACTTCACGCTGCCACAGCGCGTAGTCGGCGTAGTGAACCGCGAGAGGAGACCAGGCCGGCGACTCGCCGCGTGTCTGCGACGCGTACGCAATCATGATGTCGCGCGCGAGCGGACGCAGCGAGAATCCGTCGGATGCGATGTGGTGTACCACAAGGAACAGCACGTGTTCGCGCGCGCTGAGCTCGAACAGCACCACCCGCATCGGAACCTCGGTGGTGATGTCGAATCCCATCGCGGTGAGCTGTTCGGCTCGCACGATGAGTGACGCCTCGTCGACGCTCTCGGTGGCCAGTTCCACCGGGTGCGAGGCGAGTACGGACTGATATCCCACACCGTCGACGTCCGGGTAGATCGTTCTGAGCGATTCGTGCCGTTCGACGACGTCGCCGAGTGCGGCGGTGAGTGCCTTCACGTCGAGGGCGCCCGTCAAGCGGACACCGACCGGGATGTTGTTCACCGCAGAGTCGGGGTCGAACCGGTTGAGGAACCACATGCGCTGCTGAGCGGGCGACAACGGCACTCGTTCCGGGCGGGGGCGAGGTGCGAGCTGCGGTCGGCTTCCGGCACCGGAGTCCTGCTCAGCACGCACCGCGAGCGCTTCGACGGTCGGGGCGTCGAAGAGTGCTCGCACGGGAATACGGGTCCCGAGGGCCTCACCGAGTCGTGCGACGACCTGGGTTGCGACGAGCGAGTTGCCTCCGAGTGCGAAGAAGTCGTCGTCCCGGCCGACCCGTGGCACCCCGAGAACCTGCGCGAAGACTCCTGCGACGATCTCCTCCACCGGAGTACGCGGCGGCATGAATTCGCCGACCTCAAAGGTCGGAGCAGGCAACGAGTTTCGATCGATCTTCCCGCTGGTGTTGAGCGGGAAACGGTCGAGGACCACGATCGCCGACGGAACCATGTACGACGGCAGCGCCTGCGCAAGTTCGGCCTTCATATCGAGCGGGTCGAGGGTGGTCCCGGTTGTCAGCACCACGTACGCCACCAGTTGTGGGCCCGTGCCCGGGTCGTCGCGGACGATCGCAACGGACTGACGCACCCCGTTCACCTCGCCGAGTGCCGACTCGACTTCGCCGAGTTCGATCCGGAGACCACGCAGCTTGACCTGGTGATCGGTGCGGCCGAGGTATTCGAGCTCGAGCGTATCGATGTGTGCCGTGTCGGACCGGCCGGATGTCGCTCGGGTCCATTTGACGAGGTCGCCGGTACGGTACATGCGCGCACCGGTCGTCGAGCGCGGATCCGCGACGAATCGCTCCGCAGTCAGATCCGCTCGGCCCTGGTAGCCGCGGGCCAGCTGGGCACCCGTGAGATAGAGCTCTCCGGACACGCCAACAGGAACCGGGCGCAGCCGCGGGTCGAGCACGAGCACATCGGTGTTCCACACGGGGCGGCCGATCGGCACGACCCGATCGTCGTCCGCCGCTGCGGTCCGGTACACGGTCTGCACCGTCGCTTCGGTCGGCCCGTACACGTTGTGCACGGGCGCATCACCGAGCGCCGCGAACCGGGCCGAGCTGCCCGCAGAGAGCGCCTCGCCACCGCAGAACACGTGGGTGAGCGACGCCGCCGCTACCGTGTCGAGGTGCTCGAGGACCGCATCGAACACCGTCGGGACGAACTGCACCACGGTGGTGGCGGTGTGTCCGATCTCTGCTGCCAGGCGAGCGGGATCGCGGTGGAGATCCGGGGACCCCACGACGATGGACGCACCGGTCTGCAGCGGCAGGAAGATTTCCCATACAGAGGCGTCGAACGTCACAGGGGTCTTGAGCAGGACTGCGTCCGACTCCGTGAACGCGAATCGGTCCTGCATCCACAACATCTGGTTGACCACGGAGCCGTGGGTCACGCCGACGCCCTTGGGGCGGCCGGTCGAACCCGACGTGTACAACACGTACGCGAGGTGCTCGGTGTGCAGCGGTGCGGTGCGGTCTGCGTCGGTGAGCGGCCCGTCGTCGAACCCGGAGAGGTCGAGTGCATCGATATCGCACGTGGTGACCGAGGTCGCGCCGCGCGGCGATGCGGTCGACCCTGCAGTGAGGAGCAGCGACGGCCCTGCGGTGAGGAGCAGCGACGGCGCTGCGGATTCGAGGATGAACTCGATGCGTTCGGCGGGCTGGTCGGGATCGACCGGCACGTATGCGCCGCCCGCGGCGATCACCGCATGAATCGCGACGACCATGTCGGTGGAACGGCTCAGTGCAACACCCACGCGAGTGTCGGGTCCGACGCCGCGGTCGATGAGGTACCGGGCGAGGCGGTTGACGTCGCGTCCGAACTCCCGGTACGTCCGCGGGGCGCCGAGAGCGTCGGTGCCCGGGATCAGTGCGGGCGCGTCCGGGGTGCGTGCCACCTGCCGGTCCAGCAGGACGGGCACCGTGATTGCGGGGTCGATGGGGTGCACGGGTCCGCGGGAAGCCGATTCGACCGCGGCGAGTTCGGCGCCGGTGAGCAGCGGAAGGTCGCCGACCGGTAGTGCGGGTGTGCTCGTGACCGTCTCGAGCAACGACACGAAACGCTCACTCATGCCGACGATGGTCGATGCATCGAATAAATCTGTGGCGTAGGAGAATTCGACTGAGTATCCGCCGTCCCCAGCGCCGTCGAGCGGTACGTCGAGAACCGTCACCACGAGATCGAACTTCGACATACCGCTGTCGAGCGGAATGTTGGACACGGTCATGCCCGGCAGTTCGAGCGACACCTGGCCGACGTTCTGGAATGCGAGCATCACCTGGAACAACGGGTTGTGCGATTGACTGCGGACGGGTGCGAGCACGTCGACGAGGCGTTCGAACGGGATCTCGGCGTGCGCGAAGGCACCGAGGTCGGATTCACGCACGTGGGCGAGCAGTTCGCCGAACGTCTGCGCGAAATCGACGTGCGTGCGCAGAACGAGGGTGTTGACGAACATTCCGATCAGGCCGTCGAGGGTGCGCTCACCACGACCGGCGACGGGGGTGCCGATCGTGATGTCGTCGGCCGCCCCGAGGCGTGCGAGCAGCACCGCGAGGGCGGCATGGACCACCATGAATTCTGTGGTGCGCGATTCGTGCGCGAGCCTGTCGATCGCGGCACGCAGGTCGGCACCGATCTCGAATCGGTGTACTGCGCCGGCGTTCGTGGCCACCGCTGGGCGGGGTCGGTCGGTGGGCAGCTCGAGGCTCGCGGGCACTCCGTCCAGCGCCTCGATCCAGTGCCGGATCTGTTGGGAGATCAACGAATCGGGATCGTCTTCGGATCCCAGCACGTCGCGCTGCCACAGCGTGTAGTCGGCGTACTGGACCTCGAGCGGTTCCCAGGCGGGATCGTCGCCGGTCGAGCGTGCCGCGTAGGCGATCATGATGTCGCGGGTGAGCGGGACCATCGAGAACCCGTCCGCGGCAATGTGGTGCAGGACCGCTACCAGCAGGTGCTCGTCGGGTGCGAGCTCGAGTAGGCAGACGGCGAGCGGAACTTCGCGCGCCACGTCGAACGCGGTGCCGGCGAGCTCGCGCAGCGCGTCCGGGACGTCCTTTTCTGACGTGGGGATGCTCTCGAGCGCGATCGCGACGTCGGCGGGAGCGAGGATCTTCTGGTATCCGTAGCCGTCGACGTCCGGGTAGATGGTGCGTAGCGATTCGTGCCGCGCGACGACGTCCCGCAGCGCCTCTTCGAGGGCTGCGACGTCGAGCTTGCCCGACAACTGCACCGCAACCGGAATGTTGTTGACCGCCGAGTCGGGATCGAAGCGGTTGAGGAACCACATCCGCTGCTGCGCGAGCGACAGCGGAATCCGTGCCGGACGATCCCGGGCGACAAGCGGGACCCGGTTCGCCTCGACCGAACTGGACTCGGCTGCCACGGCGAGCGACTCGACGGTCGACGCCTCGAAGATCATGCGCAGCGGTAGGCGGTGTCCGACAGCCTCACCGATCCGCGACACCACCTGTGTCGCGATCAGCGAGTTGCCGCCGAGGGCGAAGAAGTCGTCGTCGAGCCCGACCCGGTCGAGCCCGAGGACGTCGGCGATGACCGAGGCCACGATCTGTTCGACGGGTGTGGTCGGTGCCCGGAACTCCTTGACCTCGAACACCGGCTCCGGCAGAGCCTTGCGGTCGAGCTTGCCCGACGGGCTCAGCGGCAGCTGATCGAGTACGACGTACGCAGTGGGGACCATGTAGCCGGGCAGGCGGGTCGACAGGGCCCTCGAGATCGCACCGGTATCGAGCGTGGCCCCGGGCTGTGCGACGAGATACGCGACGAGCTGCTCGCCCGAACGCGGATCCGCGCGCACCAGCACAACAGCATGGGCGACGTCCCCCGGCTCGAGGATCTCGGCTTCGATCTCCCCCAGCTCGATCCGCAGTCCTCGCAACTTGACCTGGAAGTCGGTACGGCCGATGTACTCCAGCTCGCCGGAGCGCCGGCCCCATTTGACGAGGTCGCCGGTTCTGTAGAGCCGTTCCCCCGCTGCGAACGGAGAGGCGATGAACCGCTCGGCGGTGAGGTCCGGCCGGGTCACGTATCCCCGCGCCAACTGCACGCCCGACAGGTACAGCTCACCCGCAACCCCCACCGGGACGGGTCGGAGCCGGCCGTCGAGCACGTACACACCGGTGTTCCACACCGGCACACCGATCGGGACCGACGCGGAGTCGGCGCGGGTGACCTCGTGGTAGGTCACGTCGACCGCGGCCTCGGTCGGTCCGTACAGGTTGTGCAGGCGCACCTGGGGCAGTGCCGTGCGCAGCCGGTCCGAGACGGCAGCCGACAGCGCCTCACCGGAGGCGAACACGGCTCGCAGCGTCGACACGTCCTCGACGCCGGATGCTGCGACGAACACCGCGAGCATCGACGGCACGAAGTGGGCCACCGATATCGTGTTCTCGATCATCGTCCGCACCAGGTAATCCGGATCGCGGTGACCGTCGGGAATGGCGACGACGAGTCGGGCACCCACCTGCAGCGGCCAGAAGAACTCCCACACCGACACGTCGAACGTGAACGGCGTCTTCTGCAGGACGACGTCGTCGGCGGCGAGCCGGTACTGGTCCTGCATCCACACGAGCCGGTTCACGATCGATGCGTGCGAAACCGCAACACCCTTCGGACGACCCGTCGACCCCGACGTGAACAACACATACGCCGCATTCGACGACCGCAACGGCAACACACGATCCGCATCCACCACCGGCGCATCGGAGAACCCCGACACATCGAGCACATCGAGCTCCACCGAAAGCACACCCTGCGCAACAAACCCGTCACGCGCGGTCGTCAACACCACAGTCGGAGCAGCAACCTCGAGAATGTACCCATTACGATCCACCGGCTGATCCGGATCCAACGGCACATACGCACCACCGGCCCTGACGATCGCATACATCCCGACCAGCAGATCCAACGAACGACGCACCGCAAGACCCACCGTCGACTCCGGCCCCACACCCACCGAAATCAAATAACGCGCAACCCGATTCACACGAGAATCGAACTCCGCATACGTCAGCGAGCGCCCCTCGAACTCCACGGCCACCGCATCCGGCGTCCGACGCACCTGCGCCTCGAACAGATCGACCAACGTCAACGACGACTCGACCTCGTGCGCAGTATCGTTCCACCGCTCGAGCACCAGAGACCGCTCATCGGCATCGAGCAGATCGATATCACCCACAGGCACCGAGGGGTCCGCAACCACGGATTCGAGAATCTGCACGAACTTCGCTGCGATTGCCTTAACGCTCGACGCGTCGAAAAGGTCGGTCGAATAGGTGATCTCACCATTCATACCCCGGTGTCGATCGAACCCATCTTCGACCTCTGAGAGGGTGAAGTGCAGATCGAACTTGGCTATCTGCGTATCGATTGTCAGAGTATCGAGACTCAGAGCAGGCAAATCGATGCGGGTCGAGCCAAGGTTCTCGAACGACAGCATGACCTGGAACAGCGGATGACGCGCAGTCGAACGCGCCGGGTTGAGCACCTCGACGAGTCGTTCGAACGGCACATCTGCATGCCCGAACGCACCGAGTGCAGCCTCGCGAGCATGAGCAAGGTGCGCCGAGAACGGCAACGCAGGCTCCACCTCGGTCCGCAAAACCAGGGTGTTGACGAACATGCCGACGATATCGTCGAGGCCCGCATCTCCGCGGCCTGCGACCGGTGTCCCGATGGCCACATCATTTGAGCTCGAGAGTCGCGAAAGGAGCGCAGACAGCGCGGCATGCACAACCATGAACGTCGTTGCCCCATGCGCGCGTGCCGTTTCCTCGAGAGCCGCCTGCACATGCGCTGGTATGACGAAGGGCTCCTTGGCTCCTCGCAACGACAGGCGGTTCGGACGCGGTCTGTCGAACGGCAAGTCCAACTCATCCGGGAGATCGGCGAGAGCGGCACTCCAATAAGCGATCTGCCGTGATATCACCGAATCCGAGTCATCCTCGGAGCCGAGTACGTCGCGCTGCCACAGCGCGTAATCGATGTATTGGACAGGAAGGGGCATCCACGCGGGGCTTTCCCATTCCAGGCGAGCTGCATACGCAAGCATCACATCCCGGGCCAGCGGACCCATCGACCACCCATCGGCGGAAATGTGATGCACCACGAGTCCAAGTAGATGTTCGGTGGGACTCACTTCGAATAGCTCTGCACGGATCGGAACGTCCTGGGTGACGTCGAAGCCTGCGTTGGCCATCATATGGACGTGGTCTTCCAGTTGATCTTCAGTGATCCTCTGGGGATACAGGTTCGGTACGATCCGGGCCGCATCGACAACTACCTGCGACGGACCGTCGATTCCGTCCGGGTAAACCGTGCGAAGTGACTCGTGTCTGTCGATTACATCGAGAATC
Organism: Rhodococcus sp. NPDC060090; assembly: GCF_042729855.1. Taxonomy (NCBI): domain Bacteria; kingdom Bacillati; phylum Actinomycetota; class Actinomycetes; order Mycobacteriales; family Nocardiaceae; genus Rhodococcus; species Rhodococcus sp. NPDC060090. The sequence continues at coordinate 248 of NZ_JBHWXB010000035.1, read as the reverse complement.
GCGATTTGTAGTGCCGCGATATCGAGTTCGCCGGTCAACCGCAACGCAAACGGAATATTATACGCCGTCGACTCCGGATCGAACCGATTCAAGAACCACATCCGCTGCTGCGCCAACGACAACGGCACCCGCACCGGACGCGACCGCGCCTCCAGCGGAACCCGGCCACCACGACCCGACTCCTGCTCCACCCGCGCCGCCAACGCCGACACCGTCGACGCCTCGAACAACGCCCGCACCGGAACCTG
>NZ_JBHWXB010000034.1:0-10707 GCF_042729855.1 Rhodococcus sp. NPDC060090 | reverse complement strand
CTCCCCTGTGGGATAGGCGCGGTAGCGGTATCGCTTGAGCACACCAGCACGATAGCATTTGGTGTCATGACTGATGTTGACCTTGTCCGACGTGGTAGACATGCTCTCTGGGATTGTCATGTGCATTTGGTGTTTGTCACGAAATTCCGCCGGGGTGCGTTCACCGGACCGATCTTGGTGGACTGCGAGCAGATCATGCGGAGAGTCTGCGCGGACTTCGGATGCGAGCTGCGGGAGTTCAACGGCGAGGACGATCATGTGCACCTGCTCGTCGGCTTCCCCGCCACCGTACAGCTGTCGAAGTTGGTGAATTCGCTCAAAGGCGTGTCATCGCGGCACGTGCGGCGCGATCACGCGGAGCACCTTTCCCGGTACCTGTGGGGCGGGCATTTATGGTCCCGCTCGTATTACTGCGGGACTGCGGGCGGCGCGCCGTTGTCGGTGATTGCCGAGTACGTGAGGTCTCAACGTGGCCCTGAGTGACGGTGATTCACCTCCACCGTGAACGATGGAGCACTCTCACCGAGATCGGTAGAACCGACCCAGCGTCTCGGCCTTGTGCTCGGCGAATCGGTCGTCGTCGATGCTCTGGCGAATGTCGTCGACGAGGCGCACCGTGTACCGCTCGTTGTGGATCGTGCACAACGTCGACGCGAGCATCTCCTTCGCCTTGAACAGGTGATGGAGATATGCCCGCGTGTAGTTCGCGCACGTGTAGCAGTCGCAGTGCTCATCGATCGGTGTGAAGTCGCGGCGGAAACGGCTCGTGTTGATGTTGAACCGTCCGTCGGGGGTGTAGATCGCGGCGTTGCGCGCGACCCGTGACGGGTTGACGCAGTCGAATGTGTCGGCACCGTGTTCGACGGCCACGAACATGTCGTCGGGCTCGCTGATTCCGAGCATGTGCCGCGGCTTGTGCTCCGGAAGTTCTTCGCTGCACCAGCGCACGATCGTGCCCAGATTCTGCTTCTCGAGCGCACCACCGATGCCGTAGCCGTCGAACCCCCGGCCCGTTTCGCCGCGGATCGATTCGAGACCGCGGCACGCCTGCCGTCGCAGATCCTCGTACTGCGCACCCTGCACGACACCGAACAGTGCCTGGTACGGGCGGTGGGTGCGCTGAGCGGTGAGCTTCTCGTGCTCGGCGATGCATCGCACTGCCCACGCCTGGGTGCGGCGCAGCGACTCCTCCTGATATCCACGGGTGTTCATCAGGGTGGTCAGCTCGTCGAACGCGAACATGATGTCGGCGCCGAGCTGATGCTGGATGCGCATCGACACCTCGGGTGTGAAGCGGTGCTTCGAGCCGTCGAGGTGCGATTTGAAGGTCACGCCGTCGTCGTCGACCTTCGCGAGCCGTTCCTTGCCCTTGGCGATGACGTCGTCGTTCTGGACGCCCACCGACTCCATGGCGAGGACCTTCTTGAATCCCACACCGAGCGACATGACCTGGAATCCGCCGCTGTCGGTGAAGGTCGGTCCCGGCCAGTTCATGAACTTGCCGAGTCCACCGGCCTCGTCGACGATGTCCGAGCCCGGCTGCAGATACAGGTGGTAGGCGTTCGCGAGTACCGCCTGTGCACCCAGATCGGCCACCGCCTCGGGCAGCACCGCCTTGACCGTCGCCTTCGTACCGACCGCCACGAACGCCGGCGTGCGAATGTCGCCGTGCGGGGTGTGGATGGTGCCTGTGCGCCCCAATCCGTTGTCGAGACGGGTCCCGATGGTGAAGAACGGGTCGTTCGGGGTGGGCACGGTGGTGTCGGTAGCGCTGGGGTCGGTCACGTCGTCATCCAATCATGATGGTCGTATGCCACGGCTGTCGTATGCCCACGGTCAAGGCCGCCGGACCGCGATCGCAAAGATGGCCACACCGGCCAGCGCCAACACCACACCGACGGCTGCCGGAGCGGTGTATCCGAAGCCTGCCGCGATGACGACACCGCCGATCCACGCCCCGAACGCATTCGCGAGGTTGAACGCCGCGTGGTGGAGCGACGCCGCGAGAGTCTGTGCGTCGTCGGCAACATCCATCAACCGGACCTGCAGGCCCGGCCCCACAGCGGCGCAGCCCGCGCCCAGCAAGAACACCAGCACCAATGCCGTGTACGGGTTGTGCACTGCGGCGATGAACACCGCCAACAGCACGGCGAGCGACGTCACGGTCATGAAGATTCCCGGCACCAAGGCACGATCGGCGAGCCTGCCGCCGACGAAGTTTCCGACGACCATGCCGATCCCGAACAGCATCAACGCGACCGGAACCAGCGACTTCGACAATCCGGCGAGGTCGGTCAGGGTGGTGCTGATGTACGTGTAGACCGCGAACACACCGCCGAATCCGATGACCGCCACCGCGAGCGTCAGCCACACCTGCTTGCGCCTCAGAGCGCCGAGTTCGATCCGCACGCTGGTGATGGGGATCGACAGGGACGGCACCCACGCGACGATCGCGGCGACGGTCACCACACCGATCGCTGCGACCAGGACGAATGCAGAACGCCAGCCCAGCGCCATTCCCAGCCACGATGCCGCGGGCACCCCGACGACGTTGGCCACCGACAACCCCATCATCACCAGCGACACCGCCCGAGCACGCTGACCCGGCCCCGCGAGATGCGCAGCCACGAGCGCCGCGACACCGAAGTACGCGCCGTGTGGCAGCCCGGCGAGGAACCGCGACGCGATGAGAAGCTCGTAGTTCGGTGCCAGCACGGTCGCCGCGTTGCCGAGGGTGAATGCCACCATGAGTGCGATCAGCAACGTTTTGCGCGGTAGCTTCGCGCCGATCACTGCGATCAGCGGCGCTCCGACGACGACACCGGCCGCATACGCCGACACCACGTGCCCGGCGGTGGGTTCGGAGATGCCGAGCCCGGAGGCGATGTCGGGCAGCAGCCCCATCGCCACGAATTCGGTCGTTCCGATGCCGAACCCGCCGAGCGCGAGCGCCCACATCACCAGCGCACGCCCCGGATACGCGGTGGTCGCGCTGTCGGCCTCGACGGAGGTTGTGGGCGCAGGATCGAGTGGACGGTCGGAAGCCGTGGTGGTCATGCGGGTGGAACCTTCGATTGAGCGAGTGACAGAAACCGCCCGTCCGCGGACCGGGCAAGCTTCCATTGTCCTGCGCCTGGGCCCCGACGACGATTCGAGACGGCGTGAGTTACGCCATGCGGTGCACCATCGATCCGGGCACTACCAATCCGCGCCGGCTCGCTCCGAGGTGAGCAGCCGGAGCGTGCCGTCGTCGATCCGATACCGGCTCATCGTCGACAGCGACGGCGCGTACACGTGGACACTGACGGCGGCGGTGTCCGACTCGTTCGTCACCTCGTGGATGTGGTGGGCACCGAAACCACCCACCTCACCGGATCGAATTTCGTTCCGCGACAACGACACCTGAGATCCGGACAGGATCGCGCCGGCCGGCGCGTGCACCGTGGTCTCGGTGAGCACCCCCTGTGCCACCGCGAAGGCACCCGCGCTGCCGCCATGATCGTGGATCTCGGTCCGCTGACCGGGGAGCCAGGTGAGCAACCACACCTCGCGATCGTCGGCGACGGTCAGCCGGGTGTACCAGCGCTCCTGCTCGTCGAATCGAACGACCGGTAGCCATCGGTCGGGATCACGTGCGATCTGCAGCGCAAGGGAGGTGAGATCGAGGTCGGCACGGATGGGCAGGTCTGGCTGAGTGAGCATTGCGAACTTCCCGAAATCGGGGCACAGATGTGCCCGGGCGGAGCAGAGGTAGAGGGCGATTTCAGTGACAACAGTGCAGACGCGCGTCGTCGGCACGGGCCGAGGCCGTGCGGAGACCGCGATCCTGCGCAGTGGTCGGAATGTTCACGACGACCATGTCACCCGCTTCGGAACCGCAGGTCAAGAGTTCGGATCAACGCAATTCGAAAAGAATCGTGCCGGGTTGCCTGTGCACAATCGCACCCCGGCGGAACCACCGAGTGCGAGAGGTGCAGCGTAGGGGCGATCGGACCCGAGCAAGACCCGATCCTCGCCCAGGTGGGCCATCACCGTTGCAACAACCTCACGCCCGTACGACGACGTCTCCACGTACACACCCGGCGCGGGCACTCCGGCGGGCCCGCCGCGGGCGGCCATCCGATCGGCGTGCAGCGGGGCCAGGCCCGCGAGCATGGCGAACAGCACCCGCAGCCTCGGGAATCGGCGCGCGCCGAACTCGTGCCAGCCGAACCACGCGGTGTGCATCTGGCCGACGTACGTCACCATCGCCGGCCACCACGAGGGCGCACCGGGCGCCGCCGCCGGACCCGGGTGAACGAACAGCGGCGCGCCCGCACGCTCGAGTTCCGCGAGTAACGGCGCGCACCGATCGAGTCCCGCCGGATCGGCCAGCGCGGTGGCCGGTAGCTGCAGGCCGACGCACCCGGCCGCGAGCACGTCGCGCAGCATCCGAGGGTCGGGCTCGGCTGTATTCGCGGCCGCCCACACCCCGAACGGGGCCGGTAGCGCCAGCGCACCTTCGTGGTAGGCGTCGAGCAGCGGGCCGGACTCGTCCACGGGAAGTGTCTCGATTCCGAGCGCGCTCGACATCGACACCAGGGCCAGGTCGATTCCGTCCTGGACCGCAAGGGCCGCCCTCGCGCGGACCGAATGATCGGCCGGATCGACCTGATACGGCGGCTCGCCGGAAAGATGCAGTGTCCAGCCGTCGAGCCGGGGCGGGTCGCTGCGGTCGCGGAGGGCGTCGACGAACGACGAGGGCCACAGGTGCTGATGCACGTCGACGCGGGAGCGGCGCTTCATGGTGTCCAGCGTTGTCTCCCCTGTTGTGTCGAGTCAACCGTTCAGGTCAGGACGGGCGTCTCGACTCGCGCCGACCTCCGAGCATCGAGTCGCCGGGCCACGAACTTGCCCACCTCATCGACCCACAGCACAGTCGACCCGACCGCGACGGCGAGCGCCCACTGCTGTGACGTGAGCGAGGTGGTGTCGAAAAATCCCTGAAGCACACTCATCTGCACCACGCAGATCTGCAGCACGATAACGGCGACGATTGCGATCCAGATCGTGTGATTGGTCAAGGTCCGCATCGAGAACACCGAACCGAGATTCGACCGCACGTTGAACAGATTGAACACCTGATAGAACACGAAGGTCGTGAAGGCGAGTGTCGTCGCGAACAACGGATCGGATGCGCTGTCGGGGAACAGTTCCGGGCCGTAGTGCAGGACCGCGATCGTGCCGGCCGTCATCAGCACACCGAGTCCGAGGATTCGCTGCACGCGATCCCTGGTGAGCAGCGCTTCCTTCACCGGTCGCGGTGGCCGTTTCATGGCGTCCGGTTCGGTGGGGTCCACACCGAGCGCGAGCGCGGGTGGTCCGTCCATGATGATGTTCACCCACAGGATCTGCAACGCGGTGAACGGCGCCCCGCCCGCCAGGCCGAGCACACCGGCGGTGAGGAAGATCAGCACGAATCCCCATGCGGTGGTGAGCTGGAACTTCACGAACTTGACGATGTTGTCGTAGATGCCGCGTCCCTCGGACACCGCCGCGACGATGGTCGCGAAGTTGTCGTCGGTGAGGATCATGTTCGCGGCGCCCTTGGAGACATCGGTTCCGGTGATGCCCATGGCGACGCCGATGTCGGACTGCTCGAGCGCGGGCGCGTCATTGACTCCGTCGCCGGTCATCGCGACGATCTGTCCGTCGGCCTGCAATGCTTTGACGAACCGGATCTTGTGCTCGGGTGCCACGCGGGCGAGGACACCGAATCGTGCTGCCTGATCGCGTAGTTCGTCGTCGGAGAGAGTGTCGAGGTCAGCGCCCGCCGCTGCTGTGCCCTGGATCCCAAGTTCGCTCGCGATGGCCGACGCGGTGACGAGGTGATCCCCCGTGATCATGTGCACCGCTATACCGGCGCCGTGCGCCACGTCGATGGCATCCTTCGCCTCGGGTCGCGGAGGGTCGACTATGCCCACGATCGCGTAGACGGTCAGATCGGACACCGCGCTCTGCAGGGCGTCCGCGTCGCCCCGCGGTACCGCGTCGAGCGCGCGACCGGCAATCATGAGGGTGCGCAGGCCCTCCGACGCGAGGTCGTCGACCGTGTGACGGATCCGGGCGCGAGTGGCGTCGTCGAGCGGCACCGTGCCGTCGGCACCGGATGTCGACGACGCTCGTTCGAGCAGCACACCCGGCGCACCCTTCGCGAAGCACCGATAGCCGCCGTCCGGGTGGGCGTGAAAGGTGGCCATGTACTTGTAGTCCGAGTCGAACGGCACTTCCTCGATCCGGGCGAGGGCAGTACGGCTGCCCTCGACGTCGATGCCGCCCTTCTCTGCCAGCACCACGAGGGCGCCTTCGGTGGGGTCGCCGACGAGGACTCCGTCGCGCACGGTCGCGTCGTTGCACATGGCCATGCCCAGGAGGGCATCGGTGAGGTCGGGCGCGGGCATGCCGTCGCCGACGAGGATCTTGCCGTCCGTTCCATAACCCGTGCCGGTGACACGGAAGTTGCGCCCGTGCACCAGGAGCCGTTGCACCGTCATCTCGTTGAGGGTCAAGGTGCCGGTCTTGTCGGTAGCGATGTGGGTGGTGCTGCCGAGCGTTTCGACGGCCGCGAGCTGTTTGACGATGGCGCCGCGCGCCGCGAGCCGGGACGCTCCCATGGCCAGGGTGAACGCAACGACCGCGGTGAGACCTTCGGGAATGGTCGCGACCGCCAGCGACACTGCGGTGACGAGCAGTTCGGACCACGTCTGCCCGCGTAGCAGACCGAGAACGAACACCAGTGCGACCGTGACGATCGCGACGATCGTAAGAGTTTGCGCGAGTTGACCGATGCGCCGCTGCAGCGGCGTCTGCTCGACGCCGGCCGCGCCGAGGAGCGCGGCGATCGCACCCATCTCGGTGCGCATACCGGTGTCGGTGACCACCATCGACGCACGTCCGCGGGTCACCTCGGTGTTCATGAACAGCATGTCGTGGCGGTCGCCGAGGGGGGCCTGCGGGTCGTCGACAGCATCGACGGTCTTGTCGACGGGCTGTGACTCACCGGTGAGCGCGGCTTCCGCGACCTGGAGTCGTACGGCAGCGACGAGGCGGCCGTCGGCAGGCACCGAGTCGCCTGCTTCGAGCTGCACGATGTCGCCGGGAACGAGGTCGGCTCGGGCCAGTTCGACACCGCGACCGTCGCGCAGGACCCGCGTGGTCGACACGGACATCTGTTTCAGCGCCTGCAGACTGTTCTCGGCGCGGGCTTCCTGCACGTAGTTCAGAACGGTATTGAGGGCGATCACCGCGAAGATGACCACGGGTGTTTCCCACTCCCGCGACACGGTCGCGCTGACGACCGCGGCGACGACGAGGACGAGGGTCATCCTGTCGGCGAGCAGCGACAGCACCTTCCGCCACGCGGGGATGCTCTTGACCTCGTCGAGCACGTTGGGTCCGTGCTCCGCGCGGCGTCGCTCCACTTCGCCTGCGGTCAATCCTCGATCCGGGGCCACGTCGAAGGCCTCCGCGACGTCGTCTGCGGGTCGGGTGTGCCACCTCGACACAGTCTCGGCTGACATCGATACTCCGATCCACGTGCGCGGGCGGGTCGTTCTCACCGTAACTGCAGGTGGTACTCCTGCGCCGGGCGTACGTTCATGATGTGGTGTACGGGACGGTATCGAGCTCGAGGAGGCACGCCCGTGAGTGAAACCCCGAATGCAGGAAAAACTGTCACGATCCTGACCGACGAACAGTCCTGGAAACTTCTTGCGACCCGACAGGTGGGCAGACTGGTCACCGTCACGGACGGGCGCCCCGAGATCTACCCCGTCAACTACGTCGCAGACGCCGGCAAGGTGTACTTCCGTACCGGCGAGGGCAGCAAGCTCTCCGAATTGGCCGTCCATCCCGGTGTGGCGTTCGAAGTCGACCACGTCCAGGACGACACCGCGTGGAGTGTCGTGGTGCACGGAAATGCACGCATCCTCCGTAGCTTCGACGACGCGGCGCGGATCGACGCGCTCGGGCTGACGCCCTGGGTTCCGACACCGAAGTACAACTACGTCGAAGTCGCGGCCACCGAGGTCACCGGTTTCCGATACACCCTGGTCAAAAGCTGACACTGCGGTGACCTCGGCGCAGTCGCATCGGCTGCTCATGCGATTCATGTGGTTGTCGGTCGCGGCCGCGCTGGCGACGATGGCCCTCAAATCACTCGCTGCGTGGTTGACAGGATCGGTGGGCCTGTTTTCCGATGCCCTGGAGTCCGGCGTCAACCTGGTTGCTGCGATCGTGGGGCTGCTCGCGTTGCGCTTGGCCGCGAAACCTGCCGACTTCAACCATGATTTCGGCCACGGCAAGGCCGAGTATCTGTCGGCTGCCGTCGAGGGCACGATGATCTTCGCGGCCGCGACCGCGATCTTGTGGACGTCGATCGACCGACTGCTGTCGCCTCGGCCGGTCGAGGAGGCCGGTCTCGGTCTCGCGCTCTCGGCCGGGTCGTCCGTGATCAACCTCGCGGTCGGACTCGTGCTGATCCGCGAAGGCAGGAAGCACCGGTCGATCACGCTGGTCGCCGATGGCAGACACCTGCTCACCGACGTGTGGACGTCGGTCGGGGTACTGGCCGGTGTCGCGCTGGTCGCGGTGTCGGGATGGGACGTGCTCGATCCGATCGTGGCGATCGTAGTGGCACTGAACATCCTGCGCATCGGATACGGACTGGTGAAACAGTCGGTCGTGGGCATGCTCGATGCCGCGCTCCCCGCCGACGATGTCGCCGTGGTGAACGCGGTGCTCGACCGTTATCGGGCGTCGGGGCCGGTGCAGTTCCTGCCGCCGCGCACGCGCGAGTCCGGGCGCCAGCGGTTCGTGTATCTGACGGTGCGCGCTCCGGGCGATTGGTCGGTGCGTACCGGGCACGATCTGCTCGACCGGCTCGAGGCCGACCTTCGGGACGCGCTGCCGGGGGTGACGGTGTTCACCCACCTCGAGCCCCTTGGCTACCGGAAGCCCGGCACTGCTCCGCGCGCGTAGCGCGAGCGTCAGGAGGACACAACGAGCCCTGCACCGAGCCCGAACATGAGTACCGCGACACCACCGTCGAGGATCCGCCAGGACCCCGGCTTGGCGAACCAGTTGCGCAGATAACGCGCCCCGTATCCGAGCGCGACGAACCACACGGCGCTCGCAGTGATGGCGCCCGCACCGAACCACCAGCGACCCGGGTTCCCGTAATGGTTGGCGACCGATCCGAGCATGAGCACGGTGTCGAGGTAGGTGTGGGGATTGAGCCAGGTCAATGCCAGACAGGTCAGGAGCGCTGCGCCGATGGTGACGGCTCCGCCGGGCGCCGCGGACAACGCCGACGGACGCAGTGCCCGACGCGCTGCGAGAAGCCCGTATCCGATGAGGAAAGCAGCTCCCGCCCAACGGATCACATCGATGACGCCGGGCGCGTGGTCGAGGATCGTCGCAATTCCTGCGATACCCGCCGTGATGAGGAGCGCATCGGAGATCGCGCACACAGCGATCACGGGCAGCACGTGTCGTCGCGCGATGGCCATGCGCAGAACGAAGGCGTTCTGCGCGCCGATCGCGACGATGAGCGACAGACCTGTGACGAAGCCGGCGGCGAGGAGTGACATGCGCTCCACGCTAGGAATCCGAAGTACATAAGAAAAGTTGATTTCTCTAACTCTGCATTAGAGTTGCTTAATATGGATGTCGACTTCTCCCAATTGCGGACTTTCGCAGCGGTCCTCGACGAAGGCACATTCGACGGCGCCGCCGCTGTCCTGCGCATCACGCCGTCGGCGGTGAGCCAGCGCATCAAGGCACTCGAACAACATGTGGGCCGGGTCCTGCTGCGCCGCACCCGCCCGGTGTCGGCCACTCCGTCCGGTGAAGTGGTGATGCGTCTCGCGCGACAGGTCGCGCGCCTGGAGGACGACGCCTCCGACGAACTCGGTCTCACTGCCGACGAACGCACGTACGTGACGATTCCCCTGGTCGTCAACGCGGATTCGATGTCCACGTGGATGCTGCGCGCACTCGCACGCATGCCCGTCCGTCACCGGGCACTGTTCGAGCTGCATCGCGAGGACGAATACCATTCCACCGCATTGCTTCGCGACGGCACCGCGATGGCCGCAGTCACCTCGGTACCCGAACCCGTGCAGGGCTGCACCTCCGAGAAACTCGGATCCATGCGTTATCACGCGATGGCCAGCGCCGACTTCTCCGAAAGATGGTTCCCCGACGGTATGACCGCCGAAGCGATCCGTGAGGCTCCGATGCTCACCTTCGACCGCAAGGACGACATGCAGGATCGATTCCTGCGCAAGCGAACCCGTCGTCGCATGGCAGTTCCGCGGAACTATGTTCCCGGCGCACTCGAATTCGTCGATGCCGCCCGTCTCGGACTCGGCTGGGGGATGCTGCCCGACGCGATGCTCACCGACACCACCGATCTCGTGCACCTCGCCCCCGACGACCCCTTCGACGTCCCGCTGCACTGGCAGCGCTGGCGCCTCGACTCCCCCGTGCTCGACGCACTCACCGCGGCCGTGCGTCGTACAGCCCGGGAAGTATTGCGGGAGCCTTGACTTCCTCCCCCGCGTGAACACGAAGGATTCCTACGCAGCCTCACCATCCGGCAAGATCTGTTCAGCGGGTTCCTGCTTCACCGGGTCCGCGCATGCAAGCACACGTCTTACGCTCCCT
>NZ_JBHWXB010000033.1:0-17085 GCF_042729855.1 Rhodococcus sp. NPDC060090 | reverse complement strand
CCGGAATCAGTCTTCTTCCCTGCCATTGTTCAATGATCAAGTAGCACGGCATCAATCACGCGCAGCGACACACCCTATTACCGAAGCATCTTTAGGCAGCCCGACGGCACCTGAGGAGGATCCATGCGGCGGTCGACACGAGGAGGCAGGCAGCGAGGATGATGACAAGATAGCCGCGCCAAGGCTCCGGACCGACAACAGCCTCGTTCGTGATCACGTCCCGAAAGACACATGTCGCCCCGGGCGGAAACAAGCCCCACGGATCGGTGATGGCAGCTCGGATTCGCTCCGCACGATCGGGTAATAGGTAGTCGAATTGCGAAGGGAAGCCGTAACGGTCGCGACACCACTGCGTCGCCAGCGTTGTCCTTCGGGTGAGATGGTCCCAGAGATAGAGCACGACGAGTAGGGCGCCCGACACGAGTGCGGTAAGGCCGAGAGCAGTCTTGACTCGGCGGGCGGTGGTGGTGTCGGTCATGAGGTGATGACTGCTCCTGTGTCGACATCTCAAGCGGCGGAGCTGCGCGGCCGACTTCACGCCGCGAGATAGCGTGCGAGCCCTTCCCTCCTGGCACCCACATGCCGCTCGAATAGGGAAGACGGCGCGATGGACTCTTACGACGGGTCATCGCCATCGAGGAGCTGACACGACGGATGCCGACAGCCGGCGCGCCACTGTCGGCAGCGACGCTGGGCACCTGCCTCGTCCTCGAAGGGGTTCTACTGCGCAGCAGCAACGGTGGTTGCCCCACCTGGCAACAGCCGCGGAGATCATGACCATCTGCATGACCGGACCGGACTCGCACCTTCTCGGAATGGAAACCACCGCGCACCGCGAGGGAACCGACTGGATGAACTCACCGGCCTCACGGGCGGTGAAGAGGGTAAGTCCCCCGGCATGGTGGGAATCCGGTGAGGACATCCGGGCAGGTCCAAGACGTGTCGGGTCGCTCCCGCGATGCGGGTGGGCCATCGCGTAGTGATCAACGAGTTACCGCTCACAGTGACTCACAGATAGCAGCCACGCGATGACCCACGACCATTCTGCCCTGCTCGCCCAACTCGACGCACTCAGACAGATGGCGCCCATCGGCGATCACCGATTCGACGCACCGTGGCCGGGAGGTCTCGGAAGCGCTCATACCTCGCCGTTGAGGGTCAGCACGACCAGCGGCATGGGCCGATCGATCTTGGACTGGAAGTCCGCCAACAGGGAATTGTTGGACAGCACCCAGGCCGCGAACTCGTCGTAGTCCGCGCCCTCGAGCACCTTGCCGGTCGCCCGGTAGGTCTTGTCCCGGAGCTCGATCGTGACCTGCGCATTCGCCTTGAGGTTGTACCACCAGGCCGGGTATTTGTCCTCGATGAACGAGCTCACATACATGGTGTCGTCCCGGTACAGAGGCCCCAGCGGAGTTGTATGCCGCTTGCCGCTCTTGGCTCCCGTGGTGGTGAGCAGGATGAGATCCCCGCCGGCGTAAGCACCGCCCACCTTGCCCGAGTTCTCCCTGAACTCCTTGATCACATCATCGTTCCAGTTGGCGATGCTGCCCTCCTGGTCCCAAGCCTGGTTCCACGGCGCATCGGGGTCGTTGTAGTCGGTGATGTCGGCCTGATCGGGCTGTCCTGCAGTCGAGTAGGTTTCGCTCATGATCCGAGTGTGACGCGAATATAGGACAGCTACCGTCCTAAATACGGAGCCCGATCTCGTCGTCTCTTCCCGCGCATCTCCCGCGTCCGCCGGCGCGTGTTCCGCACGTCCGTCATCGACCGATACCTCGACACGACCCCCGCCGCACCGCGGGAAGGCCGCTCGACGCTGATCACCACCGGGCCACCCCGGCACCGAAAAATCCACCCTGCTCAACCAGCAGATCACGGACTACAGAGGTCTCGACGCTGACGACGTCAAAGACCATCTGATCCATCAAGCCCTCGCCGACGGGATCTACGGCGACCTCCTCGATCACGTCCTCGCCGACGGCCACCCGATCGCGCCACGCGAGCTCGCTGCGCTGGTGCATCACGAGTCGACCGCACCGATCGATGCCATCCGCCCGGATCAGCACCGACCGGCAGGAAAACGTGCTCATCGAAGGCACCTTGCGCTGGCCCGACCATGGGCGTCGGCTGCCGGCCGAACTCACCGCCGCCGACTACACGAGTGTGCGAGTCATCGGGGTCGAGGTGCCGCGCGCACTCGCCAACGAACAAGCCGTGCAGCGATGGTCGACACTGCACGAGCAATGAAAATCCGGCACCGACGATCTCGGGGGCCGCTACACCCACCCGCAGCCATCGACTCCTGCAATACCGACGAACGCACACGGTCGATTTGCGCCGACAACGCCGCCGCGCTCACACACGACCCCGCTGCGGACAGCCTCGACATCGTCGTCACCCCTACCAACGCAACGACGGCCGCCTAACCCGCTCGAGATCACCTGACCGATCGACGCTTCCCACAACCGCGCACCTACGGGAAGATCACGGCAATAACAATGTGCTCTGGCAGTATCCGGAGAATGCAACGCGCAGGGTCGACGAGCCGCGCGCCTTCACGTCGGCCCCTCATCGACCTGTACGTCGTCGACGGCGTCGTCTACACCGACAGCCCCGCCCTGTTCCCCGCCGCCGCTTGGTTCCTTCTCGGTGCCCTCACCGCCGCGGCGGTATTATCTTGGGCGCTGCTTCACGCCCGTTGGCGACTCGAACACACGCACCGGCGGGCATGGCCGCTCCCCGTAGTCCTCGCGACCGTCGGCGGACTATTCGGCGGCGCAACATCACTCATCGGTACTCTCGTCGAGCCCCGGCCCCGGTGGGTGGTCGAAACCGAACCGCGTAACCCCGCGGACCCCTATCCACCGCTCGACGCGGCACATCTCGACCTCACCCCCACCATCGTGATCTTCCCTGTTCTCGACGCCGGCATCGGCCTCGTGGTCGCCGCCGCGCTCCTGCTCGCAGGACTACGCCTGGACCGCACCGACAGCTCCACCGAGGAAGCATCCTGACTGCGAGAACGAGGGGTCCACGTGCGCGGCCCCGATACAGTGCAGTCCACCAACGACACAGGAAAGCCGGCCGATGAGGAATGCGGTTCTTCTGGCGTTTCCCACCTCGTGGGGCGCCGCGGACCGTGGTAGCGAGAGAAGCGCGCGATGAGATGGCTCGGCCAGTGGATCCAGATCCACAACGCTGACGACCAGACCGCGGACTGGATGGCGAAGGCCCGCACCCCCGCGGCAAGGGCCCGCATCCGGCGCTGGTCCCGCGTGGAGACGATCGGTGTATTCGTGGCACTCGGCGGCCTTGCAGCGACATTCGTCGCCCCGATTGTGACCCTGGCACTGACCGTCTGGATGGTGGCGAGCTTCCGACTTATGTTCATGGGAGCGGTCCGTGGTCGGGACTGTCACCTGCGACGGCCGACCCACCGCCGGTGCACTGGTCGCGCTCGGCGAGGCGATGGGCAAGCAGGTCGACTCTACCCACTGCGACGACCGCGGCTGCTACTCCTTCCAGCTGCCGCCGACCGGTCGCTACGTATTGATCGCCTACGACACTCGCACCGGTCACGCCCACGCCCACAAGGTGTCGTTGACCATGGAGTCCGAGGTCGTGGACATCGACATCCCGGTCGGTAGCACCCAACCTGCGAGCTGATCGCTGTGGCCCCGAGACAGCCGAGAGGGTCGCCTGGGACACCCGCAGCTCACGCAGGAGGACACCTGACCGCAGACTGGAACTCATCGCCCACAGGTGGGACCGGCGGGCAACGACGGCGGGCGAATTCCCGGTGGGTCCACTGGGAGTCAGCGACCGGAGCGTGTCCGCCGGACACGTTGCCGGCATAGCCGATCGCTGCTCGAACTCGATAGGACAGATCCGACCGAGAGCGGAATGCCTCCTTCGTGTATTCAAGCGCGTGATCCAACGGAAGACTTCGGCACGCGCCTCACCTGCCCCGCTCCAGCGCCTCCGACCCTGCAGGGTCTCCCGTTTCAATGGCGCGTTCCACAATTCAGCAGCCACGTTGTCCGCCGACGTACCAACCGCGCCCCGCGACCTGGTGACACCCCACTCTCGACACACGGGCGACGAAGTCCTGCAAGAGATATCGAGCGCCGTTGTCAGAGTCAAATATTGCGCCGTCGAGAACCGCGACACCGCGGGCGCGGACAGCAGTCTCGTCACATCCGAGTTCATACCCGATCTCGCTCCAGATGTGACTCCACACCCTTGCGGGCGTGCAGGTTGAGGAGGTTCAACTCCTCGAGCACCTCGTCAGTGTGCTGGCCGAGATCCGGGGGCGCGAGACGCGCAGTCGACGATTCACCATCGATATGCCAGGGAGATCCTGGGGATTTCAGTTCACCGAGCCTGGGATGCGTCGAGTTCAGAATTATGCCCCGAGCCGCCAGGTCCGGGTCGGTCAGGACTTCGCCGAGATCTCTGATCGCGCCAGCGGGAACACCTGCCGAGTGGAAGGCGTCGAGCAGATTTCGGGTCTTCTCGAGCGTGAGTCTCGATTCGAGTTCGGCCCGGAGTTCGACGCTGTTGGTGACGCGGTCACTGTTGGTCTTGAAGCGCGCGTCATACGCCAACTCGGGCACGGCAATGACGTGACAAAGCTGCTCCCACTGTCGATCGTTGCCCACCGAGATGTTCACCTGCCCGTCTGCCGTATCGAATGTCCCGTAGGGAGCGAGTGTGGCGTGCTGGTTTCCGTTGCGCTGCGGTGGCTGTCCGGTGGCAAAGTACGAGCCGGCTTGGTACGTGAGCATGGAAACGAGAGCATCTTGCATCGCGATGTCGATGTAGGCGCCTTCGCTGGTCCGGTGCCGCCGGACCAGCGAGGCGAGGATGGAGTGGGCCGCGAACATCCCCGAGGCGATGTCTGCGATAGGAATCCCGCTCTTGGTCGGTGTCCCGTTCCGAGGGCCCGTCACGCTCATCCATCCGGAAGTGCCCTGCACAACCTGGTCGTACCCCGGGCGCTGGGATTGGTTACCGAACCCTGAGATCGAGCAGTACACGAGTCGAGGATTGAGTGTGCGCATCGCGTCCGGTCCCAGTCCCAGGCGATCTGCGGTGCCGGGCCGCCAGTTCTCCACGACGACGTCCGCAGATTCCACCAATTGAACTGCGATCTGTCGATCGTGCTCGGTCTTCAGGTCGAGCGCCACGCTGCGCTTATTCCGATTCACCGACAAGAAATAGGCGGCAGTATCCCCCACGAATGGTGGGCCCCACTGTCTCGAGTCGTCCCCGCTCCCTGCCCGTTCGACCTTGATCACGTCCGCGCCGAAATCTGCGAGCAGCAACGTGCAGTATGGACCGGACAGGGCCTGTGTGAAGTCCACAACGCGAATGCCCTCAAGGGGAAGAGTCGCCACGAACTGCTCCTGTTCTATTATTTGGCGCCACGTCCACGCCGGTCTTGGGGCCGGTAGCCGGGTCGGTCGCCGCGTGCCGCCGATTCAGCTCCCGGGCAGCGTGTCGATACGACGACGGGCGGGCGGGCAGCAGCCACTGCAGCAGGCGGGTGCCCGAGCCGACATTCACTCCGATCTCGTCGAGGATCTCGTCCACGTGCCGAAGAGAGAACGGAATGATGTTCGTGCCACGAGCTTGCTTGCCCTCGGTGCGCTCGATCATCCAGTCCAGCCGCGTACGGACGAACGCGCGGCGTTCCTCGACCGGCGGGATCGCCCCTCCCAGCATATGGTTGACGGTCCACAGCGCCGCTGCTTCGGCGCTGAGCGGGCTGAACAGCGAGGATCCGTATCCGACGAAGTACAGGTTGGCCACCTCGTTGGGCAGGATCTGCCGGTACAGCAGGAAGTTGCCGTCCTCGTCGAACAGATGCTCCTGCACCGCCGCCGACAGGAACGGCACTCGCTGCACGAACCCGGTCGCGCAGACAACCACATCCGCGGGCACCACCGTTCCGTCGTCGAGTTCGGCGACCGGCCGCCCGTCCTTCTCCCTCAAAACCGCGATGGATCTGCCTCGCCGCACCGAAATCGTGCCGGCCTCGACCTTCTCGTAGAAACCCTCGGTGGCGAGGCTGACCGCGTGACGCACGATGCGCTCGAACGATCCCTCCGGCACCAACCCAACCTGGTCGAGCCGTAATTGCCGACGCGCGACCCGCTCTACGGTACCGAGCAGCCCGTTACGGACGAACCGACCCGACCCGATCAGGAACCGCCCGAAACCGCGCTGTTCGATATGCTCGAACAGGCCCTCACTCAGACGAGTGAGCAGGATGTACTTGTAATTCACTATGTTTGCGAGCCTGCGGGGCATCTTCCAGGTGACCTCGCGGGCCACGACGGTGGTCGACGCCGCGACATCGCTCAGTGCCTCGGCAACGTCGCAGGACGACTTGCCGTACCCGATCACCAGCACATCGCGATCCGCCGCATCGGCGAGGTCGTGGAAGTCCGATGCCGCACAGAGCCGACCACCGGCCGCCTCGTACTCCGCCCGCCCCTCGTAGGGAGGAACGAACGGGTCGCAGAAGATGCCGTTGGCCACGACCAGGTAGTCGTACTCCCCGACGTCAGTCTCGCTCGAGTCGAGGTGTCGAGTGGTGACCCTCCACCGCTCGGACACCAGGTCCTGTTCCGCCGAAACCACTTCGGTGCCGAGACGCAGCAGGCGCCGGAGCTCGAAGCGCTCGACATAGTCGTCGAGATACCGCTGGACCTGCTCCCCGGTGGGCCACTCGGGGTATTCGTCCGGCATCGGGAAGTCCGAGAACGCGTACGTGCCCTTGTTGTTCTGGGTGGTGACACCGGGATACCGCCGCGTCACGCTCCACACTCCACCGACGTCCGGCGTTCGATCGTAGACGTGGACATCGAATCCGAACTCCGACAACAGTTTCGCCGAACACAGGCCGGCTATACCTGCACCGACCACTGCAACGCTTCGTCCCCGATCGGTCATACCTTGTTCGCCTCCGCAGTGTCTTCGGCGAGGAATGCACCGACCAACTGCTGGAAACGTGCGGCGTGCTCGATCTGCGTCCAGTGACCGCACTTGCCGAAGACATGCAGCTGCGAGTTCGGAATCAGGTCGAACATCGTCTGCGACGCGGCCACCGGCACAACCCTGTCCTCCCGACCGTGCAGAATGAGCACCTCGTGCTCGATCGCGGCCAGGTCAGCGTCCGGCACGATCTGCGCGTCCAGCCACCGCTGTCGGGGCTCAGGGAAGACCTGCTCGAAGGCCTCCTGCGCACCAGGCCGGGCCGTGGCGCGGTACCGCAGCTCGGCCAGCTCGTCGGTGACCAGGGACCGGTCGTAGGCCATGATGTCCATGATCTTCTTCATGTTCTCGACCGAGGGGGTGTATCCCCACAGCGCGTCGAGCTCGGGTGTGAAGTCGAACTGCACACCGCCCGCTCCCATCAGCACGATCCGGCCGAGCCGCTGCGGGTGCCGGACCGCCAGGTGCAGCGCGAGTCCCCCGCCGAACGAGTTGCCGACTACGTGCACCTGCGGGACGTCGAGTCCGTCGAGGAGAGCGATGATCTGGTCGATCCAGGTATCGAAGATTTCGAACCGAACCGGGTCCGGGAGGGTGGTGTACCCGAAACCGACGAGGTCGGGCGCGATCACCCGGCGCTGCTCGGCGAGCACCGGGATCAGGCCCCTCCAGTTGGCCCAGGCCGAGACACCGGCGCCGGAGCCGTGCAGGAGCAGCACCGGGATGCCGTCTCCCGACCCCACATCGTGGTAGTTGGTCTCGAACCCGCCGGTGCGGATGGTGTGCGCAACTTCGGGATTGGTGACTGTGTGCATCAGGACTCCTGGGAGGGGAAGACGGAGGCCACGGCGGCGAGAAGGTCGTCCTGCGGCCGTTCGGGTGAGGGGTAGGCCTGCTTGCTGTGTGACAAGCCGGTTTGCACGAGCATTTCGCACATCTTGTAGGCCACGACACCGGGATTGAGCACCGGCACGTCGAGGACGGTGGACAGGTGGGCGTGACTCTGATGCATGGTCGTCGAGCCCAGGATGATGACGTCGGCACCGTCCTCCGCGACCGCGGCCTTCGCCTCACGCTCGAGCGCCGCGAAGACGAACTCCTCCTTTCCTGCAAGCAGTTCGGCGGCGTCCGGGCGGACACCGATGTCGCGTACGGACGCCAGCCGTGAGGTGATGCCGTTCTCGCGAGCTGCCTTGTGGTACAGCTCGTGCCACTGCGGCCACATAGTGACGACCGAGAACTTCTTGCCGAGCAGGCAGGCCAGCAGCATGGTGGCCTGGCTCGGCGCGACGACCGGGATGGACAGTCGGGACCGGAGGGCGGCGAGCGCCGAATCGCTCATCGAGTTCACACACACCCCGACGTATCCCTGCTCTTCCGCGCGGCAGCCCGCGTCGAGCACGAAGGCGTCCGCGAGAGTTGTCTCGTAGGCACTGTCGAGGCTGCCACCGCCGTTGCGCGCCGAAACGAAGACGTTCTCGAATGCCGGGTGCACGAAGTCTCCGGAAAGCTGGGCGGCGAAAGCGTCCAGAGCCTCCGGCGGAACCGGGACAGGAACGATGTTCAGTACACGCTTCACAGGTCGAGTTCCTCTCGGGTACGGGTCAGGGTGTCCACGACGGCGAAGGCGATGGCGCGGGTCGCCATCATCACGTCGGTCACCGAGGCGACACCCATGCCGCCGAGACCCTCGTTGAGTTCGGCCGGGGCGCTTGCCGGGGGCCAGGGGTAACCGATTCGGGCACAGGGAATTCCGAGGCGGCGGATCAGGGTGCCGTCGGTCTGGCCGCCCAGCAGCGGGGTCGACTCGTAGGGTTTGCCTTCGACTTCCTCCCAACCGCGTCGGCAGCTCTGGATGATCCAGTTGTCGGGGTCGGTCATGCCGCCCGGCAGCGATCCGTACATCTCCCAGTCCAGTTCGATGTCGGGATGGCGTGTGCGCAATGCGCGGATCATCTCGGCGAACTGGTGGCGTACCTCGCCGGGCGTGGTGCGGGGGTTTACCCGGACGTCGAGGTAGATTTCGGTCGCCGCGGACGGGAAGGCCGGTTTGTCGGGGTTTCCGGAACGAACCGCCGAGATCCAGCCCTCCGGCAGCGTCGATCCGGAGGTGTTGCGTGCGGTGTATTCCGGGAGCCAGGCCTCGACCTCCTGGATGACAGTGGCCGCGGGCACGATCGAGGATCGGAAGCCCTCGGTGCCGCGGCTGATGCCCGCATACCCGAAGGTGCCGTGCACCGTCACCTTGAACCAGCACATCCCGGGTTCCTCCGGGTATACCGCCCACCAGGGCTTCAGCACGATCGCGTGATCGGGCATCATGCCGTGGGTGAGCAGGTGGAATACGCCGCTGCTCATGCCGACCTGGTCGCGGTTGCTCATGCTCACCGGCATCCCGCCGCCGGCGAAGCCGATGGCGAGGTCGCCGAGTAAAGGTAGGTCCGCGTCGACGACCGCGTGCAGCACCTCGGTCAGCCCTGCCACCATACATTTCGGGTTGGCGGCACCGAGCCCGATCACCAGGTCGCCGTCGACTTTGGCCTCGGGAATCATGTCGGGTCGCAACGACTTGCCGACCCACGGCACGTCGGTCTCGGGGTCGATGTGGGTGTCGATGGGCGCGTACAGGAGCAGCCGGCTTCCACCACCGACGCCGGGCAGCTCGCCGATCGCGTTGCCGGTGTGCTCGGAGATCGGCTGGTAGCGGGCGCCGATACCGACTTTCTCCTGCAGGTAGGTCGCCATGTATTCGGACGCGGGACGCTCCCGGCCGGTCGGGCTGTGGATGTCGATCAGGTCGACGAGCAGGTTTCGGAACCGGTGGGGATCGAGTTTCGCGCAGACCTTCTCGTACATCTCCCGCCGGGCGGGATCGAGCGTCGCGACGTCGGTAGGGATGAAGGTGTCAGTCACGGTCGGCCTCCTCGTGGACCTCGAAGCGGTGTGCCAGCCCGATGCGATCGGTCAGGCACGTCGCGATTCGGACCAGTCCCTGGTCGGCATGGTGTGGCGCGATGATCTGAATGCCGAGGGGTAAGCCCTCGGCCCCACGTCCGGCGGGCAAACCGACCGCGGGGCATCCGGCGATGCTGGCGAGCTTGTTGAATATCGGGTCCCCGGTGCCGGATTCGATCGGCGGGGCCTCGCCCGGCGCCGCGAGCGTGACCAGCACATCGACCTCGGCGAAGGCACGCCCGACGAACGTTCGGGCGTCCCGCAGTACCTGACGCGCCCACTGGATCTCGCTGGGAGCGGCGGCGCGCCCGTCATGGAGAAAGCGATGCAGCTGCTCGGAGACCCGCTCGACATGGGGACGGGCGATACGGTCGGCGAGAGAGGCGGACGCTTCGACGGCCATGATCAGGGTGTGCGCCCGATCCAGCGCGCCCATCTCGTCCGGGACCAGCACGTCCCGCACCTCGGCCACGACACCGCGCAGGTTCTCCGCGAACTCCTCGAGCAGTGCCGCCGCGGCCGGGGTGGCACGGTCCGCCCACGGCGGCCGAAGAATCCCCACCCGCAGGTCCCGCAGCGCGGGCACGACCGTGGCCGGTGGGGTGGCGGACCCGTCGGTCGAGAGCGACTCGTCCACCGCACCCAGCCATGCCGGGTGGCGGGCGAAGGCGCCGACCGTGTCGAAAGTCAGTGCGACGGGCAGGACTCCGTCGAACGGCCACCGACCGTAGGTCGGCTTCAGGGTGAACACACCACAGAACGAACCCGGACGCAGCACCGAGCCCGCGGTCTGGGTGCCGAGCGCGAGCGGCACCTGGCCGTCCGCGACCGCGGCCGCGGACCCGCTCGACGATCCGCCCGGAGTCCGGTGGAGTCCGTGCGGGTTGCGGGTCGAGGTGGGACGGTAGGTGGCGAACTCCGTAGTGGTCGTCTTGCCGAGGATCACCGCGCCGTCCCGCCGGAGCCGGCGGACCACCTCGGCGTCCTGCGTCGGCCGCCAACCGCTCCACAGGCTCGAGCCGTAACCGGTCGGCTGGTCGCCGGTCTCGATGATGTCCTTGAGCCCGAACGGGATACCGTGCAGCGGCGAACGTCGCTGCTGCGCATCCCGGGCCCGTGCCTGGTCGACGGCGAGCGTCGGGTCGAGGTGCGCCCATGCCCCGATCACCTGGTCGCGCTGCGTGATCCGGTCCAGGTAGTGCTCGATGGCAGACACGCTGGGGTGCTCGTCGGAGAGGATGCCGGCAATCGGAGAGACGGCGTCGGTATCGGTCGCGGTACTCATCCGGCCTTCTGCGGCTCGTGGCCCCACCGCGACGGCGAGCGGAAGGTCTTGACCTCCCAGGCGTCGGAGTCGATCGTGTCGCCTCCGTAGCCGATCTCGATCGCGAAGCCGGAGGGTGTGCGCATGTAGAACGAGGTGATGCCGTCGTTGGTGTGCCGGCCGAAGGTCATCTGCAGTGCGATACCCGCGCCGGTGACCAGATCGTAGGCGCGGCCGACGTCGTCGAGTGAGGCCACCTCGATCATCAGATGGTTGAAGTCGCCGCCGGTGAAGTTGAAGCATTCGTTCATCAATGCCAGGCTGTGGTGTCGCGGATTGCAGTGCAGGAACGTGGCATCCGCACCGTCCCAGACGATGTAGTCAGTGAGCTCGAAACCGAGAACCCGGGTGTAGAAGTCGACCGCGGCGGGGTAGTCCTTGCACATCAGGACCACGTGGCCGAGGCCGAGTTCACCGGTGACGAAGCCACTGATCACCCCTCCCCCGGCAAGCGGGGTGTGGTCGATGGTGGGGCCGAACACGACCTCGTTGGGGAAGCCGTCGGCGTCGGTGAACCGGAACGCCGCGACGGCCAGCCGGTCCTCCGGCGAGCCGGTCTCGATCCATTCGACGTCGATACCTTCGGCCGCGACCCGGTCCGCGACGTCGCGGAGGTCGTCGAGGCCGTCGACCTCCCAGGTGATGGTCCGGATCCGGTCCTGGTCTGCGGGGTACAGCGCGATGCGATGGTGATGGTCGTCGAGCCGGAGCAGCAGCGGATCGGTGTCGCTGATCCGGGGGCGTGCCTGCAGGCCGAGAAGCTCGACCAGGACCTGACGCCAGGTGTCGAGATCGGTGACATCGACACTCAGAGCGCCCAAGCGGGTGATGCTCATATCGTCCTCTGTTTCGAAGGGGCGCCGCGGGCGGGCGGCTAGCTGGGGAGGAACTGCTCGGCGTGAATGCGCTCGGCGGGCAGGCCGAGTTCGACCAGCCGGTCGTGCGCGGCGGCGAGCATCGCGGGAGGTCCGCACAGGTAGGCGGAGGTGCGCGGGTCGCGGACGTCGTCCTCGGTGAGGACGCTGACCGGGTTCCCGGTCAGGACCCCGTCGAGGGAGGTCGGCTCGTCGGTCACGACCCGGACGTCGAGGGTACGCATGAAGCTGCGGCGGGCATCGAGTTCGTCGAGGTGGAACAGGTCCGCCTCGCGGGCGCATCCGAACACCAGGCGGATCGGGTGGTCCTCGCGGGCGGTTTGCAGGTTCTCGAGTATGGACAGCATCGGCGCGAGTCCGGTGCCACCGGCGATCATCAGAGCGGGTCCCGGTTCCTCCGCGAGTCCGAATCCTCCACTGGGACCCTCGAGCTCGATCTGATCGCCGACGACGGCGACGTTACGGAGATAGTCCGACATCGTCCCGGACGGCAGGACCCGGATCGTGAAGGCGAGTTTCTTGCGGTCCCGCTCCCCCGATGCCATCGAGTACGAGCGCCATTCCTCGGTGCCCGGTACCCGCATCCGGACGTACTGGCCGGCGCGGAAGGCGAACCGGACGGATTTCGGCAGTTTGAGCACGAGCTCGACCACCGACTCGCCGAGCCAGGTGATCGCCCCGACCTTGGCGGTGGCGGTGACGAGCGGGTACTCGTCCAACATCGAGGCCGGGTAGTCGAGTTCGACCTCGCTGTCCGCGCACGCCACCGACTGGCACAGCAGTCGCTGTCCGTCGCGGATCTCGTCCTGCCGCAGGGAGAACACGCGATCGTGGGGCATCGCGAGGTCGCCGCGGACGACCTTGCCGACGCAGGTTCCGCAGGTTCCGACGGTGCACTGGCTGACCAGCCGGACCCCGGCGGCCGCCGCCGCGTCGAGGACCGTCGAACCGGCCGGCACGGTCACCGTTTTGGTGCCGTCGGCGAATGTCAGGTCTACCGTGTGGGCCACGCCCGCGTCAGATGCCGCCACCGCTTCGGTCGGGGTGATCGTCATGGCTCAGTCCTCGTCCAGGTACGGCGACTCGAAGAAGCCCCGCGGGTGGCGGGCCGCCATCTTGCGCCAGGCGATGATGGAATAGTCCATGTCGCAGAGCATCTCGTTGTTCCAGCCGTCGAAGCGGGTGTAGTGCTCCTCTGTGGCCTCACGAGCGAATACGTCGCTGTTGTTGAAGCCCTCCAGTGCCAGCGGCAGCATGAAGTTGTCGTACTTGAAGTTGAACTCCGCGATCTCCTCGTCGGTGCGGGCGCGGGTCGCGATGATCTCCCAGTACTCGTGGTGGTGGTCGTCGATCGGCACGTAGAACTCGTACTGGACGTGATCGGTGATCGGCCAGTGCTCCACCATCAGGACGCCGGGAACCCACAGCGAGGTGCGGAAGTAGTGCGGCACCGTGCCGCGGGCCTTCATGTTGACCTTGGGGTTGTCGAGGACCGGTTGGTACAGGTCGGGGCGGTCGTAGCGGTTCATCACACCCTTGGGACCGTCCTCGATGTCGATCTCCTCGGTCGCGGAGTCGGTGAGCGCGTTGACACCGAGGGGCAGGGCACGGTCGAGGGCGACGAGGATCTGGTTGTCCCAGTGCACCAACAGGTGGCCCGGGTCGAGGCCGTTCTCTGCGGCGAGGCGCCAGTTGCCGACCAGCTTGCGGTGGATCCCGCGGATCACGACACCCTCGTCGAGCAGGTGCGGCACCGGAGAATCGTTGGGGTCGTTGGTGACGGGCGCCGGAAGGTCGCTGGCCAGCGGCGGCGGAGTCCCGAAGTCCTCCTCACCCACGAACACGTAGATGATCCCGTTCGCTTCTTCCGCCGGATAGGTCCGGATGCCGACCTTCCCGATCAGTGAGTCGTCGGGATTGCCGACGATCGTCGTCAGGCTCCCATCCTCGAGTCCATAGGTAAAGCCGTGGTACCAGCAGGTGATCGTGCCCTCGGACAGGCACATCGGCTTCGCCGAAAGCTTCACGCCGCGGTGGATACACCGGTCGGATACCGCGTAGGCCTTGCCTGCGCTGCGGCGCAGCACGATGTCGTGCCCGCCGATCGTGACGCCTTTGACGGTGTCGTCCTCGAGTTCGCTGGACAGCAGGGCCGGATACCAGTGGTTGGCGAAGCCCCAGTCCGCCTGGACATACGGGGCGTACTGGCGGGTGACGCCCGCCGAGGAGCCGCTGTGCGAGATAGCAGTCATGAAATGACCTCCTTGGAAGTCGTGGGTGAGGGGGTCGGCCGCCGCCCTGTGGGCTGGGGCGAGACCGGGATGAGGACCCGAGAACCGGGTGATGTGAGAAGCGGGGGCGACATGCTGTGCCTGGAACCACAATATCGAAATTTGATTGATAGTCAATACAAATTCTACGAAATTTACATTGATGACTCGCGGGCCGGCTTGGTACCGTTGATCCGCGCGACGCATCCCGTCGCGGGGCGATCAGCCCGAACCGACCGCGGAAGACAGTGATGACCAGCGCAGAATCCGAGCCGACCAGCGACACCGCGCCCCTGCCCAGCGGCAGGCGCTGGCATCTCGCCGAGAACGCCTACGAAGACGCGCTGACATCTTTCGAGTTCGCGATCCTCCAGGCGGAGGGCGGATTCCAACGCTTCGCCATCCAGGCGATCCGGGCGGCCACCGAGCTCGACCTGGCGTTCAACGAGATCGTCGCGCTGCATGTCGTGCGAATGCAGGAGCGGTCCAAGGACACCGCGACGATCGCCCAACTGACCAACCGGGAGGACCTGCCGAACCTGCAGTACAACCTCCGCAAACTCGTCAGCCTCGACCTACTGGAACGACGCAAGGCCGGCACCTCCTCCGTCTTCACCGTCACCGAGAAGGGTCGTGCCGTCACCGACCGCTACGCCCAGCTGCGCCGCGAGACCCTGGTGTCCAATCTCGAGGAACTCAGCGACATCACCACGAAGATGCGGCACGCGTCGCGATCGATGCAGGTACTCACCGGCCTGTACGAGGCCGCGAGCCGCGAACTCGCCACCCTCAACACCGCCGTGCTGTTCGAGCCACTCGAGAACGGATCACGACCCCGCCGCTCGACGAAGCGCACTTCCGATTGACCATCCCACTCACCCACCTCCACACACCCCACGACTGAAGCCGCCCGACCTCGTGTCCGCTGGACGGGGTCAACCTCCCCAAACCCAAGCGCTCACAGAGGCGTCGGCTGACGTCCTTGAACTGTTCGAGGCCGCTGGCATGGACTACGGCCTCCTAAACGGTAGTTTGTTAATTCGGGAGGTAGAGGTGCAGGCCGTGGCCCGCCGCGACCGAGTTCATCAGAGCCTGCAACTGTGGCGGCGGGGGCGCCGTGGACCATGCCGGCCACCAGCGTCGCAACGCGATCCAGGGGAAAGCCAGGCGCGGATCGCGCGCAGCGCCCGCGGCCACGACGGCGCCACCGGGACGGCGGCGGCGGGGCGCGGCCCCCCTCTCTCCGCGGCCGGGTCCGGGCTGTGGTGCCGTGCCGTCCTGCGGCGGTTCCGTATCATACTGCCGCGGTGGATGATCGGCGAACCAGGCGGCCCAGCAGAAACTGAACGCGCAGTTGACCAGCACCTGATGGTGGCGGATCGCGACGTCGGAGCGGACCTGGAAGTCGGCCCAGCCCAGCTCGTCCTTGATCTGCTTGTAGCTCTGTTCGATCCAGTGCCGGATACCGTAGATCCGGGTGATCTCGGCCAGATCCGCCGCCGGGTACGGACTCTCGGCCTCGCGGGGGCCGCCGGGGCGGGGCAGGTCGGTGACCAGGTACCAGGTGGCCTTGTCCGGCAACGTTTCCGGATCGGTGGTGGCCACCACCAGTCGGCAGGTGCCATCCGGACCCCACCAGCCCAGGGTGGCGTCGGCGGCCCACCAGGTTTCGGTGTGCCCGTCGCGGAAGGTGCGGGTCACCGCCTGCCAGTCGCCCGGGTGGTCCGGGCCGTCCCAGGTCAGCGTCCGGGTCGCGTCGACCGGAGTGTGCGCGTCGGGGCCGTAGGCCCAGGTCCCCCGGTGCGGTTTGAGGGCCATCACGAACGGCAGTCCGGCGGCGGCGAGTTCGCCGCGGAACCCGTCCTGGTCCCCGTACGCGCAGTCGGCGACGACCGCGCGGAACACGAACCCCGCCTCCCGGGCCGCCGCCGCCAGGTCCGCGCCGATCGCCAGTTTGGTCCGAAAACCCGGATCGTTCTTTCCCTTCGGGAAGTGCTTCGACGGGGTGTACGCCGTCGCGTGCACCGGATAGTAGACCCGCTCGTCGGCCCACACCGTGGTGACGGTGACCACGCCGTTGTCGGTTTTGCCGTAGCGACCCAGCCACTGTCGGCCCACGTGTGCGGTTTTCACCCCGTCTTTGCGGTCCCCGCTGTCGTCGATCACCAACACCCCACCGTCGTGCGGTGTGGTCGCTGGATCGGCGAGCAGCAATTCCAGCCGCCTGGAATTGATTCGGTCGGCGTCCCAGCGGGATTCGGAGAGGAAGAACTGCAGCCGCTGCACCGCCGGGTGCTGCGCCCCGGTCACCGGTTCGGCTCCGGCCAGCGCGGTGAGCGTCTTGTTTCGGTCCCGCGGCGCCAGCAGCCCGGCCAGGTACTCCCGGAATCCCCGCCGCTGCGCCAGCCGGGTGAACAGGTCGTCGAACCGGGTCGCGTACTCCTCCAGCGGGCCGGGCGCTGCCGGGCAGGGCCGATGTCGGGTCATTACGCACCCCCAGATACCGCACGAGCACTACCTCCGGCATACCGCAGACCCGCCGAAGAGTCAACAAACTACCGTTAAAGATGTTTCGGTAATTGAGTGAGAACTGGTCATAAGGAAAGCCCGGTGTGATCGAGGAAGCCGTGACACAGATCGTAGTTCGACCCGATCC
>NZ_JBHWXB010000032.1:0-19803 GCF_042729855.1 Rhodococcus sp. NPDC060090 | reverse complement strand
CGCTGCGAGGACCGCATCCGCACCTCCAAGGACACCGGTCTGGAGAACTTCCCGCTGCATGGCTTCGCGCAGAATCAGCTCTGGCTCGCGGTCGTCGCTCTCGCCGTCGAGCTGACCGCCGGGATGCAGACCCTCGCCCTCGCCGGGAGCGATGCTCGGCGGTGGGAGCCGAAACGTCTACGACTGCGCCTGTTCTCGATCGCAGGACGGATCGCCCGCCACGCCCGTCGAACACACCTGCGGTTGTCTGCGCACGCACCCTGGGGCCATCTGATCGAGGTTGTCCTCACTAGGCTGGACGCCCTTTCCAACCCGCTCTGACCTGCATAAACCCGACCACACCAGACGAAAGACGCACCACCTCCGAGGCCGTGGACCCGGACGCCACCGACCGCGTCGGACGACTCGTCTTTGCTCGACACCGGGTCGGCGTCGGGCAACAACCAATCCGGAGCGCTCAGGTCGACACGTGGGACTCACGAAAGATTGAGGCTAGGTCGCCACCCCCGCCGAAATGCCGGCGTACATCACCATCAGGACGAAAAGCGCCCAGCCGGCGCCGTGCCAGATCGGCCACCGTCCGCCATCCCTCCACACTCGGTAGGTCTGGACGAATGCGCCGAGCCCTCCCAGCAGAAGGACGACGACGGGGCCGAACACGAGAATCTGCCGGGCGGGATCCGTGCACACGGCGAATTCGGCGTCTGCACAACTATCGCCGGACGTCGCCGACCATATGATCACTCCGGCCATGATCAGCAACGCGAGTGCGATCACTATGGCCGCATACCGGGCTGCGCTACGGAATGCTTTGGGGTCCCGCCAGCGTTTCTCCACATCCTGAGTCATGGCCGAATGTCAGCTTTCGACGCGATCGGTGAGTTGTTCGTGGCCAGCCTGGCGCGCACAGTGGGCGCAGCAGAACATCACGCCGCTCGCCTCGACTCCGTGACCGAGGATTCTGCAGTGGCAGTGTGCGCATTCGGGCGCCATGGCGTTGACCGCGCACTCGAAACTGTCGTATGTGCCGGTGACATTCCCGCGTGTGACGGTGAAGGTCTTGTCGTAGTCGTTGCCACAGGTATCGCACGTGGGCATGGCACAACTCCTATCGTCGATGGGCCTTCCGTACATATCGGGTGCCCAGCCCGGTGGGAGGGCAAACCCCAGCGCAGTAGGTGTACGGCCCTTTCGCAGAGAATTCGGAAGCGATCAGGTTTCAGTGGCCTGGCGAACGGGCATCCGATATCGGTCCGCCCGCATCAGGGGCGTTGTTGCAGCCTTGCGGGTACTGGATCGACGGACTCGCGTCGCCGAACCGAGGAGGGACACATGAGCGTCTCAGATCCCGAACCGCATGGAAATACGGATCCGCGTCCCGATCGCACGCCGGATCTCGAGGCCGGCGGCGGAGTGAGCCCCGGTTCGACTCCGCCCGAGTCGTCGGAAACATCGGGCCTGTCCGCGCCGGAGCCGCGAACGAGCTTCAGGTTTCCGCCTACGGGGTGGTTGTCGTTGGTCGCGGTCGTGGTGATCGTCGTGCTCTTCGCGGCGGTGATCGTCGGGATTCTGCTCTGACGATCGAGCAGACCCGGTGGTGCGCGATACAGGTGGACGACACGGCTGAACCAGAACGAATCGACACGAGTAGGGAGTGATCCATGGCAGACGAAAAGAGTGGCCCCAGCGAAGGCATCAAGGGAGCCGTCGAAGGTGTCAAGGGAAAGGTCAAGGAAGCCGCTGGTGCCGTGAGCGGAAATGATGACCTCACCCGCGAAGGCCGCGCCCAGCAAGACAAGGCAGAGAGCCAGCGCGAAGCTGCGAAGAAGGAAGCGGAGGCGGAGAAGGCGCGCGCCGAAGCCGAAGTGGACGAAGCGCGTCAGCGCTCACAACAGTAGCCGTTTCACCGGCAGTAGCCCGGTACGCATCAGCAGCTGTCGGGGGGTGCCCGAGGCCTCGATCAGGCCTCGGGCACTCGGTCGTGCAATGTCATCAACAGATGATCGAAATCCGTGCGAGAGAGGGAGTGCGCGCCCGCGCCGGTGGTCGCCTCCGCCACGAGTTGTTCCGACAGCACCCGTACCTTGACATTGGTCTCCTGGGAACGCCAGATGAGGATTTCGAAAGCGCGTTGGGCGGGAATGGCGTACACCACCATCAGGATGCCTTTGGCCTGCTCGATCACGGCGCGTGCCTCGGCAAGCGCTGACAGTGCCTCATCCACGCCTTCGCGGATATCTTCTCCGAGTGCTTCGGACAGGTCGAGATAGAACCCGCTTGTACCCAGTACGGTGCCGTTCACGTCGATCAGGCGGTCGCCGATCACGGCCACACTCTTGATATTGCCTGCGGTATCGATGATGCGATGCCTGCTGCTGAACGGCTCGCCCGTCGTGCGCACCGCCTCGAGCAGTTCTGCGAGTTGTGCCTTGTCATCGGGATGCTTGTGCTGCAGCAGCAACGCGGTAGTGGGCTGCACTGTGCCCGGCGCATAGCCGTGCATGGCGGCCACTGCGTCGGACCACTCCCATCGGTCATCGGCAAGCAGATACCGGAAACTTCCCACATGCGGGGATGGATCCGGGTGGGCTACAGCCTCCTGGACGGTAGCGGCATGGTCCTTCATAGGACAGATTATGCGTCAATCCTTACGAGGAGCAGTCACGGGCAGGCAACCTCAGCGGATGCATGCGCTCCACCTCGGACAATATGCCGAATGTCAGGTATGTCGCGAGTGTCCGACCGTCGAGTGACCGGCCGAAGTGTACGGATCGATGCCGCGGATCACGCCGCGCGCAAGGCACCGAGGAAGCTGTGCGCCCAGCGGTCGACGTCGTGGGTCATCACCTGGTTGTGCATCGAACGCATCCGTCGTGTCAATCCGGGATCGTCGGATCGCACGGCTGCGAGTATCGCGTTCTTCACGTCCTCGAGGTCGTGTGGATTGACCAGCAAGGCGCGACGTAGTTCGGCGGCGGCGCCGGCGAATTCGCTCAGAACCAATGCTCCCTTCCCGTCGCTATGGCAGGCCACGTACTCCTTTGCGACCAGGTTCATACCGTCGCGCAACGGCGTGACCAGCATGACGTCTGCTCCCGCATACATCGCGACGAGTTCGTCGCGTGCGACCGGACGGTGGATGTAGTGCACGACGGGGCTGCCCACGCGGCCGAATTCGCCGTTGATGCGCCCCACTTCTCGTTCGACGTCGTTCCGCAGCGAGGCGTAGGCCTCCAGACGCTCGCGGCTGGGGGTCGCGAGTTGCACCATGGCGGTCTTGTAGGGATCGAGTGCTCCGTCCTCGAACAGCTCCCGGAGAGCATCGAGGCGCACGTTGATGCCCTTGGTGTAGTCGAGTCGGTCCACGCCGAGCAGGAAGATCTCGGGATTTCCGAGCTCTTCTCGGATCTGCTTTGCGCGCAGCGCCGTGCTCGGCTCCAAGGAATGGTCACGGAGCCCGGACGCGTCGATGGAGATCGGGAATGCGTCCACGTGCACGTTCCTGGTCCCGAGGTCGATCCGGCCGCCTTCGGACCGGCGATGGGTGCTGGGCAGGTCGAAGAGTCGTCGAGTCAGGTACCGGAAGTTCTCGGCACCTCCCGGAAGGTGGAATCCGACGAGATCGGCGCCGAGTAGACCGTCGACGACCGCTTTGCGCCAGGGCAACTGCAGGAACAGTTCGGGCGGCGGGAACGGAATGTGCAAGAAGAAACCGATCGTGACGTCGGGCCGCAGCTCGCGGAGCATTCGCGGCACGAGCTGAAGCTGATAATCGTGGACCCACACCGTGGCACCTGGGGCGGCGGCCCGCGCGGTGGCTTCCGCGAAGCGGCGGTTGACTTCTCGGTAGGTGAGCCACCACCGTCGATCGAAGGTGGGGGCCACCAGCGCGTCGTGATAGAGCGGCCACAGTGTCGCGTTGGAGAAGCCCTCGTAGTATTCGGCCACTTCACTCTCACTCAGCCGGACCGGGTGGAGCGTCAACCCGTCCTCGACGAAGGGATCGAGATCGATGTCGGCAGTGCCGGTCCACCCGACCCATGCGCCGTCGACGGATCGAAGCACCGGTTCGAGGGCGGTGACGAGACCACCGGGGCTGCGTTGCCATTGCGGCGGCTCGTCGTCGGACGGAGTGACGAGATCGACCGGTAACCGGTTCGCGACCACCACGAAGTCATGGGGACTGTGTTCGCTCAGCACGACCGTGGCACCTATCTCTGGCCTATCATTTCGACGTCTCCGACTCAGCGAACACATCGATGATTGCGGAGCAGAATGCGGGCAGGTCGTCCGGATTGCGGCTCGACACCAGGTTCTTGTCGATCACCACTTCCTTGTCGACCACCGTGCCGCCCGCGTTGCGGATATCTGTCCGGACACTCGGATACGACGTGAGTGTCCGGTCGCGGACGACGTCGGCTTCGACGAGTGTCCACGGCCCGTGGCAGATGACGCCGACGGGTCGCCCGGAGGTGACGAAGTCGCGGACGAACGCCACTGCTTTCTCGTCCTGCCGGAGATGATCGGGATTGGTCGTCCCACCCGGCAGAATCAGTCCGTCGTAGTCGTCCACCGACGCCTCCGCGACAACCTGGTCGACCGGATGCTTCCCCGCGGCATACACGTCCTTCTTCATTGCCTGGATCTCTCCGCTTTCCAGCGACACCAACCGCACTGTGGCTCCTTCGTTCTCCACTGCGCGGCGCGGTTCCACGAGTTCCACCTCTTCGACACCGTCGGTCGCAAGGATGGCAATGGTTCGGCCGGTCAGGCGTCCACTCTGTGCAGTGCTCATGATGATCAACCCTTCTTCGAAGTCGTTGCTCCCGCATACCCGGCTCGTGCGGCGTGAGAAACATGATGCGGACGACGTCATCTGCTCGATAGACCTCCTGTCGCGGGTCCTTCGAGAAGTGTCCCGTCCGCATCGAAACGTGAGCCGTGCAAGGGGCAGTCCCACGAGCGCTCGGCATCGTTCCATCGCAGGACACCGCCGAGGTGCGGGCATACGGCACCGACTCGGTGGGTCGTCCCGTTCACCGTGCACACCCCGACCGGCCGCATGCCCTCCCGCACGACACGCCCCTGTCCCTCTGCCGGTGGATCGCTCGGGGCCGTGCTCGTCGCGGCGTCCCACCATCCGCAGGCGAGATGCAGCCCCACCGCAGCGTTGAGACGAGCCGCACCCGGTGCGTCGAACAGGCGGTCCACGCTCCATGCAGTAAACGCTTTGCCCCACGATTCGACCTGCGGATCCGGGCTGCCGATGAGACGCATGGCCGTCAGATGGGCTGCTGCAACCGAATTCGTCATCCCCCACTTGCCGTACCCGGTGGCGACCGACACCCGATCGTTGTCGGGAAGCAACGGTCCGACATACGGAAGCTCATCGGGGGTGCTGTAGTCCTGTGCAGACCAGTGCGACACTCGCCGTGCTCCCGGGAATCGCTGCCGGGTCCACTCGGTGAGGTCCTCGACCTCGGCGCTCGTCGACCCGTGGCGCCCCACGACGTGCCCGTTGCCGCCCACCAGTAGCAGCCGGCCGGACCCACCGGGCGCGGTGCGAAGCGACCGGGTGGGCGTGTCCACAGAAAGGTACATGCCCTCCGGTGGTGCGCCGGGCAGTTCGAATGCTCCCGCGTACGAGCGGTCCGGCTCGAGCCGCGCGAAGAACCCTCCCCGATCGAGAATGGGTATCCCGGTGGCCAGCACGACGTGGTCCGTGCGTACGTCGCCATCGCCGGTCACCACCGTGCAACCCGAACTGTCGGTGCGCACCGTACGAACCCTCAGCTGTGTGAACACATCCCCGCCGAGGTCGCGGATCTCCTGTACCGCGGCGCGCAGCATGGGCATCGGGTCGAATTGAACTTGATTCGGCACGAGGACTGCGGCGGCGACCGCATAGGGCAGCCCGGTCTCGTGTACGAGGCGGGCCGGCAGGCCGGTCGCTCGACACGCGCGATACTCCGCATCGACAGCCCGGGTGTGCGCGGCAGACTCCGCATAGGTGTAGGCGTCGGCCGTTTCGGTGGTGAGGCCGACGTGGGCGCAATAGTCGACGAGCCAGTCCTGGGCGGCGAGGTTGGCATCGACATACGCCTGCGTCACGGGCTGTGAATGCCGTCGTGCGATCTGCGACAACCGAGTCCCCTGAAGCACACTGATCTTGCCGGTGGTGTTTCCAGTGGTCACCGCGCCGATGTCGCGCGCTTCGATCAGCGCCACCCGTTGAGCCGCACGCGTCGCCAGCAAAGCCGTGACAACGCCTGTGAGTCCGCCCCCGACGACGACGGTGTCGTAGGCGTCTTCGCGCTGCGACCAGGTGTCGTGCACGTGGGGACCGACATCCCGGGTGTGCCACAAGGACCGCGCTTCGTCACTGCTCGTTTCGCTACTGCTCGAGGAATCACTGAGGATGCTCACTTCCAGGGCATACCCGTCACGGGTGATTTCATGCTGAGAATGCTCCACTGCTCACTCCGTTTGCCTTCCGTTGCTGCGGGTACGCCGGTGTTCACGTCTCGAGGAGCGGAGGAGCGAAATGAAGGCAGTGACATGGCAGGGCCGACGTGAGGTCAGCGTCGACACCGTCCCCGACCCACGAATCGAAGAGCCCACCGACGCAATCATCAAGGTCACCACCACCAATCTCTGTGGTTCCGATCTGCACCTGTACGAAGTGCTCGGCGCCTTCATGACACCGGGGGACATCCTCGGTCACGAACCCATGGGCATCGTGGAGGAGGTGGGGTCTGCCGTCACGAACCTCACCCGCGGCGACCGCGTGGTCATCCCGTTCCAGATCTCGTGTGGCCAGTGCTTCATGTGCGACCACGGACTCCACTCGCAGTGCGAGACCACGCAGGTGCGTGAGCAGGGGAGCGGCGCTGCGCTGTTCGGCTACTCGAAGCTGTATGGGAGCGTGCCAGGCGGACAGGCGGAGTATCTGCGTGTTCCCCACGCCGATGCGACCCACATCAAAGTTCCGCAAGGCCCCGCTGACGATCGATTCGCGTACCTCTCGGATGTCCTGCCGACCGCATGGCAGGCCGTCGACTACGCCGAGATCCCGAACGGGGGCACCGTCACGGTCCTCGGCCTCGGTCCTATCGGCGATATGGCGGGCCGGGTCGCGATGCATCGTGGAGCACGGGTCATCGCAGTCGATCTCGTACCGGAGCGGCTGGCGCGGGCAGCGGCGCGAGGTATGGAGGTCATCGATCTCGGT
This sequence comes from Rhodococcus sp. NPDC060090, assembly GCF_042729855.1. Taxonomy (NCBI): domain Bacteria; kingdom Bacillati; phylum Actinomycetota; class Actinomycetes; order Mycobacteriales; family Nocardiaceae; genus Rhodococcus; species Rhodococcus sp. NPDC060090. Next base: position 12,572 of record NZ_JBHWXB010000032.1, on the reverse strand, counting down.
GATGCCGGTTCCGATCTCGCCGACCTCATTCGCGACCGCACCGATGGGCGTGGCAGCGATTCGGTGATCGACGCGGTCGGCATGGAAGCGCACGGCTCGCCCGTCGCCAAATTTGCTCAGACCGCTACCGGCTACCTGCCTTCGGCGATCGCTGCGCCGTTGATGGAGAAGGCGGGAGTCGATCGCCTGAATGCCCTGTACACCGCGATCGACGTGGTGCGCCGCGGCGGCACCATCTCCTTGATCGGTGTGTACGGCGGAATGAGCGATCCGATGCCGATGATGACCTTGTTCGACAAGCAGATACGTTTGCGCATGGGCCAGGCGAATGTGTTGCGGTGGGTGCCCGAGATCCTGCCGCTTCTCACGGACGACGACCCCCTCGGGGTGGACACGTTTGCGACGCACCGGCTGCCGCTGTCGGAGGCACCGCACGCATACGAGATCTTCCAGCGAAAGCAGGATGGTGCAGTGAAGGTCGTCTTCACTCCCTGAGGTCGGGTTGTTTCGGCCACTGCATGCCGGGTAGCTGGAGAGTGTGGTCGCTGCACTTCGTGTGCGTCCTGTTGGGCACTCCCGTCCCATTGCGCTGAAAGGAGGATTCGATGGCCAAGCAGAATGTTGCCGACTACCTGCTCGAACGGTTGCGTACCTGGGGAGTCGAGCACGTGTTCGGATATGCAGGCGACGGGATCAACGGCATCCTCGCGGCCTGGGAGCGCGCCGGAAACACGCCGCAGTTCGTTCAGGCGCGGCACGAGGAGATGTGCGCGTTCGAAGCCGTCGGGTACGCGAAGTTTTCGGGACGTGTCGGGGTGTGTGTTGCCACCTCCGGGCCGGGCGCGATACATCTGCTCAACGGCCTCTACGATGCGAAACTCGATCACGTGCCGGTGGTCGCGATCGTCGGGCAGACGAACCGCTCCGCTATGGGCGGCTCGTATCAGCAGGAGGTGGACCTGCTCAGCCTGTACAAGGACGTGGCCAGCGACTACGTACAGATGGTGACGGTGCCCGAGCAATTGCCCAACGCACTCGACCGGGCGATCCGGACGGCGTCGACCCGACGGGCTCCCACCGCGCTGATCATTCCGGCGGACGTTCAGGAACTCGACTACTCCCCGCCGACGCACGAGTTCAAGATGGTGCCCTCGAGCATCGGGTTCGACACCCCGACCCTCGCCCCCGACGACACTGCCGTGGTACGGGCTGCGGAGATCCTCAACTCCGGCGACAAAGTCGCCCTGTTGGTGGGGCAAGGTGCGCGAGGTGCGCACGAAGAGATCGCGGAGGTTGCCGAACTGCTCGGCGCAGGCGCCGCCAAAGCGCTCCTGGGCAAAGACGTGCTCTCCGACGAATTGGTATGGGTCACCGGAGCGATCGGGCTGCTGGGCACCCGCCCGAGCTACGAGATGATAGCCGGCTGTGACACCCTGCTGACCATCGGCTCCTCCTTTCCGTACAGCCAGTTCTTACCCGCCTACGACCAGGCCCGTGGCGTACAGATCGACATCGACGGCCACATGATCGGTATGCGCTACCCCAACGAGATCAATCTCGTCGCCGATGCGAAAACAGCCTTGCGTGCCCTGATTCCGCACCTCACCCGCAAGGAGGATCGGTCGTGGCGAGAGGGAATCGAAGCCGACGTGGCGCGCTGGTGGGAAACCATGGAGATGCAAGCGCAGGTGGACGCAGACCCGGTCAACCCGCTGCGCTTGTTCTCCGAACTCTCGCCTCGCCTCCCCGATGACGCAATCGTCACCGCAGACTCCGGCTCCGCGGCCAACTGGTACGCCCGTCAATTGCGGTTCCGCGGTCGCATGCGGGGCTCTCTCTCAGGGACCTTGGCGACCATGGGGCCCGGGGTCCCCTACGGGATCGGCGCCAAATTCGCCCACCCGGAACGCCCCGTGATCGCGCTTGTCGGCGACGGCGCGATGCAGATGAACGGACTGGCCGAGCTGATCACCATCAAACACTACTGGCAGGAGTGGGACGATCCCCGGCTCGTAGTCGCGATCGTGCACAACAATGATCTGAATCAGGTGACCTGGGAGATGCGGGCGATGTCAGGTGCTCCCAAATTCAGTCCTTCGCAAACTATTCCGGATGTCGACTACGCTGCGTTCGCTGAGAGTCTCGGCTTGTACGCGGAGACCGTCACCGCCCCCGACCAACTCGCGGGGATGTGGGAGAAGGCGTTGTCGGCGGATCGGCCCACAGTTCTGGACGTGTACACCGACCCGAACATGCCGCCGATCCCGCCGCACGCGACCTGGGAGCAGTTCAAGTCCGCCACCGCCGCGGTCGTGCACGGAGACGAAGACGCCTGGGGATTCATCAAGACCGGAGTCAAGACCAAAGCGCAGGAATTCCTTCCGCATGAGGACGGCTGAGCTCTGGAGGTGTGTGCATTCCGAGAAGTGGGAACCCGAAAGTCATGACACACAGCGGCGGCCTCGCTCAGCCGGAAGCACGAGCAGCGGGACACCTCCTCGCCGTCCTGGACGAACGTGACAACGGCACTCTTGTCCGAGCGGTGTGCGATCTTGCACTCACGAACAGGGATGCGTCGGCGCAGGACGAAGTCCGCTATGATCGCGTACTCGCATGGGTGATCACCAGGATCGCGGAAATCATCATCGAGCCGCTGGAATGGGGGCCGCCGGAACCAGAGGGATATCAGCTCTCCTTCCGCACACTGGACGGTCGCGCCGTCGATTTCGTCGATGCCTCTCCCGCGGTGCAGTGCGTCGTCCGGGCGCTAGCAGCAGAACTCGCCGACGACATCGACACTGTTCGAGCAGTCCTCGACGATGCCGACCACGCACCTACTTCGCTTCGCGCCGATATTCTTCTCGAATCACTGGCTCTGCTGGACCGCCTGCTCGACGCGCGGCTGCGGCACGCCACAGAAGAATGAGTCTTCGACTACGCGCTTCCTACGAAATCCGGGTTCGAGATTTTGCAGGAAGCTCCGGCGCAGGCGTCCGGTTCGTGGGAGATTCGGACGGTGCGCACCTCCGATCCGATCCCCGACTCGGTACTGGATGATGTCAGGTCTTTCGCCCGCACGCCGACAATCGCCTGGATTCGCCGAGGGGCGGTTGCCCTCCTCGGCGTGATCGTCCTGGCCGGCCTCACCGGCATCCTCGGGGTGTACAGCATGACCGTCCACGCATCAGGCGGCGGTTACGAACTCGATCTCGAATACCCGCGGATCGCGCGACCTGGACTGAATGTTCCCTGGAACCTGACAGTCCGGAAGTCCGGCGGCTTCACGGAACCGGTGGTGATCGCCGTCGAGTCCGACTACTTCGACATGTTCGAGAGCCAAGGCTGGACACCCGAGCCGTCGGCGGAGGCCTCCGATGCCGACCGTACTTACATGACCCTCGACCCTCCGCCGGGTGACACGCTGACCCTCGGGTTCGACGCATATGTCCAGCCGTCCAGCCAGACCGGTGCATCGGGATCGGTATCCGTTCACGAGGACGGAAGCGATGTGGTCACAGCGTATTTCACTACCTGGCTGGTGCCCTGATGGAAATCGTCATTCGTGCGGCCGTCCTGTTCCTGTTCCTGTGGGTGGTCACCCGTATCGTCGGCCGGTCGACGGTCGGTGAGCTGAGCACCTTCCAACTGATTCTCTACATCGCTATGGGCGACCTCATTCAGCAGGGAGTGACTCAGCAGGATTATTCCGTCACCGCTGCAGTCCTGGCGATCGGAGTGTTCGCCCTGCTCACTCTCGGATTGTCATGGGTCAACACCCGAGTCCCTCGTCTGCGGGGCGTGACGCACGGTGTTCCCGTCATCATCGTCCGCGACGGAGTTCCCGACCTACACCGACTACGTACCGAACGGATGTCACTCGACGACCTGATGAGCAGCGCACGTCAGGAGGGGATTCGTCGATTCGACGAAATCGAACTCGCGGTGCTCGAAACCAACGGGCGCGTGTCGTTTTTCATGCGGGCAGACGGGAGTACGGGCGAACCGGCGCATCCGGACACCACCTGACAGGTAGGCCCCGCTCCTCGCCGGCGACAGACACGGACAGGGCTCTCATCGGTCGGCGAACGGATAGGTGGTGAGAGATGGGCTGGGGTGAGAGATGGGCTGGGGTGAGAGATGGGCTGGGGTGAGAGATACCGGGGAGAAGAATGGTAGACGCACGATGAGTCGGGGTACTCCGTCGAGACAGCATTCGATGTGAGGAGGAAAGGCCATGCCGCGGTCATCGATCAAGGACGAGAAGGTGTACGAGGAGGTACGAAAGGACGGGGCGTCGAAGGAGAAGGCTGCGCGGATCGCGAACTCGGCTGCCGCCCGCGGCCGTTCCAGTATGGGCCGCAAGGGCGGAAAGTCGTCGTCGTACGAGGACTGGACCGTCGACGACCTGAAGAAGAAGGCGAAGGAGGTCGGTCTGTCGGGTTATTCGTCCAAGCGGAAGAAAGAACTGATAGACGCCCTTCGCAACCACTGATGTCGGTGGCCGGCCGGGGGCCGGCCACCGTTCGCTGTCACTGTTCAGTCGAGAGTTCGAGGAAGTCGTCGACCGTTTCCCGCCACTCGGGTAGCAGAGCCGCCAACGTGAGTACGCGGTCGAACCCTTCTCCTCGTCGAGTTCCTGCCTCCACTGGTCGTGAGAGGTACGGGCGTCTGTCTGCGGAGCCCACGGTATCGGAGCCCACGGTATCGGATACCAGGCGGCACGCGGTACACGCAGGGCCTGCCTGCACTCGGGCTGCGTCGGTACATCCGAATGCGTTCGGCGAGGTCGTTTGGGCGAATGTAGTTCCGGGCATGCGTCGAGGACCGGGCCAGACAGTTGTCCCAGCCCGCGAGTCGTTGGAGAAAGAGGTGTAGGACCGTGCATGCTGAGCGTTTCCGTCGGGTCGTTTCCGCTGAGGGACCTTTCGCGTCGGTGTACTTCGAGGACAGCCACGACACCGAGGACGCCGCGAAGCAACGAGAATTGACCTGGCGCTCCCTCCGAGAGTCGCTGGACGATCAGGGCGCCCCCGAGGTCGTCCTCGCCGCCCTCGAGAAAGCAGTGCTCGAGGGTCCACCGGCAGTCGGCCGCAGTGGGCGGGGACTGGTCGCGGCGGCGGACCACGTCGTCCTCGACCAGCACCTGGTGCGCCCACCCGCGCAACAGGAAGCACGTTACTCGGAGATGCCGTACCTGGTGCCGGTGATCGAGCACGTCACCGCCACACCGTATTTACTGGTGGCGGTTGATCACGAAGGAGCCGACATTTCCATCAGGGACACCGAGGGTCACCTCGTCAGCTCGGAGACAGTCGAACGCGGCGAGTACCCGGTACACAAGGCGGCCGGCGCCGAAACCGCCGGCTATGGGGATCCACAACCACAGGCAGAGGAGGCGGCCCGCCGCAACATCGCCGCCGTCGCCGATCGTGTGACCGCACTGATCGACGGCCATGTCGCCGAACCGGTGTTCGTGATCGGCGAGACCCGTTCACGGGCCGACTTCCTCGAGGCTCTTCCCGAACGCGCCCGCGCCATCGCGGTGCCCCTCGAAGGAGGCGCCCGTGCCGCTGGATCCGGCGCCGACGCAGTAGAAGACGAGCTCGATGCGGAGTTGGCACGCCGACGGCTGGCTGTCATCGATGGTGCCGCCCAACGGTTCCGCGCGGAGACAGGGCGTGGATCCGGGTTGGCAGTCGAGGGACTCGATCACGTGTGCGCCGCATTGCGCGCCGGCAGCGTCGACACTTTGATCATCGGAGACCTCGGGCCCCGCACAGTCCTGGTAGGAGATGATCCGACCTCCGTGGCCGTCGATGCCGACCAACTCTCCGAACTCGGATCCTCGCAGGCTGTGCCGCAGCCTGCGGACGAAGCGTTACCGTTCGCGGCGATCGCCAACGCCTCGGTGCTGATCCGCACGGACGAGAGGATCACACCGGCCGACGGATGCGCAGCGTTGCTCCGATTCGCCAGCTGAGCATTGGCGTAGGAACGACACGCGCGTAGAGAGGACCAGCGCGAACCTCCTCGAGTCGACGGACCGCGGGTTGCGGCCCCTCGACCCGGAAGTGGTGGTGGCCGATTCCCGACGCGACCGTCGACGGCGCTACTCGCGTCGGTTCAGCTTGCGGCGGGCGACTACGAACGCCACCATTGCAACGAGGGCGGCAATAGCAATGAGTTCCATGTATGTGCGCGTACCCGCTTTCCCGGCGATCGAACAGTGGAAACGGCTCGAGTTTCGCGAGTGACGCACTGCAGACACTCAGGCACGTCCGCCGCCACACCCTTCCGCTTCACCGGTGCGCTACCGCAACATAACGCAACATAACGAGTCATGGGTTCGACGGGCCTTGCCCCCAAGAGCTCACGTGCGGCCGAGAGCCGCTCCGGGGTCGACGTCGTAGGCTGGGGAGATGCGCAGTCGTTTCGCTGAGAATGTCGATCGCCTTGCCGAGGATCTCGCCGCCATGTGTACAGGTGTGGGATCGATGATGGCGGACGCTTCGCGCGCGTTGATGTCGGCGGATCCTGACCTTGCCGAGCGGGTGATCGTGAGCCAGGAAGAATGCGACGCCTCCGCCCGGCAGTGGGAGAACACCGCATTCTCCCTCCTGGCATTGCAGGCCCCCGTCGCGTCCGATCTGCGGCTGATGATCGGAGGCATGCACATCGTCGCGGATCTCTAACGTATGGGCGCGTTGGCCACTCACATTGCCGAAGCCGTCCTCCGGCGGTATCCCGAGCACGTGGTCCCGTTGGAAGCACACGACATCTTCGCCGACATGGGCCGGGTCGCGGTCGCGCAGGCGGGCGAGACCCATCGCGTACTGGCGCACCGCGATCCGGTGCGAGCGGCGGGACTCGAACAGGCCGACAGTGAGATGGACACGTTGCACCGTGCCCTGTTCGAGCGCATCACCTCCGACAGGTGGGGCCACGGCGTCGTGGGAGCGGTGGATGTGACTCTCCTCGGTCGCTTCTACGAGCGATTCTGCGATCATGCCGTGGCGATCGGCCGCCGCGTGGTCTTTCTCGAGACCGGCCTCACCGCTCATACAGAGGACAGCCACGCAGGGGAGTAGTGCTTCGCTTTGGCGTGGGGTGAGACCGCCGGTGAACGATCCGAGAAGTGCGGGTTCACTCCACCATGAGTGGGTATGCGGCAGACACCGGACCCACCGAGCGGAGAGGACCGAACAATGACTGCACACAACACCGAGACAGGCACGGTCACCGGAACGAAAGACAAGGATTTCAACCTCATCTGGTTCACCGAGGCTTCGCTGAGCAACGCGCTGCGCATGGAGCAGTACGTCGGTGACGCGGAGCGCGACGGCGACACCGAACTTGCCGAGTTCTTCCGTCGTGCCCAAGCAGAATCCCGCAAGGGCGCCGAGCAAGGCAAGGCGCTGCTTGCGGCCCGGCTTCGAGAGATCTCCTGACCCAGCATGATTCGGATTCGGGCACCGGCATCGGCCGGGGCCCGAATCCTCGACGTGTGAGAATCTTTGACGTGTCAGAGGGAGCTCTGGCAAAGGTCATGCCGATGTCGAGAATGCCAATGCGCTGAGATCGAACCCGGAGACTTCGAACGGCATCGTCAACATCGTCGCCGTGGCCCAGCCGCGGTGGAGCAGGGCGGCGTCGCTGTCATAGGTTTCGTCGATCATCACGCTACGGAACGTCACCGCCACGCTCCGGCTCTCGCGGCCGCTCTCCTCGACCTCCCCGATCTCGGCCTGCACCGCGCCGAACTCGGCCAGGGGAGCAGTCTGCAGACCACGCACTTCATCGAGTGGTATATCCGGGATATTGACGTTGAGTACCTGCCCTCGAGGAGCATGTTCGATCGCCCACTGCACAGCACGCGTGGCAACCGATGCCGCCGTCTCCCAGCGTGAGGGCGAGGTCCCGTTCAGCGAAAGCGCGACAGCTCTCGCTCCGTGACTCGCGGCAGTCAGCGCCGCGCCCACCGTGCCCGAGTGCAGGATGGCATGGCCGGTGTTGGGGCCGAGATTGATACCGGACAACACAATATCCGGAGCTGGACCGAAGGCATTTTCCGAGGCAATGAACGTGATCAGCGCAGGGGACGCCTCGACCGCGAATACTTCGAGCTCCGGGAGTTCGGGGAAGGTCCGCAGCGACATCGACAACGTGCCTTCCTCCTCCAGCGCGGACAGGGAGGCGCTCGCACCGCTACGTTCTATGTGCGGCGCAGCAACGGTGACGTCGAGTCCGGCGTCGACAGCGACCTGCGCCAGGACCCTGAGCCCGCGGCTGTCGATCCCGTCGTCGTTGACGATGAGCGCCCTCATCGCTGCGCGGCTTCCACGCGCCGCACCTGCACGTTCTCCGCCATACGGACGACCGCCACCGGGTCCCCGGTGGCCAGCCCTCGCCTTGTCACGTTCATTGCCCCTGCCGCGGCCCCGAGTCGTAGAGCTTCGACGCTGGACTTTCCCTTCGCGAACGCCGCCGCGAAACCTGCGGTCATGGAATCGCCTGCCCCGTGATGGTCGACGATCTGGACGGGTGGCGTCTCGGCCTCCCATACCTCCCCGTCGCACAGCGCGATCGCCGGGTCGCCCGCGCGAGAAACCACCACTGTCTCCGCTCCCTCCTCGTGCAGTCGATGCATCGTGGCGATGAGGTCGTCGAGATCGTCGGACTGCGCTCTACCGTCCTCGATGAGATCCTCATGGCTGACCTTGAGGGCGGTGACGCCTCCCTCCAAGGCTGCAGTGAGCGAGGGACCCGACAGATCGGCCACCACCGGAATTTCCAGAGCGGACAGATCGGCGCACAACCGTCGATAGACCTCGATCGGAACCGCCTCGTCGCAGTGCGGACCTCCGATGATCGCGACGTCGGCGGCCATGGCGGCAGCAAGCGACGTACTGAACAGGTCGTCCGTCTCGTGCCGTGTGAGCGGCGGGGGAGGCACCTCGACCACCACCGTGCGGTCCCCGCCTCGCCGGTCGTGGATGTACGAGCCGTTGTCACGGGTTGTGGTGACGGGATGGACGGTCAGGCCTTCGCGAGTGATGAGGTCGACGAGGATATTCCCCGCTTCACCCCCGAAGGGCCCGCACAGGTGGACGTCCATACCCAGGATCGCCGCCATCCGCCCGATCCAGAACCCCTGCCCACCCGCATGGACGTGTAGTTCTTGGCCGCCATCGGGTGCTGTCTCGATCGTCACCGTCAACAACGGACAGGGTGCGAATACGAATGCAGACGGAGATGCTTCGCCGCTGACGGGCTCGGCCGTATCGTCGGGGAGAGAGTTCATGACGTCTTGGTACCCCCGCCCGGGCTGCGCCACACTCGAGCGGCCACACTCGAGCGGCCACACTCGAGCGGCCACACCCGAGCGGCCACACCCGAGCGGCCACACCCGAGCGGGTCGTGTGTATCGAGGCCGAACGGGGTACCCACTCGCGCATCGACCGGATGACGGAGGACGGAATGTCTCGAATTGCCCGGCAGGACACAACCGCCTCGCCTTCTGCGGTATGGAACGTACTTTCCGACGGATGGCGTTATGCGGGGTGGGTGGTAGGCGCCTCCCGCATTCGACAGGTGGACGCCACATGGCCGGACGTGGGCAGCCGCATCCACCACTCTGTGGGCTTGTGGCCCGTACTGCTCGACGACCACACGGAGGTGCTCGCGCGAACTGCCGAGCACGAGCTGGTCCTCACTGCGAGGGCGTGGCCTTTCGGTCGCGCCGAAATCCGATTGACGGTGACTCCGTCGGAAACGGGTTCTCACATCACGATGTCCGAACACGTCACCGGCGGCGTGGGGCGCGTGCTCCCCCGCCTCGTCCAGACCGAGCTGGTTCGTCCGCGCAACCAGGAGTGCCTACGTCGATTGGTATTGATCGCGGAACGTGGAACACACAGGGAGGCCGTGGAATGAAGTCCGAAGCCGGGGAGTCCGCAGCTACGGGTCTGGGCACAGTGGATGCGGTGGTGATCGGCGCGGGACCGAACGGGCTGGCTGCGGCAGCTGCCCTCGCCGACCAGGGTTGGGATGTCGTCGTTCTCGAGGAGCAGCAGACGCCCGGTGGTGCTGTCCGCAGTGCTGAGCTGCATCCGGGGTTCACTGCCGATCTGTTCAGTGCCTTCCATCCGCTCGCGGCCGCTTCTCCTGCTTTTCGTGCTCTCGACCTCGAGTCCCACGGTCTGCGCTGGAGTCGTTCGGCTGCGGCCTTCGGCCATCCGCTGGGACCGGAGGACGACGATGCCGTGGTGGTGTGGCCGGACCCCGCAGACACGGCCGCCGACCTCGAACGCCGCTGCGCAGGCGACGGGAAGTCCTGGCTGAGTTTGGTCGAGCAGTGGGAGCGGATCCGCGAGCCGCTTCTCCGGCTGCTCCTTCGGCCCTTTCCGCCCGTCAGCGGGGCGGCCTCACTTGTTCGGAGCTTGGGAACCGCAGAGACATTGCGCTTCGCGAGGATGCTCGCCTTGCCGGTATTACGCATGTCCGAAGAGCTTTTCGGTGGGTCGTCGGCGCGTCTCCTCATGCTGGGAAATGCCATGCATGCGGATACGCCCCCGAATGCACCGGGCAGTGGAGTCATGGGGTACATCCTGACGATGCTCGCCCAGGACGTCGGTTTTCCGGCGCCCGTGGGAGGGGCAGGCGCGCTCACCGATGCGCTCGTACGCAGAGGGGAGAGCGTGGGCGTACGTGTGCTGTGCGGACAGAAGGTCACCCACATCGACGTCGAGAACGGACGAGCCGTGGCGGTTCGGAATGCCTCCGGCGAACGGGTCCGTGTTCGTCGCGCAGTGCTTGCCGATGTATCGGCGCCCGCACTCTACGAACAGCTCCTGCCACATCACGCGGTAAGTGATCGGATCCGTGCGGATCTTCGAGGTTTCCAATGGGACACCCCCGTCGTGAAGGTCAACTATGCACTCGGTCGTCCGATTGCTTGGCGGTCACCGTCGTTGGCCGGGGCAGGGACGGTGCACGTCGGTGCCGATACAGATGCGATGGTGCGGTGGGCGGCAGATCTCGAGACGGGCGTGGTGCCTGAGTCGCCGTTCATGCTGGTGGGTCAGATGACCACCACCGATCCGTCCCGCTCACCTGCCGGTACGGAAAGTTGCTGGGCTTACACCCACCTGCCCCGGGGGACCACCGACGACGACGCAGCAGACCAACTCGCCGAGCGTGTGGATACACAGCTCGAGGCATACGCGCCGGGATTCAGGGAATCGATTCTCGGACGTACCGTGCAGCGCCCCCGCGACCTGGAGGACGCGGACGCCAATCTGGTCGGTGGTGCCGTGAACGGTGGTACCGCACAAATCCAACAGCAGCTGTTCTTTCGTCCACTTCCCGGGTTCGGAGGTCCACGCACGTCGGTCGACGGTCTCTTTCTCGCGAGTGCCGGCGCCCACCCGGGAGGCGGCGTGCACGGAATGTGCGGCTGGAATGCCGCGCGGGCCGCGCTCGGGGACGAGAAACCTTCCGGGACGCTGCGCCGGGGGCTCCATGGCCTGACACGGCGGATCCTGACGTAGTTGCCTCGCGAATTCCTGTCTTGCCTGGTGTGCGGTTTGATCTCCGTGATCTGGGGTAACCCTTCCTACGCCCCCCACGATCCGAGGTGATGACGTCGTGACAGCTCCGCCGATGCTCCTTCGTACGAAGTATGCCCGCGTGTGGCGAATGCCCGGGGTCTACCGGCCACAAGAGGATTCGTTCCTGCTCGCGCACGCGCTACGAGAAGCCGGCGGGGCCCGTGATGCCCGGGTACTGGATTTTTGCACCGGTACAGGGTTTCTCGCTGTCACCGCCGCCCAGCTCGGAGCCGCGTCGGTGACAGCGGTCGATATTGCGCCGCGTGCTGTGTTGACAGCCCGGTTGAACGCCCGCACACGGGGATTGCCCATACGCGTTCTGCGCGGGGGTCTGGATGCCGCTACCCGTAGTGGGCCTTTCGATGTCGTCCTGTCCAACCCGCCATACGTGCCCCACGAAGGCGGCCCCGCTGATCCGAGATGGGACGCCGGACCGGATGGTCGATGCGTTCTCGATCCGTTGTGTGACGAGCTGCCGAACCTTCTGTCGGACAACGGTTTCTCTTTGATCGTTCACTCCGGCTTCAGTGGAGTCGACACCACACTCGATCGGCTGCGCGGTGGGGGATTGAAAGCGGCAGTCGTTGCCCGGCAGAGCATCCCGTTCGGTCCTGTGTTGCAGAGCAGGGTCGGTTATCTACAGCACACGCAATTGGCGGCCCAGGATGCTACGAGCGAAGAGGTGGTGGTGATCCGTGCAGACAGAACCCGGCTCGAGTGTGCGCTCGAGGAAGGTTGATGATGACCGTGATGTGCGGGAGGTACGGCTCGTGAAGGGCGGTCCAGCGCTCGTCGAAGGCCCCGTGCGTATCGTGGCGGAAGACGGCACCGAAACCGAATCAGATCGGTTCATGGTGGCGGTGTGCCGATGCCGGCGCAGCGCGTCGTACCCGTTGTGCGACACGAGTCATCGCAGATCCAGGTAGCACCCGCGGCGGGGGGGGGGGGGGGAGAGGCCCCGGC
>NZ_JBHWXB010000031.1:0-28514 GCF_042729855.1 Rhodococcus sp. NPDC060090 | reverse complement strand
TGGTACTGCACTCGACAGGGTGTGGGAGAGTAGGACACCGCCGAACACCCGTTCCGGGAGGGGCTCACACATTGTGTGGGCCCCTTCCGTGTTTTGTGTTGTAGGGGTTGAACAGAAGTGGGGCGAGTCCGGGAATCAATCCGGACCTGCCCCACTTTCTTTATCTGTTCTGATCAGAAGCGGGACGATTTCGGTCGCGCTGCCGGCTTCGAAACCGGATGCCCCCCCGGCCGCGGAAGTGCACGAGTCAGTCGGGGTGCCCACCCGCTTGTCGGCCAACGCTTGAGTCCCAAACGATCCGGCGTCAGACGTGTATTGACGAAGGCCTTTTCGAGTTCGGGATCGGCTTCTCCGCGGAATCGGTAGAGAATCGTACCGCCGTTCTCCTCGGTGCGGGCGCCGGCTTCCCACCCGGTCGCGCGATAGACGCCGCGCACGATGTTGTCGGCGACGACGATGATCGGCAGTCCGTCGATTCCTCGGGCTGCGGTTCCGGCGGGCCAGGGCCGTGACGCGAGTTCACGGACAGCCTCCGTCGAAGCTTTCTTCGCCTCGTTGATGCGCAGAACCACGCAGGGTGTGGGCGGCTCAGGAGCTGCCTGCGCAGAATACTGACGAACGATCTCCGAGATCGGAATTGCGGTGCGGTCTGCTTCGGATTCCTCGTTGGTGCCTGCCAGATTCGTCAGGACAGGTTCGCCTCGATGCGGTTCGAGCAGACCGAGCGAACTGATGACAGCCTGTGCGACATCGCTCGCTGTGTGCTCGGGATCGGCCGCGGGGCGCAGCGCGTCGGCGATGATGAAGTGCTCGACGGAGTATCCGGAGTCGTACACCGCCTTGATGCGACGAATTGCTGCCTTGGTCTCCTGAGTCGCGAGGGGTGCCTTCTCTTTCGAGTCCTCGATTTTGTGGGTTTCACCCAGTGCAGTCCAGGTGAGCGTGAAGATGCGATTGGCTCGGCCGGTTCCGACGTAGAGGATGCTCCGGTCGCGGGTGTCCACGATCGCGTAGACATACGCACCGAGCTGATCGATCACGTTCTTCTGGAGTGGTCCGGGTGTCGGTGTTCGATCGTCGACCTTGGCGACGATTGCGCGCAGAACTGTCAGACGCAGTGATACGGGGACTGCGCCCGCCGAGCCACCGAACAATTCGCGGTTCGCGGCGTCGACAGAGCCGAACGTGCGTCCACTGTTGCGTGCCAGTGCGCCCAGCGCGAGCGTGAACTCGGAGAGTCTCTGGCGAGGATCGTCCGCGGTGTCCGGCAGCTCATTGCTGGTCAGGAACATCTGGATCTCTGGAGATTCCAGCAATGTCTGAGCGATGTTCAGAGGAACTGTCCACACGGTGCGCATGAAGCGACTCTAGGCCAATATAAGGCAGAGGAGCCGATTCCGAGGCGGTGGCGTCGCCCAGTTTTCGATCTTCGTTCGACGGTGGGTACCCGGACGGGCAACGAGGGTGGTCGGTGAGTGGATCGATCCGAGGTAGGGAGATATCGGTGCAGGTAGAGATGTTGCAGATATGTCCGCTCACGAGGAGCGGAGCTGCGACGTGAGACATCTCCGTACCGAGCAGCCTCCAATACCGGCACCGATGCCTCTCGTCGGCGACTTGTCGCATACGGTGTAGACCGTGAGCAGCCCAGACTCTGATGCCGTTCGTCCTGCGGCAAACCCAGCGTCCCACTGGCCCGCGCTCCTGACCTGGAGGTCGCTGGACGCGCCCCGGATGGAATCGGTGCGGGTGCAGTTGAGCGGTCAGCGCGTCAAGGCGACCGGTCGTATCGTCGGGGCCGAATGTTCCGAACATCCGGCGTTCAGCGCCTCCTACGATCTCGTTACCGACGAGGACGGAGTTACACGTCGCTTGTCGGTGCGTACCACGATGGCGGCCGGCGAACGGCACATGTCGATCAGCCGTTCCGGTGAGGGCATCTGGATGGTGGACAGCGGTACGAACCACCAGCGGGCATCCTTCGGTGGGGCACTCGACGTCGATGTGATCCTCAGTCCCTTCTTCAATGCGTTGCCGATCAGGCGTTACCGGTTGCAGGAAGGTGCCGACGAACTCGAGGTTCCGGTCGTGTACGTCAACCTGCTGGACCTGAGGGTGCAGGAGGCCACGGTGATCTACAGCAGCGCCGCCGACGGGATCCACGTCATGTCGCCGGTGTCGTCGTCCTCTGTGACCGTCGACGAAGACGGGTTTGTCATCACCTACCGTGGGCTGGCCGAACGCATCTAGCTTTCAGCTTTCGCTGACACCTTCCACCGCCAGCGCAACTGCAAGTGCAGCGGATTCGGCGGGGTGGCTTCCGTGGCCGCCGGTACCGGCAGTGAGGCCGACGATCTGCAACCCGACTCCGGTGGCACCGGGCGCGGGCACCGAGATCGCGGGTACGCCGAGCACGCTGAACGGAATACAGCGTTGCAGCAGTGGTGCGCGCAGCTCTGCCGGATCGCTGTCCAGGCTCGCGAAGCGGATGCTCGTGGTGGCAGTGACCAGCGCATCGAGATTCTCGGTGCGGCGTAACCGCTGGAGGACGTCGTGTCGGAGCTTCTGAGCCGTTCGTAGCGCCCGGAGGTACTCGTGCGCAGGCCGATCCCTCTGTGCTTCCAGGAGTGCCGCAGTGGGCGGCTCGTAGCGCCCAGGATCGGCCTCGAATCTGTCGCGGTGCGTTTCGTATGCCTCGGATCCGGTGATGATCGGATACACACCGAGCAGATCGTCGGTTTCGGGCAGTACGACGTCGACGACCTCGGCGCCTAGGTCGGTGAGGGTGCGGCAGGCGATGTCTGCCGCGGAGTCGAACTCCGGGTCGGTGAGGTCCCAGATTCCGCCGCGGAGTCGGCCGACCCTCAACCCCGACACGGGGGAACGTAGATGCGCGACTCCGGGAACTGCACCCCATGCGAGGGCTGCGTCGAGGCTGTCGGTGGTGAGCAGACCGACGTGGTCGAAGGTCGTGGACAGGGGAAAGACTCCGTCGAGAGGGAGCGCGCCGCTGCCCGGCTTGAATCCGGCGATGCCGCACAATGCGGCGGGTGTGCGGACGCTGCAGCCGGTGTCGGTGCCCACCGCGACCGGCACGATGCCCTTCGCGACGAGCACCGCCGAACCGGATGACGAGCCGCCGCTGATGAGCGCCGGATTGTGTGGATGAGCAGCAGGGCCCGAGGCGTTGACGAGACCTGTCGGTCCGTAGGCGAATTCGTGCAGGTGGGTCTTGGCGACGATGATCGCGCCGGCTTCACGCAGTTTTTCGACGATACGGGCGTCCCGGTCGGCGGCGGGTGCGTCGGCGAACACGTTGCTGCCACAGCGGGTCGGTAGTCCTGCGACGTCGATGTTGTCCTTGACCGCGATCGCGACACCGTGCAGGGGACCGATCCAGTTGCCGGCGGCGATGTCGGCGTCGGCGCGCGCTGCGCTCTCGAGAGCCGCCGCGTCATCGCGGGCGGCCACGATGTTGGACCAGGGGGTGCCGTCGAGCGCATCGAGATCGGCGAGGACCTGGCGGACGTGTTCGGTCGCGGTGAGTTTCCTCGTGGTGAGAGCGGCCGCGGTGTCACGAAGATTCGTCACGCCCACACACCTCCTTTCCGCCCGGCGTCCCTGAGTCGTTCGATCCAATTGTCGTCGCCGGGCACGATCCCGGCGATCTTCCGGCGCCGGCGCTGTTCGTAGCGGGTGCGGGCCTCATGGCCGCTGCGGGTGAGCTCGCCGGTGCTGCCGTCCGCGAGTTGCTCGCGTGCTGCACGCAGGACGTCGAGGGTCTCGTCGAGTGCCACGAGCAGTGCCGTCGCGTTGCCTTCGCACATCGCGTCGACGAGGCCGGGTGAGGTCGCGGCCACGCGGGTGCCGTCGCGGAACGATCCCGCGGCGAGCCCGAGCGCTAGGTCGCCGCCGCCGGCCCCGGAGAGCGCGAGTGCTTCGGCGAGTATGTGGGGCAGGTGGGAGATCCGCGCGACCGCCGCATCGTGTTCGCGGGACTCGGCGGGGACGACGACTGCGCCGCAGTCGAGGGCGAGCCCTGCCACCTGCTGCCACACGTCGGGATCGGTGCCGTCGTCGACGGTGACGACCCACACGGCGTCGCGGAAGAGATCTGCAGATCCGGCCTCCCACCCAGACTCTGCGGTCCCGGCCATCGGATGGCCGCCGACGAATCGGCGCGACAGTCCGCGCGCTGCGACCGCGTCGGCGATCTGTGCCTTCACGCTCGCTACGTCGGTGAGTGCCACGTTCGGCGCATGCTCGGCGATCGCAGCCAGGATCGAGTCGACTGCGGGCACCGGCACGGCGATCACCACGAGTGCCTGGGTTTCTTCCGCGCGCGCGAGCGTGGCTGCGAGGTCGGTGGAGGCGTCGAACCCGTCGGCGACGGCAGCGTCCACCGCGTGCGCGGATCGATTGTATCCCCAGGCTCGACGGCCGGTCGTTGTCGCGGCCCGGAGTACGGACCCGCCGATCAGACCGAGGCCGAGGACACAGACGGGGGGAGCGGCGGCAGGTGTGGACACCGCTTCAGATTGGCATATTCACCGGTGGGCTTCATTCGTGGGACCGGGCCGACTACCGTTGCGCGCATGGCTGCACAGCGTGTCGGGGACAAGAGCCCTGCGGTGAGTTCGACAGAGGACTTCGAAGGTTTTGCCGTTGCCGTGACGCGTGAGGACGGACGTTGGAAGTGTCGTGCACTGTCAGCGCCGGCGTTGTCGAGCCTCGACGCTGCGGTGACGGAATTGCGGGAGCTCCGGAGTTCCGGAGCAGTGTTCGGTCTGCTCAATGTCGACGACGAGTTCTTCATCATCGTTCGCCCTGCCCCGGCAGGCACTCAACTGCTGTTGTCGGATGCGACGATGGCCGTTGATTACGACATCGCAGCCGATGTACTCGACGCGTTGAACGTGGAGATCCCGGACATCGATCCGGATGAGCTCGACGACGTGGAGCCCTGGGAGGAAGGCGACCTCGCGATCCTCGCCGACATGGGCCTGCCCGAACCGGTGCTCGCGGTGATCCTGTCTGAGACGGATCTGTATCCCGACGAGCAGATCGACGAGATAGCGCAGCGACTCGGATTCGACGACGTGCTGAGTTCGACGCTCGACAAGATGAACTAGATGGGTCTGCGCGACGACGAAGAGCTGATCCGGGTCGCGTTGGAAGCAGCGGCTGCCGCGCCTGCCGGGGATGTCCCGGTGGGCGCGGCGGTGTTCGCGCCCGACGGCACCGAGCTGTCTCGTGCCGCAAACTCGCGTGAGGCCGTCGGCGATCCGACCGCTCATGCCGAGGTGCTCGCGCTGCGGGCCGCTGCACAGGTGTACGGGGACGGCTGGCGCCTCGAGGGTGCGACCCTCGCCGTGACATTGGAACCCTGCACGATGTGCGCGGGTGCGCTGGTGCTCGCTCGAGTGTCGCGGGTGGTGTTCGGTGCGTGGGAGCCCAAGACCGGTGCTGTGGGGTCGCTGTGGGACGTCGTGCGGGACCGCCGGCTCACGCATCGCCCGGAGGTCCGCGGCGGTGTGCTCGAAGGGGAGTGCGCGGCGATGCTCGAAGAGTTCTTCCGCGACCACCGCACGCCGTCTATCGGTTCCTGACCAGGCGATTTCGACCCAGCGACCAGATCCGGTAAAGTCTTCTAGCGGTGGCGTGTCCGAGCGGCCTAAGGAGCACGCCTCGAAAGCGTGTGACGGGTAACCCCCGTCCGTGGGTTCAAATCCCACCGCCACCGCCAAGAGTCCCCACCTGTTTACGCAGGTGAGGGACTTTTTTGTGTTCGCGCAGCCGGGTTGAGTGTCGGCTTTGGGCACACATTGGGCACAGTTGCTTGCGCGTACCGGGTGTGGAGGGTCTCTGGACCAGGTCCAGATCGCGGGCGGCATGGTGTCGGTCCTCGCTGTGGTCACATCGCGGGCTGCACTCAGCCTGCAAGGATGATGGCTATGAGCCGTCGCACCATCCTGAGTACAGACCGGCTGACGATTACGAATTGGCTGCCAGGCGACTTGGACGATCTGGTCGCTCTGCACTCCGACCCACTCACTATGCGATTCATCGGTCACGGACGGCCGGACACTCTCGCAGAGGCGCGGTCGCGCCTCGACGGCTACCTCGGTGAGCAGCGGACTCGGGGCTGGACCAAGTGGCGTGTGGAAAACCGCGACGGCAACATGATCGGTCGCGCAGGGTTTGGTGAGGTCGACTCCTGTCGCGAGCTGACATATGCCCTGAGCCGAGACCTGTGGGGTCAGGGTCTCGCGACGGAGATCGCAAGAGCCTTGGTCAACTGGCATCTCGAACATCCTGGGCGTGAAAGGTCGTCGAGTGGGCTGTGTGCGCATGTCGAGGTGGGGAATCAGGCGAGCGTGCGCGTACTCGAAAAGGTTCGCTTCGAGCACGTGGACCGACGCGTGTACGCGGGTGCCGTCTGCGACTACTTTCGGTTTCCTGCCGGAGACAGCAGTTCTGCTCCCGTAGGTTGATCCGCGGGACCTGGAGCCCGGAGTCTGCGTCCGTGGACAGAGTCCTCAACACGATCCTGGCATCGTCGTTGACCATGCCAGAACCTGACGGCTGACATCCGCTCATTTTCAGCCATCGTCGAGAACTCTGTTCCGTTCACGCAGGTGAGAGGTGTTGTGATTGCACGTTTGGATGGAGCGTCGGTGTTATGCACGCGAGGGGAGCGCCTGCCTGCGCGTACCGGGTGTGGAGGGTTTCCGCTATCACGTCCAGATCGCCGTCGAAGAGGTCCGCGTAGGTGTCGAGCGTGACCTTCGCCGAAGTGTGGCCGAGCATTCGGGCGAGCGCCAAGACGTTGACGCCGGCGCTGATCGAGAGCGAGGCCGCGGTGTGTCGCAGATCGTGTGGAGTCACCCGCTGCACGCCCGACCGCTTCACGGCACCGGCGAACCATCCGCCATTCGACTTCGGCCGGGGAAGATAGGCGCCCTCGGGACCGGGGAAGACGAGATCCTCCGGCCTTCTGCCCTTGCACAGCTCTGCGAGTTCATCGAGCACGAACATGGGGACAGGGACGGACCGTGTGCGCTTGCTCTTGGTTCTGCCGACTGCGTGGTCCACACCGAGCTGCACGGCGTTGTCGTGGACCGTCAGCCGGCGGCGGCGGAACTCGACGTCGCGGACTCGCAAGGCGACCGCCTCGCCCCACCTGATGCCGGTGTAGGCGAGAGTGAGAACGAGCGGTCGATGTTTGCCGGCTTCGCGTGCGAGTAGTGCTACGTCCTCGGCAGAGAGGTACACGTGACGCTTGGTGGTCTTGCGGGGCAGGTTCTCGACTCCGCGGGCCGGGTTGCTCGCCAGTCGGCGTGACTTCACCGCATCGTCGAGGATGCCTGCCAGGACTCCGTAGCACCGGACGACGGTCGTGGCCCCACTTCCGTCTCGCTGCATCTGCGCAATCCACTGTTCGACCCGCGACAGTTCGACGTCGGCGATGCGTACCTTTCCCCACCGCGGCTGTACGTGCGTACGCCAGCCCGACTCGAGTGTCCGATAGTTGGACGGCGCTACATCGGCCTGCTTGCGGACAAGCCAATCGGGCGCCAGTTCGTCGACGGTGATGCGCCCGAGTGATGGCGGTACGTATTCACCGCGCATCTTCTCGACCTCGACGGTCGCCGCGAATGCCTCTGCTTCGCGCTTGGTGCGGAAGCCTCGTTTCTTCGACTGGGTGCGGTCGGGCGTGCGGAAGCGAACCATGTACCGCTTCCCCGCCGCGGTCGCGTACGACTCGATGGTCGCCACGGCTACTTGGTTCGCTCGGCCTGGGCGAGATGACCGGCGTCGACAGCCCTCGCGAGCCAGCGCTTCACGGTGGCGGTCGAGAGATTGAGCTCGGCCGTGAGCATGGCGGTGGGCTTGCCCTCCTGAAGGCGGATCCAGCGATAGAGTTCCGCGAGGGTAGGCAGATCATCGTCGGTCAGTCCTTTCGTTCGCACGCGCTCGACGAAGCTGTTCAGCGCTCCCGAAGCAAGTTGCTTCGATGCGTCCGGTGATGTGCCGGCACGTTCGAGTACGGTCTCCGAAGCGGCGGCTCGGATGAACGGCTCGACCGAGATCTTGGCCAGTTCTCCACGCTGTACGGTCGGCCCGCCCTCGACTTCTTCGACGACGAGTCGTGTCACGACGTACTTGCCGTCACGTGCTTCCATCGTTGCTGTCACGGCGTAGGGGAGATCCCAATCTCCCGGCTTCGCGGTTACTTCCACGGTCCTGTACCCCCTCAGTCCAGGTGCGACTTCGTAGTTGGGCGAGGGAGCATCCGGCTTGATCCGCATATGCGTCAGACTCCCACGTTCTGACCTGGTGTTTCAACACTGGGTCGTGAACCAGTGTTGCATATCCGGCTCAATAACTGTAGAACTTCGTTGAGCCAGTTTTGCAACACTGGATCGAATCGAGTTGAAGGGGATGGGACATGACCCAAGCGCACCTGGCGACTACGGAGGAAGTTGCCGAGTATCTGCGTACGACGCCCGCCAAGCTTGCCAACGATCGATACCGCGGCATCGGACCGAAGTTCGTGAAGCACGGGCGACGCGTTCTCTATCGATGGGAGGACGTAGAAACATTCGTGCGAGCAAATCTCATGGCGCGCACTGACGATCGGCCCGGCGCCGCGTGACTACAGACATAGACGACGCCGCTGTGGGGGAGCCGCCACTCCTGAATCCCACTTGCGGCGTCGACACCAACTCACAGAAAGGGACCTGTGTGATGAGCGAGTCTAACCACACCATCATTGAAGCGGAAGTTCTGCTCTCGAATCTCGGCGCGACCTGCGACGAGATCATCAACGCGTCCGGATGGACGCTCGGGGAACTCGAGGCCGCCGCGATCAGGACTGGGCGCCTCCGCGAGGAATACCGCCGGATCCCGATGTTCAGCGACAAGCACATCGACGAGCTGCATGACCGGATCCTCGCCGAGCGTGCGGAACTCGCCGACCTTGGCCGGGTCATCCAAAGACGCCGCTGAACAAGCGCTTCGAGGATTCGGCACACGCGAGGCCGGGAGTCTGTGGGCTCCCGGCCTCGATTCCCAGAGAGGCAAGTTCGAATGCATCAGAGGTTGCATCGAGGATGGTGGGGAATATGACGGCGCTCGATCGGCTCCGCGAGCGTTGGCTCAAGCAAGGATTGGTGTGGAAAGAAGGACCCGGGCGCACAGCATCTGCGCAGGCCCCGGGCCACTCGACGTCGGACCGGTCGGTGACATTCCGTCAGATCGACGGACAGGTCCTGATGAACAGCCACGCCGACGATAAGCAGGGCGTGCTTGACGCTATCGGACTCACGATGCGTGATCTGTTCGATGATCCCGTCGGCACCCGATACCACTACCGCGACGGCCGTACTGTGCACCGCACGTACGACGACAGTGGCCGCAAGAAGTTCCGTCAGTCCGGTAACACTGGAGGGCGCGACCTGTACCGAGCCGAACGACTCGACGAAGTGCCAACAGGCACAACGGTGTACGTCGTCGAAGGTGAGAAGGATGTCCACGCCGTCGAATCGGCCGGAGGTGTCGCCGTGTGTTCGGCGATGGGCGCGGGCAAGGGTCACCTGTTCGAGTGGTCGCCGTTGGCCGGCCACGCCGTGGTGATTGTCGCCGATGACGACGAGCCGGGCCGCCGGCACGCGTTGCAGGTCCACGATCTGGTCGAACCGATCGCTGCTGCTGCCGCGATCGTGGTGGCGAGGACCGGTAAGGACGCGGCCGACCACATTGCTGCCGGTCACGGACTCGACGAGTTCGAGCCTGTCGACCTGGGTGGTCGTCAGGCGGCTCGCCGGTTGAAGATCACCCGCGGTTCGGACGTGAAGATGCAGCGGGTCAGGTGGGTGATGGAGGACTGGATCCCTGCCGGTTCGCTGACGCTGCTCGCCGGCCGCGAGGGGCTCGGCAAGTCCACTCTGGCAGCGCAGATCTGCGCGCAGATCACCTGCGGGACGTTGGAGGGCGAGCTCCACGGCACGCCGCGGAATGTGCTGTACATCCACTCGGAGGACTCCCGTGAGTTCACGGTCGCGCCGAGGTTGAAAGCTGCTGGGGCGGACATGGATCGGGTGCTGTTCGTTGATGTCGAGACATCTCAAACCGATTCGGGGACAGTGATTCTCCCGTTGGATATCGGATCGTTGGAGAAGGTCATCGCCCAGAATCAGGTGGCATTCGTCGTTCTTGATGCAGCGACGTCGAGCATGTCGTCGGAGCTGTCGGGCAAGGACGATCGTGCGGTGCGTTCGTACCTCGAGCCGCTCGCGCAGCTTGCTGCTCGCCAGGGCTGTGTTGTGTTCGGGCTGTGCCACTTCGGCAAGAGGGACGGTACTGACACTGGGAAGCTCATCCTCGGTTCGATCGCGTGGTCGCAGGTGGCGCGGTCGGTGTTGTCGGTGGCGAAGGACGAGGACAGCGGGAATCTCATCGTCACGAACACCAAGGCCAACCTCGCGCCGCGGACGCGGTCGATGGAAGCGACGATCGTGTCGGCATCGGTCGAGACAGAGGATGGTTCGGCTGAGGTCGGTGTCCTGAAGTGGTTGGGGGAGACCACCCGCGATGCGCGGGAGCTGCTGAGTGGTGTCGACGAGGAGATCGAGGAACGCGACGAGATCACCATGGTGATCCGCGACTACCTCATCGAGTGTGGTGGGTCAGCACCCGCATCGGATGTTCTGAAGGTGACGCGGGCGGCTGGGTTGAGCGACAACGCGGTGAAGAAGGCGCGGAAGAAGTCTGGAGTCCGCACCGGCAAGGACGGGTTCAGCAAGGGGTGGGTATGGACGATCGAACCGGCCCCGGTTCGCGAAGGCGCCCGAGATTTCGGCGAAGGTGCCGAAGGTGCGCTTACTCGAGCAAGGGAATCTTCGACACCTTCGGATGCGCCCACAGATGTTGAGTACTGCGCTGACGCGAGTCTGTCGTGGTTTTCGAGCACTCCATGAGCTCGACCTACTCCAAGCATTCACACGTGTTGTCGTCGCAGGAGCCGATAGCGACCCATACAATGCTGCGAGTGAGCGCAGCTGAGATTGACGGTGACATCATTCGGGTTCTCCGTTCAATAGACACGAGTCAGCACATTGGACTGTTTCTCGGAGCTGGAGCTTCTGCTGCTTCGGGCTTGCCCGATTGGGACAGCTTCTCGATCAATGTGCTCACCGATAGTGGAGCAATACAGGACTCCGTAACGGCGAAGGCCTTTCTGGCAGGGCAGGATCCGGCGATCGTTGCGGAAGCAGCCAAAGAAGCGGCAGGGGATCGGTGGTCGGCCGTCCTCAAATCGTCGCTTTATGGAAGCGAGCCTGTGTCGCCTGCTCCATTGCACTACGCGGCCGCCGTGCTCGCGGAACATTGCGGTCCTGACGCGATTACCCTCTTCACGCTGAACTACGACGATCTACTTGAGGTTGCTCTCCGCGAGGTGCTTGATGCTAAAGGGAAGCGCGTGGAGGTGTGTAGCCGGCAATCTCAGCGCCCCCGTGCTCGCGGCGGCTCTTACGAAGTGCAGCACCTACATGGGTTCATGCCTCCAGGATCCTCGGATGCCCACTCCGTAATACTTACGCTGAGCGATTACAACAAGCTTGGTGAGAACAGATCGACATGGCAAAGCGCGGCACTCGCGGATTCGCTCTCGAAAGGCCCGCTAGTTCTGGCAGGTACGTCTTACCGTGACCCAGACGTGAGGCAATGGATCCACGATCTGGCGCCAAGAGACGAAGAACCCCAGGTGCTGGTCTTCCTGGCCCGCGAAGGACTGAAGCTCAACCGGGCGCAGTTCGAGCACGTCAGAGCGGCACTCGAAAGGCAGTGGTCAGCACTGGGGGTTCGGGTAATCGCCACCCATGATTACAGCGATGCAGCCCATGCCTTACTCGAGCTGCCGTATATCTATCAGGAGGACTATCGGCCTCCAAAGGACCGCGCCGCCATCCTCTGGGAACACCACCTGGAGAACTTTGCCGGGCAACAGCGGGAAGATTCAGAGGAGCTCGAAGGTGATCTGCAGAAGCTCCAGGAACTGAAACCAGACGTCGCCAACTTGACGTTGTGGCTCGCGAATGGCGACGGGGAGCTCGTTCGATGGAGCTCTCATGATCGGATATATCGACACGCTGAGGCCCTACGACGCGTGCGTCCAGGGCATGACAGCGACTGGATAGCAGCGCAGTGCATCGGTCGCAATGACTTCCTCGTCAGGGATGTACCTCAGGCAGGTTCGACCACCAGGTGGTTGTCAGTGTTCGCAGCGCCGATCGGAGTCAGGTTCGATGTGGGTCCACAACTGCCATGTGGCGTGATCACTGCCGCGTCGGTTGAACCATCTGAGGGAGAACAGCTCGATGAGTTCGTCGATGCATTCTCGGAGCTTTCCGAGAAGTGGGCTCTACTCCTGGAGATGAGAACCGGAATCTTTGCCGCACCGTCGGGAGAACGCGGGTAGGCGTTCGTGACCTACATTCAACCACTGTGCGCTACTCTGAACTACCCAGGAGGTGAGCGGTATGAAGTCGACGGCAAAGACCACAGTTCGGAAGGTCTCTAGTAACACCTTCCGCGTGAGTAGCGTGTCCACCCGTAGCGCGGCAAGTGGGAGGCAGATTAGGAGCTCTGGTGCAGCCAATCGCTTTATTACCTCGGGAACCCAGAAGAAGCTTCAGGTGAACAGTCGCCGAGTGTCTTGACTCACGTGAAGTGGCTGACGATGTATGAATCGCACTTCAAGGGCCTCGTGAGTGGGTCTAGCGACGCTTGCTAGTGGTAACTGAGCTGTCTCAAGAGTGAAGAGAATTACTCGCCTCGGTATGGACTGAGAGCTGCTGCTATGGGCACGCTTTGGGCACATATTGCCTCGACATGGGGTGATCCGGAATGATCCAGCGAGTGTGAGATCCGCAGTGTGAAGCAGTTCTGCATTCTTCACCTGGGGTTCTGAGTGGGTTCAAATCCCACCGCCACCGCCAAGAGTGACGCCCCCGAACTCCGGTTCGGGGGCGTCACTCGTTTGTGCACGAATGCGCGGTGCTGGACATTCGCGCCCGAAAGTGTCAGGCGCGCACTGTCGACAATGCGCGGCTGTCGTCTCGGAGTGTTTCTATGCAACCGTCGGGAATCGAAAAGACACCGCGCCATCGACGAGGTGCTGCTCCCCGTAGGGCGCGTCAGTGCTCGTTGATCAGGCGCCGCACCACGTCGAGCAGTTCGTCGACGTCCTCGCGTGGTGTATCGCTCGTCTCGCCGGACATAGCGGCGTTGTAATAGAGGCCGTCGCCCATCAACATGACGGCGCGTGCGACGGCGGGGTCGGTGATCTCGTCGACGAGAACGTCCATCCAGCCTCGATGAATTCTCTGGAGTGCCAGGCGGGCGCGGGGGATCGCGTTCTGGCTCAGGCGGGTCGTGGCGATGATGGCGCGATCGATCGGGGTGCCCGCGTAGACGGAGGTGCGGATGTAGTACGCGGCCGCCCCCTCGGGGGCCTCCCGCATGAGGTCGGCATCTGCCGCGGCGAGTTCTTCGACGTGGTCGGCGAGGCCTTCGACGAGGGCGTCCTTCGAGGGGAAGTGGTAGAGCAGGCCGCCCTTCGACACGCCGGCGGCGGCGGCGACGGCATCGAGGGTTGCGGCGCGTTCGCCTTGTTCGAGCAGGATCGTCACGAACGCGTCGAGGAGTTTGGCACGGGCAGCGGGAGGGGGTGGCACGGGCCGATGATACGACGTCGTTACTTTACCGTCCGGCTGGTACAGTAACGAAGGTTCGATCTCACCCTTCCCGAAAGTCCGATAACCGTGTCGATCACACCTGTCTCGAATCCGGATGCGAACGCTGCCGGTCCGAAAGCCGGCCCACGCGAGTGGGTGGCCCTCGCGGTCCTCATGCTGCCGGTGCTGCTGGTCTCGATCGACAACACCGTGCTCGCCTTCGCACTTCCCGAAATCTCCGCGTCACTGCAGCCGAGTGGCGCGCAGCAGCTGTGGATCATCGACATCTACCCGTTGATCCTCGCGGGCCTGCTCGTCTCGATGGGCAGCTTCGGCGACCGGGTCGGGCGACGACGACTGCTGCTGATCGGCGCGACCGGATTCGCGGCGGTCTCTGTGATTGCTGCCTACGCACCGTCGGCGGAAGCACTGATCGCCTCGCGTGCGGCGCTGGGCTTCTTCGGGGCCATGCTGATGCCGTCCACCCTGTCGCTGTTGCGGAACATCTTCCTCGACGCGGCGCAGCGCCGACTCGCGATCGCACTGTGGGCGTCGTGCTTCGCTGCGGGTGCTGCGCTCGGGCCCATCGTCGGTGGCTTCCTGCTCGAGCACGCGTGGTGGGGTTCGGTGTTCCTACTTGCCGTGCCTGTCCTGATCCCGCTGCTCTTCCTCGGCCCGATCTTCATTCCGGAATCCAAGGATCCCGCGCCCGGCCGCATCGACGTGGTGAGCATTGCGCTGTCGATGCTGGCGCTGGCACCGCTGGTGTTCGCGATCAAGAATCTTGCCAACGGCGGTTCGGTCGCCGCCACGGTGATTCCTGTTGTCGTCGGGGTCACCGCGCTCGTGTCTTTCGTGCGCCGTCAGCTGCGCCGCCCGGATCCGATGCTCGACGTGCGCCTGTTCCGTGTGCCCACGTTCAGCGGAGCGGTCGCGGTGAACCTGCTCTCGGTGTTCTCGCTCGTCGGCTTTCTCTTCTTCGTCTCTCAGCATCTCCAGCTGGTGATCGGGCAGAGTCCCATGCAGGCGGGGCTGAACCTGGTTCCCGGGCTGGGCGTCATGGTGGTGTCGGGGCTCGCAGTGGTCACGCTGGTGCGGTGGATACGGCCGTCGACGATCATCGTGTCGGCGCTGTTGTTGTCTGCTCTCGGTTATGCGCTCGTGCTGATGCTCGCATCGCCGACCGCGGTGACGCCGATCATCGTGGCGTTCGCGGTGCTCGGTGCTGGAATCGGGGCAGCCGAGACGTTGTCGAACGATCTGATCGTCTCGAGTGTGCCGACGGAGAAGGCAGGCGCGGCGTCGGCGGTGTCGGAGACCGCGTACGAGATGGGTGCGGTGCTCGGTACCGCGGTGCTCGGCTCGATTCTCACCGCGTCGTACGGTGCGCATCTTCAGCTTCCGGCCGGGCTCGACCCCGCCGAGGCGGCTGCGGCTCGGGAAACTCTGGGCGGTGCCCACGCTGTCGCGGCGACCCTGCCTGCAGAGCAGGCGAACGCCTTGCTCTCGACTGCAGGCGCCGCATTCGACAGCGGTGTGTCCATCACGTCGGGTATCGGGATGGTGCTCATGGTGGTGTCCGCGGTGTTGGCCGCACGGATGCTCACGCGCCGAACTGCCTCGACCGAACCGGTCGAGGCAGCTCTGGAGAAGTCCGGCGTCTGACGAGACGCGGGCTACTGCGGCGACGTCGTCTGCGCAACCGTGGGCGGCGCGGTCTCGGATGTGGCCCCGGCTCGCGGAATGGTGAACGTCGCGATCACACTCAGGATTGCCACGACGAAGCACGCCACGACGTACCAGAGGCTTCCGATGGGGTCGCCGTTGTCGGTGACGCCGTCGACCGCCGAGAAGTAGTCGGGCAGCGCGGTGATCCAGAGGATCGCCAGGACAGCGAGGTACACCAGCGAGAACCGCTGGACGAACACGTTCGTGTAGGCGGGAGCGTCGGAGTCGCCGCGGCGCAACCGCGACCACTGACGAGCGAGCACCCATACCGCAACCACGCACAGCACTGCGAGTTCGAGTGCGTACATGATTCCGCGCACCGTCGTGCTGCCCATTCCCAGAACCGTAGCGGGCATCGGAAGGACGAACGTACCCACCGAGGCAAGGATGCCGATGACGACTGTGCGCCACACCAATTGGAGTCCGGAGAAACTCTCTCCTCGGTCGACGTGGCGACCCACGAAGAACTGTGTGCACAGTGCCAGGGACATCGGCCACAGTGCGGCGAACACCACGACGCTCGGCAGCGGGACGGAATCGAAGAACGGTTGGCTGATCGGATTCTCGAGAGACCATTCCCACCAGCGTAATTGCGGTCCGAGGTGGTCGAAGATCTCGTAGAAGGCGTGATGGACGAATCCGACGCACACGGCGCCCAGGACCACGCCGTACTTGCGGAAGACTCCGAGCATCCGCACGATCTCGAACGACAGCGTCGCGAGCAGTGGATAGATGGCAACGATGTAGAGAGGCAATCTGCCCCACATGAATTCGACGGTGAACACGTTGTGCGCGAACATCGTGTCGACGTGCTGTTCGATTCCGAACGCGGCCGGGAAATACAGGGGCGGTTCGATGATGAACAGGTACGCGCACGCGCCGAGCCACAGCACCAGGTTGGTGGGATCACCGTGCCTGCGCAGCCGCAGGATGGCGTAGACCAGGGCGAGGACGGCCCCGACGACGATGGTCAGTTCGAGGACGGGAAGCGTCCAGTTCTCCAACGCCAGCGGGTTGCGGAACTCGAGGAGCCCACCGGCCTCGTCGCAGGAGAAGCCGAGCCTCGTGGCGAGGTCCTCGAAGGTGGGCGAGCACAGATCCGACATCAATTGACCCCCGGTGCAGTGGTTTCCGCGGTGTACCACTTGGTGACGTCGTATCCGGCATCGAAACGCTCGAACCACACGCCTGCCAGCTCGGGCAGGTCCTCGTGCTCGGGATTGTGCTTGGGCATCTGGCTACGGATGACACCGCGCAGTGCGACGAGCTGTTCTCCGAGGCCGAGGTCGTCGAATGCGCGTGGCATCGGCCCGGCATTCGCGGCCTGCAGTCCCGGAATCAGGTCGAGCAACTTCTGCTTCCGGCGGTATGACGCGAACATCGACAGGGCATCGATCTCGCGGTCCTCGATGGGGATGTGCTTGTTGAAGCCCGCGCATGCGATCCGGATGACGTCGAGTACATGCTTGAACACCGACGGCGCCACGCGCATGCGATAGAGATCGCTGCCGATGACGGCGTCGAAGATGATCAGGGCGGAGCTGCGATGCTCGACCTCCTCGACGAAGTGCCAGATGAACAGGGAAGCGACCCGGTCGTCGCCGGGGCGGAACAGTGAGGCGTCGTTGTCGAGCATGAGTTTGAAGACCGGAGTGAAGGTCGCTTCGAGATCGGCGGTGTAGGCGAGTCGGTACTTCAGCGACGTCTCGGCGGTCAGCTTGTCGTAGGCATCGATCACCTCGTCGAGGGTCTCCTGCAGGCCCGGGTACCGCTTGATCAGGGCGCGGACGTGCTGGCGATGCGCGGTGGAGTGCTGCCCCTCCTGGCGCATGAACGCGTCGGCTTCCTCGGCGACCGTGTCGTCGGCGAATTGCGGCTTCGCTTCGGTGATCATCTGGACGATCATCTTCTCGAATCCGACGGCGAGGAACGAGACGGCATTGGCCATGCTCGAGAACGCTGGGTTCTCGGGGTTCCACAGGAACGGCACGTCGTAGTCCTCGAACGCGAAACGCATCTTGCGGACGTGCAGGTTTGTCATGTCTCGTACCTCGTTTTCGGGCTGGCCGATGCGGTCAGGGCAGGTGGTGCCTGCGTTCGAACTCATCATACGACCGAGTCTCAATTTGTATGATCACTTTCGTGTGCATGTCCTGACATACCGACTCCGGGATTGGGTTGCGTGATAATGTCGTCCCCTTATTTCAGGAGGCGGTGTGGCACGCAGGCGAGGGTGGGGTGGGAGTCCGCCGGACAGTGACGACGAAGCATCTCGACGCATCGTCGACACCGCGGTCGATCTCATCGCACGGACGGGCACGGCGATCAGCATCGCCGAGGTCGCGGAATCACTGGGCGTGATCCGGCAGACGGTCTACCGGTATTTCCCCAGTGCCGATGCATTGATGAAGGCCGCGGCCATCGCGTCGGTCGCGGGATTCCTCGACCGACTGGCCGACCACGTCTCCGGCATGACGGACCCCGCCGAAGCGACCGTCGAGGCCGTCGTGTTCACCCTCGCGGAAGTGCGGCGTACACCGCACCTCGGTCTTCTGCTGTCGAGTTCGTACGCGAACGTCCACCCCGAGAACATGACGTCCGACGAGGCGCAGGCCTTCGGCATGACGATGATCAGGCGGTTCGACGTCGAGTGGGAGAGCTACGGATACGACGACACCTCACTGCAGGAGCTCGTCGAATACCTTCTGCGGACGATGCTGTCGTTCTTCGTCTCACCCGGAAACCCGCTGCGCAGCGACGACGAGATGCGCAGTTACCTGCGTCGCTGGGTGGGTACGGCGGTTGCTGCTCAGGTGGGGCAGGCCGCACGTCGGTAGAGGGCGCCGAGTGATTCTCAGAGGAATTTCAGCCGGCAGACCTCTTTCGGCTTGAAACGTCAACTACTCTCGACCCATGCGAAAAGCAGTGGGGGCACTCGTCGTGGTCGTGGCTATCGCGTTGGTGGGTTTCTTCGTTGCCCCATGGGTTTACGGAACGTTCATAGCCGAGGACGACGCACCCGCTGCCTCTGTGTCGACGTCCGGTGCCGAGGCGGCAACCGGTGAGCTCGACGGTGAGTGGGCCGTCGTCCAGGGTGCCGACCCCAACCGGACGGCGGCGGGCTACACCGTGCACGAGATCCTGCGCGGTGCCGATGTCACGGTGGTGGGCAGTACCGACCAGGTGTCGGGCACTGCGACGATCGCCGACGAATCGCTGACCGCCGCCGAATTCACCGTGCAGGTGGACGGCATTGCCACCGACAGCTCCCAGCGTGACGGTCAGTTTCGGGGCATGGTCATGGACACCGCGAACCATCCGACCGCGACATTCACGTTGACCGAACCCGTGGATCTGTCGTCGTTGCCCACCGACGGCGCGCTCGCGACGGTGCCCGCGACCGGCACCCTCGCGTTGCGTGGCGAGGAACGACCGGTGACGGTGGACGTCGACGTCCTGCGTAGCGGCGAGAGCATCGTGGCGTCGGGCAGCATCCCCACGACGTGGTCGGACTGGGGGATCCAGCCGCCGAACCTCGGGTTCGTCGCCGTCGACGAGGCCGGAAGCGTGGACTTCCTGATCACCCTCGAGATGAGCTGACCGGTTCCGTCTCGGACTTCACCGGGGCCCAACCGGGCGGGCCGAACGCGTAACCGAGTTTGTCGCGCCAGGACGCCGCCGACCGCCAGTCGCGCGCAATTGCCTTGTACTCGTGGGTCTGCAGATCCCAGATGTCGAAGGTGCCGACGGGCGTGGTCAGTCCGTAGACGGGACGCTGCTCTTCGGCCTTGAACGTGCCGAACATCCGATCCCAGATGATGAGGATGCCCGCGTAGTTGCGGTCGAGGTATTCGGCATCGGACCCGTGGTGCACCCGATGATGCGACGGAGTGTTGAAGACGAATTCGATCGGTGCCGGCAGTGCGCCCACACGTTCGGTGTGAACGAAGAATTGGTAGACGAGACTCACGGAGAATCCCACGAACACCATCCACGGCGGGATACCGAGGAGGGGCAACGGCAGCCACATGATGATCTCGCCGCTGTTGTTCCACTTCTGACGCAACGCGGTCGCGTAGTTGAAGTACTCACTCGAATGGTGCGCCTGATGTGTCGCCCAGACGAGACGGATCCGATGCGCCATCCGGTGATACCAGTACCAGAGGAAGTCGATCCCCAGCAGCAGGATCACCCACGTGTACCAGGCGTCGGCGGGCAGATGCCACGGCGCGAGGTACACCCACAACGCGGAATACCCGACGAGTGCCAGTACCTTCCAGCCGGCGCTCGTCACGATCGAGATCAGCCCCATCGACAAGCTCGTGCGTGCATCGCGCATCTCGTACCCGCCGCGTGGTGGGTGCACGCGGCCGTCGGGCCCCGGCTCGACGCGTTCGAGTGTGCGGGCCGCGACCCACTCGAGGATCAGGAACAGTGCAAACGCCGGAATCGCGAGGGCGACGGGATCGTGCAACGGTTCGAGCAGCGAACCCCACGATTCTCGCAGTGTCTCCCACATCGCGGGACCTCCGAACTGGTACGTGAACGATCGCCCAGTGTACGTGCCCTATGGCGCCGGTCACTATCGGTGAGCGACGGTG
Source organism: Rhodococcus sp. NPDC060090 (assembly GCF_042729855.1). NCBI lineage: Bacteria > Bacillati > Actinomycetota > Actinomycetes > Mycobacteriales > Nocardiaceae > Rhodococcus > Rhodococcus sp. NPDC060090. The sequence goes on along the minus strand of NZ_JBHWXB010000031.1, from coordinate 8,443 downwards.
CCGATTTCTCCCCTGTTTGGTAGGAATTGGTCGGCCGGAAACGTCGGAGGAGGCACCGAAGTGCATATCAGTGCAAGGGTCGATTACGCGGTGCGGACGCTCCTGGAACTTGCCGCATGTGGTGATGGTCCGGCGAAGGCGGAGAAGCTGGCGACCGTGCAGTCGATTCCGCACAAGTTCCTCGAAGCGGTCCTCGCCGATCTGCGCCGAGGCGGTCTCGTGCGGAGCCGTCGTGGGCCCGAAGGCGGTTACTGGCTGGCGCGGCCGGCAGACGAGATCTCCATCGCCGACATCATCCGCACGGTGGAGGGGCCCCTCGCGTCGGTGCGCGGGGAAAGGCCGGAGAGTGTGGAGTACACAGGTGCGGCCGAGCGGCTGCGCGACGTGTGGATCGCGGTGCGGGTGAATCTGCGCGCGGTTCTCGAGGATGTGACGCTCGCGGACATCGTTGCCGACGACCTCTCGGAGTTCGTTCGCGACCTGACGGCGGATCCGGGTGCGTGGGAGCGTCGCGGTATGTGAGCTGGGTTACTGGAATCGGCGGAGTGTGTCCGATTCCATAAATATTGCAGACGTCTGCAAAGTTACACACCTCTGCAAAATCTGTACCGTTGTCGGAGTGAGCTCTCAACTCGGATTACGTGACCGCAAGAAGGCGGCCACCCGCGCGGCCCTCGCGGACGCGGCTGCGGAACTCGCGCGCGAGCACGGCCTCCACGAGGTCACTGCCGATGCAATCGCCGCCCGGGCGGGCGTCTCGACCCGCACCTTCCACAATTACTTCGCGAGCAAGGAAGAAGCGGTCCTCGTGCACTTCGAGGGTCTGATCGAAACGTGGATCGACCTCCTGCGGCACCGCCCTGCGGGCGAGCCGATCATGGGTTCGCTCGAGGAATGCGCCGTCGGGCTGGTGACCGACCAGCGGTGGTCGTTCGACGACGTCAGCACGTGCGTCGCGTTCGTCGAGGAGGGGTCCGCGAACGAATCCCGGCACATCGATGTGGCGAAGCGCTCGGCGCAGCTGCTCGTCGATGTCATCGCCGAACGAACCGGCACTGATCCGGCCACGGATATCTACCCCAATCTGGTGTATTACGTCGGCTTGGGAGCGATCAAATCGGCAGTCGAGATGTCCATGTCGAATTCTGCGTCCACTCCTGAACACCTCATTCGTGAGGCCTTCGCGCTGCTGCGACGGGGATTCGCGTAACCCCCGCCCCACGACCACGTTCGACCACGTTCACGATCACGTTCGACCACAGAAAGGGTGCCTGCCGTGGCGACCTACCTCTACCGGATAGGCAAGTTCGCCTACCGACGTAAGGGCGCAGTCCTGTCATTCTGGATCGCATTGCTCGTCCTCTTCGGAGTCGGCGCAGCAACACTGTCCGGCCCGACGACCGACTCGTTCACCCTTCCCGGCACCCCCGCGCAGAATGCGCAGGACCTGATGGCCGAACGATTCCCGACGGCCGAAGACCCGATGAACGCGCTCAGCGCACGATACGTCTTCGCGGCGCCCGACGGACAGACCCTCGACAGCCCCGAGAACATGGCTGCCATCGACGAGACTCTCGTCGCGATCCGCGGGATCGACACAGTCTCTGCACCGGCCAAGGTCGACCCGGCCACCGCCTCGCCCGAGCAGCAGGCCGGAGCGCTGGTGGACCCGGTCACGGCGGACGCGGGGCTCACCCAGCAGATGCTGGGACTGGCCGCGCAGCAGGGCACACCCGATGAGGCCGCGCTCGCAGATGCGCAGGCCCTGTCGCCGCTCAGCGCCGACCGCACCGTCGGGTTCGTCACCGTGCCCTTCGAGGGCGAGATGACCGACGTGGATCAGACCATGCGCGACCAGATTGCCGCTGCCGCAGACATCGGCCGCGACGCCGGTTTGACCGTGCAGGTCAGCGGCACCGCCGCAGCCGATATGGCGATGCCCGGCGGCACCGCCGAACTCATCGGCATCGGTATCGCCGCGATCGTCCTCACCCTCACCTTCGGCTCCCTCGTCGCAGCAGGTCTGCCGCTGATCACCGCTCTCGTCGGTGTCGGCATCGGAAGCCTGGGTATCACCATCGCCACGGGTTTCTTCGACCTGAGCTCGATGACCCCGACGCTCGCCATCATGATCGGCCTTGCTGTCGCGATCGACTACTCGTTGTTCATCGTCTCCCGCTTCCGACACGAGTTGCTCGCGACTTCCGACCGCGCCGAAGCCGCCGGTCGTGCGGTGGGCACCGCGGGCTCCGCGGTCGTGTTCGCGGGCCTGACGGTCATCATCGCGCTCATGGCGCTGAGCGTCGTGGGCATTCCGTTCCTGTCCGTGATGGGATACGCCGCCGCCTTCACTGTGCTCATGGCAGTGCTCATCGCGATCTCGCTGCTGCCTGCGGTGCTCGGTCTCTTCGGTGAGAAGGCATTCGCCGGTCGCATTCCCGGACTGAACACACGCGACCCCGAGGGTGGCGAGCCGGGTGCTGCACAGAAGTTCATCGGCGCCATCACCCGTCGTCCGCTGATCCCGCTCGTCGCAGGTGTCGTTCTCCTCGGCGTTCTGGCGCTCCCCGCGACCGGTCTGCGTCTGGCTCTGCCCACCGAGGCGACGGGCGATCCCGCCAGCACTGCACGCCAGGCCTACGACCTGATCGACGAAGGATTCGGACCGGGACGCAACGGCCCGCTGGTCGTCGTCGCCGACGCCCGCGACGCGGAAGTTCCCGCCGACGCCGCCTTCTCCGCCGTCCTCGGCTCGCTGTACGGACACGAAGAGGTCGTCAACGCCCAGGTCGTGGCAGTGAACGAGGCCGGCGACACCGCGCAGATCCTCATCACCCCGCGCAGTGGCCCGACCGACCCCGCGACGATGGACCTCGTCTCGGAGATCCGCGCCGACGAGGCAGCACTGAGCGACGAGTACGGCCTCTCGTACGGCGTCACCGGTCAGACCGCGCTGGAAGGCGATGTGTCGGCGAGCCTGCAGAGCGCGCTCGTCCCGTACCTCGCGGTGGTCGTGGGTCTCGCGTTCATCCTGCTCATGCTCGTATTCCGTTCGATCCTGGTGCCGCTCACCGCGACACTCGGCTTCCTGCTGAGCGTCCTGGCCACCTTCGGTGCCACCGTGGCGGTCTTCCAGAACGGCTTCGGCGGTCTCATCTCGAACCCGCAGCCCATCGTGAGCTTCATGCCGATCATCCTCATCGGCGTGGTGTTCGGCCTGGCCATGGACTACCAGGTGTTCCTGGTGACCCGCATGCGCGAGGACTATGTACACGGTGCGTCCGCGTTGGACGCGGTGCGCAGCGGCTTCGCACACGGCGCCCGCGTGGTGAGCGCCGCCGCGATCATCATGATCTCGGTGTTCGCCGCGTTCATCGCCGAACCGGACTCGCTGATCAAGTCCATCGGCTTCGCGCTCGCCGCCGCCGTCTTCTTCGACGCGTTCATCGTCCGTATGGTGATCATCCCGTCGGTGATGGCGCTGCTCGGCGACAAAGCGTGGTGGTTGCCGAAGTGGCTCGACAAGCTCCTGCCCAACGTCGACGTCGAAGGCGAGAAGCTCACTCGTGAGCTGGAAGCCATCGCAGCGACCCCGGAATCCACCCGGGTGTGAGGCTCGCGAGGTTCGTCCGGAGACGCAGGTAGCGTATTGCCCATGTTGGTTCGGCTGTTACGGCGCTTTCTCGTGCGCTACAAGGGTTCGCTCATAGCTGTGGTCCTGTTGCAGCTCGCGGCCACCACGGGCATGCTGCTGTTGCCGAGCCTGAACGCCGACCTGATCGATCAGGGCGTGGCGGTCGGCGATATCGACTACATCATGCGAACCGGGCTCCTCATGCTGGGGATCAGCGCGGTGGAGGTCGGCTGCTCCATCGGTGCCGTGTACTTCGCGGCGCGAGCCGCCATGTCGTTCGGACGCGATGTCCGGCTGGCGCTCGTGCAGCGGGTCAGCGGGTTCTCCGCTCGCGAGTTCGGTACCTTCGGGGCACCCTCGCTGATCACCCGGAACACGAACGACGTGCAGCAGGTGCAGATGCTGGTTCTGATGACCTGCACCATCGTGGTGACGTCGCCGATCATGGCTGCCGGCGGCGTCATCATGGCGTTGCGCGAAGACGTCGGCACCTCACTGGTCCTTGCGGTCGCGGTGCCGGCACTGATTCTGACGATGGTCGTGCTCATCGCACTGATGCTGCCGGGCTTCCGAGTCATGCAGATACGCCTCGACGGAGTCAATCGGGTGCTGCGCGAACAGGTCAGCGGGATCCGGGTCGTGCGGGCCTTCGTCCGCGACGACACGGAGAAGGCCCGTTTCGACCGCGCAAACGACGATCTCACCGCAACGGCGCTGCGTGTCGGCCGCGTCAACTCGGTGCTGTATCCGGCGGTGATGCTCATCGCGAACATCAGCACCGTCGCCGTGGTGTGGGTCGGCGGATCCCGGATCGACTCCGGCGCCATGCAGGTCGGTTCGATCACCGCGATGATCACCTACGTCGCACAGATCCTCATGGCGGTCCTCATGTCGTCGTTCATCGCGATGATGATGCCGCGTGCGAGCGTGTGTGCCGGTCGAATCCTCGAGGTCCTCGACACCGTCCCGACCGTGGCAACGCCGGCACAGCCGGTGCGTGAACTTCCCACTCACATCGACGTCGAATTCCGCCACGCCGGATTCTCTTATCCGGGCGCCGACGCACCGGTTCTGCGCGAGATCAGCTTCCGTGCCGAGCCCGGCACCACCACCGCGATCATCGGCGGCACCGGATCGGGCAAGAGCACCCTCATGCGTTTGATCCCGCGACTCATCGACGTCACCGACGGGCAGGTGCTGGTGTCGGGTCTCGACGTCAGGCGCCTCGATCCGGAGGTACTTCGGTCGCGGATCTCCGTCGTCCCGCAGAAGGCGTACCTGTTCTCGGGCACGATCGCCGACAATCTCCGCTACGGACGCGCCGACGCAAGCGACGACGAACTGTGGCACGCCCTCGAGGTGGCCCAGGCCGCCGACTTCGTGTACTCCATGCCGGACAGGCTCGAATCGGTGCTGTCGCAGGGCGGCACCACCGTCTCGGGCGGGCAGCGGCAGCGACTCGCGATCGCTCGCGCGCTGGTCCGCAAACCTTCGATCTACCTGTTCGACGACGCGTTCTCGGCGCTCGACCCCGCGACCGACGCGCGACTGCGCGCGGCGCTGGAACCGGAAACCCGCAACGCCTGCGTCTTCATCGTTGCCCAGCGCGTCTCGACCGTGCAGGACGCGGATCGTATCGTCGTCCTCGACGGAGGCGCCATAGTTGCCTCCGGAACTCACCTCGGGCTCCTCGGCCGCTCCAAGACGTATACCGAGATCGTCGAATCGCAGAGAATGGCCGCAGTATGACGACGCCCGCCGCGGCTGCACCGCAGGCTGCACCGCAGTCGCGTCTGCGCGTCATCGTGCGCATTCTCGGTCTGCTGCACCCTCATCGGTACGTCGTGTACTCGGTGATGATCGCGGCGCTGCTCGGGGTGGTGAGCTCGTCGATCGCACCGCTCGTGCTCGGTCGCGGCACCGACATCATCTTCAACGGTGTGGTCGGGATGCAGCTCCCTGCAGGACTGTCGAAGGACGCCGCGATCGCGCAGCTACGTGCGGAGGATCGCGGTCAGTTCGCCGACATGGTCGCAGGCATGAACGTGATCCCAGGCGTGGGCATCGACTTCACGAGCCTGGGACGGACCCTCGTCATCGTTCTCGCGCTGTACCTGTTGTCGTCCGCGCTGATCTGGGTTGCGGCGTATGGGCTGAACGAGATCGTGCAGCGCACAGTGCGGGATATGCGCGCGAGCGTCGAACGGAAGGTTCATCGCCTGCCGTTGCGCTACTTCGACACGCATTCGCGCGGTGATCTGCTCAGCCGGGTCACCAACGACATCGACAATGTGTCGACGGGCATGCAGGAGTCCATCAGCCAGCTGGTGCTGGCGGTGTTCACGCTTCTCGGGCTCATCGTGATGATGTTCTGGATTTCGCCGTTGCTTGCTGTGATCGCGTTGCTGCTCGTCCCGGCCGCGGCCGTGGTGACGATCCTCGTGGCGAAGCGTTCGCGGAAGCATTTCGCGGCGCAATGGGATGCGACGGGCACCCTCAACGGGCAGATCGAGGAATCGTTCACCGGACACGAACTCATCACCGCGTACGGCCGTACCGAGGAGATCGAGCGGCGATTCACCGAAACCAACGATTCGTTGTTCCACGCCGCGTACCGGGCGCAGTTCGTCTCGGGCCTGGTGTTGCCGCTCGTGACGTTCCTCAGCAACATCGGGTACGTCGTGGTGGCGGTGCTCGGTGGTCTGCGCGTGGCGTCGGGCACCTCCACCCTCGGTGAGATCCAGGCGATGATCCAGTATTCGCGGCAGTTGTCGCAGCCGCTCGCCCAGATCGGTGCCATGCTCAATCTGCTGCAGTCCGCCGCGGCATCCGCCACGCGAGTGTTCGCGGTCCTCGACGAGGAGGAACAGGAGCCGGAACCTGCGGCTCCCACGATGCCGTGGAGCAGGCACGGACTCGTCGAGTTCGAGAACGTGTCGTTCTCGTACACCCCGGAACGCCCGCTGATCGAGAATCTGACGTTGCGGGCCGAACCCGGGCAGATGATCGCGATTGTCGGACCCACCGGTGCAGGCAAGACCACTCTCGTGAATCTGATCCTGCGTTTCTACGAGGTGGATTCGGGCCGGATCCTCGTCGACGGTGTCGACATCACCGGGATGCTGCGGGAGGAGCTGCGAACCCGGATCGGCATCGTGCTGCAGGACACCTGGCTGTTCGGCGGCACGATCCGCGAGAACATCGCCTACGGCAATCCCTACGCGACCGAGAACCAGATCATGTCGGCCGCCCGGATGAGCTACGTCGACCGGTTCGTGCGGGCACTGCCCGAGGGTTACGACACCATCGTCGACGAGGAGTCGGGAAGCCTCAGTGCCGGTGAGCGGCAGCTCATCACGATCGCCCGCGCATTCGTGTCGAAGCCGTCGATCCTGATCCTCGACGAGGCCACGAGCTCGGTCGACACCCGCACCGAACTTCTCGTGCAGCAGGCCACGGCGCGGCTGCGCGACGACCGCACCAGTTTCGTGATCGCGCACCGGTTGTCGACGATCCGCGACGCCGACCGGATCGTGGTGATGGAGGACGGCCGGATCGTCGAGCAGGGTGCTCACGAGGAACTGCTCCAACGCGGTGGTGCGTACTCGCGCCTGTACGAGGCGCAGTTCAAGGCGCTCGTCGACTGATTTCTCAGTCGGCGCCGTCGTTGTTCTCGAGCTGCTTGATCCGGTCTGCGGCCTGCTTCAGTCTTTTCTTGCGCTCCTCGTTCTCGGATTCCTTCAGCTCTTCGTAGAGTTCCTCGTCCGAGTCGCTGTAGTTGAAGATCAACCGCGGCAGCCCCAGAGTCACGACCAGACTGGGCCAGACCAGCCAGGCGTGGTCCCACTCGACCACGTTGTTCAGCACGAGGAACGTCACGAGGGTGATGCCGACGATCACCCAGTCGAGCGATTCGACCAGATTTCCTCGCCGGAGCAGCGACGACAGTTCTGTCTCTGCGCTGCGTGACGGAGCACCGGCGGGCGTGGTTTCGGCGATCTCGGTCGAAACCTTCCGGATCCGGTTGCCGACCACTTCCAAGGGTGCGCCGCCCGGAAGTCCGCGGAAGGCGTTGCGGAGCGGGTCGAGCGCGCGGGCCGCCGCGATCTCACCGGAACGTTCGTAGAACTCGTCGGCATCGAGCCGTCCCGCCGCGAAATGCTCACTGATGGCGTTGAGGGCATGCAGCCGTTCCTCGTCGCTCACACGCAGATCGTGTTCGTCGGGCCCGTTCGTCACGGCGTTCGCCTCCACAGGTCGTGTTCAGTCGAATTCTACCGATCTCGGTGAGAGTGCTCCATCGTTCACGGTGGAGGTGAATCACCGTCACTCAGGGCGCCGTTGAGACTTCACGTACTCGGCAATCACCGACAACGGCGCGCCGCCCGCAGTCCCGCAGTAGTAGGAGCGGGACCATAAATGCCCGCCCCACAGGTACCGGGAAAGGTGCTCCGCGTGATCGCGCCGCAGGTGCCGCGATGACACGCCTTTGAGTGAATTCACCAGCTTCGACAGCTGCACGGTGGCGGGGAAGCCGACGAGCAGGTGCACATGATCGTCCTCGCCGGTGAACTCCCGCAGCTCGCAGCCGAAGTCCGCGCACACTTTCCGCATGATCTTCTCGCAGTCCGCCAAGATCGGGCCGGTGAACGCGCCCCGGCGGAATTTTGTGACAAACACCAAATGCACATGACAATCCCAGAGAGCGTGTCTGCCACGTCGGACAAGGTCAACATCAGTCATGACACCAAATGCTATCGTGCTGGTGTGCTCAAGCGATACCGCTACCGCGCCTATCCCACAGGGGAG
>NZ_JBHWXB010000030.1:0-29836 GCF_042729855.1 Rhodococcus sp. NPDC060090 | reverse complement strand
GACCGGAGTGACTCCCGGTCCGGCCGTTGCCGCGCTCAGAGACGCCACAGATGCTGCAGTCGAGGCCGCACGTCGATGGCGGGATCCAGCAGCGAAGCTGCGGCGCCAGAGGCGCCGCGCGCGTCGACGTGCCGGATTCTTCGGCGCGGCCGCCGGCACGTGGGGGGTCGGCACAGCCACTCTGCTGGCGGCGTCGGCCCCCGACTGGACGATCGTGGCCACCGGTGGCGCGACCGCGGTGTTTGCGGTTCCCGCGGCGTTCGCGGTGCGCCGGTTCCGCCGTCTCGACTCCGTGCCGATGCCGCCCTCGCTTCCGGGGCGCAGGTCGTTGCCGCCCGTGGGGTCGGTGGCCCGAGCGGCCATGGAACGGTTGTCGAACGACGAGCAGAGCCTTGCGCGGCTGCTCGCCGTGGTGTCGAAGTCGGGTGCGGTGGCAGGCGACGATCTCGAGGAGATCGGGGTGGCGGCGCGGTCGGCGTCCGCCGCGCTCGACAGCGTGGCCGACGACGTCGTGGCCCTCGAATCGGCAGCCCGCTCCAGTGCGGCCGCAGGAGCTCATCTCGGTCCCGCCATTGCGGCGGCAGGCGAGCGGCTCGACTCGGGCGTCGATCAGTACGAAAAGCTCGTGTCCGCTGCCGCGAAACTCGCCGCAGCGCCCGAACGAACCCGGTCGATGGAGCTACTCGACCGACATCGCTACGAACTCATCGACGCCTCGGATCGCCTGGAGAGCTGGGCACAGTCCTGGCGGGAGATCGAGCAGATCCAGCAGCGCCACCGGCACTGAACTGCCGTTCCGTTCCGGGACCTCGGGCATTCGAACCGGTCAGTCGTCGACACCACGTGCCGCGAGGGCCTCTCCCATGGCCTCTGCCGTCATGAGCGCACCCACCACGACGGGTACCACCAGAGCCCGCAACGAGAAGCCCAGCCCACGTGCTTTGCGCGCCTCGGTGACGCGGGCGACCATCGAACCGAGAAGCGGAATACAGCGGATCGTCATCACAAGGACGAGACCGACGCGATCCGGATCCACACCCAGCCGACGTAGCGGCCGCACGCCCGCGACGATCGCGTCGAGCATGTCCGTCATACGGGTGGTCAGCGTGACCAGCAGCGCGAGAGCAATCGCCAGGAACAACGCTCCGCAGATCACCACGGCACGTTCCCACCCCGCCACGATCACTTGGAACACCGCGATGATCCCGAGCATCCACAGCAGCGGTCGCAACTGCGTCACGGCAAGGCGTACCGGGATGCGGGCGAACGCGTACATACCCGCGACGACGACTGCGCAGGGAAGCACCTGCCACGGTTGCCGGATCCACAGGGTCAGGGCCACGATCGCGAGTGCGATGGCGACGAGCTTGACCCCCGCTGGTGTGCGATGCAGCAGCGAGGTTCCGGGATGGTGCAGCCCGACGATGCTCACCCGATGAGGTCCCGGTAGTACGTGATCGCCGGACTCGGTGCATCGTCGGCGACGATGCGGCCGGAGTCGACGACGAGGACCCGGTCGAAGTCGCTCAGTAGGTCGAGGTGGTGGGTCACGACCACCAGCTGCTGTTCGAGGCTCGCGAATGTCCGAGCGATCAGTTTGGTGTTGCGCAGGTCGAGGAGAGTGGTCGGTTCGTCCGCGACCAGGACCTGGGGGTCGGTGACCATGATCGCTGCGAGGGCGAGCAACTGTTTCTGGCCGCCCGACAGGAGATGACTCGGGTGATCGTGATGCGCGGCGAGGCCGAAGTCGTCGAGCACCTGCCGGACCCGCTCGTTGCGCTCGGCCTTGCCGAGCGAGCTACGCCGCAGAGAGAACGCGACGTCCTCCGAGACCGTCGGCATCACGATCTGGTGATCCGGATCGGTGAAGACGAACCCCACCCGCTTGCGCACCTCGCGGCCTTTACGGTCGGTGTCGAGTCCGTCGACGGACACGGAGCCGGAGGTGGGGACGACCAACCCGTTGATCATCCGCGCGAGCGTCGACTTCCCGCTGCCGTTCGCGCCGACGATTCCGATGCGCTGTTCGGTGAGGGTGACGTTCACGTCGTCGAGGACCGCGCGTTCACCGTAGGCGTGGCGGACCTGCTGGAATCGAATCTCACTCATCGGGTGGCTGCGGCGATCAGTGCGCGGGATCGGCTGTGGGGGCAGACCTGACCGGGGACATGAGCGGGGTCGGGTAGGCCCGGTGCACCTGAGCGGCGACGCCGGCGGCCACGACGGCCTTGACGAGGTCGCCCGGGAGGAACGTGACGTTGGCTGCGGCCGCGGCCCACACGGTCAGATCGGTTCGTAGCACCATGCCGGCGATTCCGAACACGTACAGCACCACGATGCCGCCGAGCACGTTCACCGCGATACCGGGTAGAACGCGGTAGCGGGGGAGCATGCGGGCGCTGAGCCAGCCGATCACCACGACCGCCGGGATCCAGCCGATCAGGAAACCTGCAGTGGGACCGGCAAGAGAGGTGAGTGTGGTCCGTCCACCTGCGAGTACCGGCAACGCAAGACCGAGCAGGATCACAGTCGACACCGACAGCACGCCCTTGCGCGCACCGAGCAGTGCGCCGGCGAGCATCACCCCGAGCGTCTGCAGGGTGATGGGTACACCCGAGGACCCGATCGATATCTGGCCAGGCAGACCGAGAGCGATGATGAGGGCGGCGAACACCGCGATCTGTGCCAGGTCGCGGGCGGAGGTGCGGGGGCTCGGGGACACGTTCACTCAGCTTCCGACAAGAGGAGGACCAAACCCGTAGAGCGTAGGCGTGGGCGGCGAGATCCGCACCACCACCCTGGGGAAACGCCGACCCCGAGAGGTACTCCAGGGTTCTGCGGGTATCCCCTGATCTTTCCCTGATCTATGCTTTGAGCTGCTGTTTTCCCGCCATCAACGTGTCAGGATCGTGTGAGTACGACACAGAACGTGCTCAGGCACGAGGTGGGAGAAGACGATGTTCTGGAAAATTATCGGAGTAGTGGTGCTCGTGTGGATCGGACTTGCGGTGATCGGTGCCGTGTTCGACCACCTGTTCGGGATCCTGGTATTGGGTGCGATCGCGTTCGGTGGCTACATGCTGTACAAGGCCATCTCGGGGGGAAATCGGCGCGACGACATCACGAGGGTCTGACCGAGACCGCATAGTGGACGCATGGAACATGTGCCGGAGGACTGGACCAGGGGAATTGTCGTCGTTGCTCATCCCGACGACATCGAGTACGGAGCGGCTGCCGCGGTGGCCCGGTGGACTCGGCAGGGCAAGGACATCCGGTACGTCCTCGCCACAAGCGGCGAGGCGGGGATAGCGGGCCTGCCGCCCGCGGAGTGCGGTCCGCTCCGGGAGGAAGAGGAGCGGGCATCGGCGGCGATCGTCGGAGTCGAGACCGTCGACTTCCTGGGTCATCCGGACGGGCGACTCGTTGCCGGACCGGAACTGCGGCGAGACCTGGCAGCGGCGATCCGACGGCATCGGCCCGAGATGGTCGTGACCGCGAACTTCGGACTCACCTGGTTCCCGGGAGCGCTGAACAGCGCCGATCATCGGGCGTTGGGCCTCAGTGTCCTCGACGCGGTATCCGATGCCGCCAACGAATGGATCTTCCCGGAGCTCACCGTGGAACAGGGGCTCGCGCCGTGGCAGGGAGTGCGGTGGGCGGCGGTCAACACCCCCGGCGCGACGCACGCAGTCGATGTCACCGACACCGTCGAGGTTGCGGTGGAGTCGCTCGCCGCGCACCGCCGGTACCTCGAGGCGCTCGCCGATACCGACGTGGTGGAGCAGGCCCGGGCGCAGGTCGAGATGGCGTCCGCGTCGCTACCCGGATTCCCTGCGCCCCACGCAGTGGGCTTCGATCTCTACACCTTCGTCGGCTAGACCTGCCAGCGGCTCGTCGCGTGACCGCGTGACCGCGTGCTCACGCTCGTGTGGCAGGCTGGGCAGATGCGAGTGGCATTGGTGGCCGGTCCCGATGCAGGGCATGCGATTCCGGCCATTGCGCTGAGCAAGCGCTTCGTCGAATCCGGTCACGAGGCGGTGCTCTTCACCGGCGAGCGCTGGTTCGACATCGTCGTGCCCGGCGTGACCGTGGCGCCCCTCGAGGGGCTGACACCGCGGCCGCAGGACAACGATGGCGATGCGGGTTCCAAGATCCACGCGAGGGCCGCGCACATCGCGAGCCTCCTGCTGCCCGGTCTCAGTGCGCTTCTACCGGACCTTGTCGTGTCCGACGTCATCACCGCGGGCGGGGGAATGGCTGCGGAGCGGCTCGGGATCCCGTGGGTCGAGTTGTCTCCGCATCCGCTGTACTTGCCGTCTCGTGGTCTGCCGCCGATCGGCAGCGGACTCGAGGTGGGGACGGGGCTGCGCGGCCGGGCCCGCGACGTGGTGCTGCGCGGACTCACGGCGCGGTCGTTGCGGCAGGGAGAACGGGAACGCTCTGCTGCGCGCGTCGGGATCGGTCTGCAGGCCCGGGATCCGGGCCCGAACGCCAGACTCATCGCGACCGTGCCCGCGCTCGAGGTGCCGCGACCCGATTGGCCGGCGAATGCCCACGTCGTGGGACCCTTGCACTGGGAACCGACCGACATCGTTCTCGAACCGCCTCCGGGCGACGGACCACTCGTGATGGTCGCGCCGTCGACGGCCACCACCGGAGTCGTCGGCATGCTCGACGCGGTGTGCGAGGGACTGGGCGGGCTGGGGATGCGTGTCGTGGCCACGATGCTCGATCCATCCGGGCAGGCGCTGCCCGACTGGGCGGTGGCAGGGCAGGGTCGTCAGGACGTCCTGCTCCACGACGCGGATGTCGTGGTGTGCGGTGGCGGGCACGGGATGCTCGCGAAGGCCTTGAGCGCCGGGGTGCCCGCGGTGATCGTGCCGGGTGAAGGCGATCAGTGGGAACTTGCGAATCGGGCCGCGCGGCAGGGGAGCGCCGTGGTGGTCCGGCCACTCGACGCTGTGGCGGTCCGGAACGCGGTCGAGACGATCCTGGCGGAACCGAGGTTCGCCGAGGCTGCTCGTCGCGCTGCAGTGACCGCTATGGACGTGCAGGATCCGGTCGCGGTGTGCCTCGACGCAGTTCGCTGACGCATGAACGTCGCTGTGGACGGTTCGGTCGGGCCGTTACGGTGGGGGCGTGCGATTGACGGAGTTCCACGAGATGATCCGAGACGAGTTCGGGCAGCTGTACGGCGATGCCCTGTTGCGTGACCACATACTGCTCGAGTTGGGCGGTCTCACCGCTGCGCAGGCGATCGAAGCAGGTCAGGAGCCTCGTGAGGTGTGGCGAGCGCTGTGTGAGGAGTTCGACGTACCTGCCGTGCGTCGTTGACCGAACACATTTGCGTGAATTCGAACAGATGTTCCCCTATGCTGGGGAGGCTCGGCGATGAAGTGCGTCTGTCCACAGGCGCCGTTTTCATCCACAGGTTCGGCGGGTCCGCGGTTGTGGCAGCGAAATGTGTCGGTGCCCGGATATAGCGTCGTAGACAAGTCAGGACGAGGCACGATGAAGGGGACCAAGATGGCAGCACAGGCACATGATCGCGAGAAGGCGCTCGAGCTCGCCCTGGCGCAGATCGACAAGAACTTCGGCAAGGGCTCCGTGATGCGACTGGGAGAGGACGCACGTCCTCCCATCGCCGTGATTCCGACCGGGTCGATTGCGCTCGACGTGGCACTCGGCATCGGCGGCCTGCCGCGTGGCCGTGTCGTCGAGATCTACGGTCCGGAGTCCTCGGGTAAAACCACGGTGGCGCTTCACGCGGTGGCCAACGCTCAGGCGGCCGGCGGCATCGCCGCATTTATCGACGCGGAGCACGCCCTCGACCCGGATTATGCGCGCAAGCTCGGTGTCGACACCGACGCCCTGCTCGTATCCCAGCCCGATACGGGCGAGCAGGCGCTCGAGATCGCCGACATGCTGATCCGCTCCGGTGCTCTCGACATCCTCGTCATCGACTCGGTCGCAGCCCTAGTGCCGCGCGCCGAGATCGAAGGCGAAATGGGCGACAGTCACGTCGGCCTGCAGGCCCGGCTCATGAGCCAGGCGCTGCGCAAGATGACGGGCGCGCTCAGCAACTCGGGCACCACCGCGATCTTCATCAACCAGCTGCGTGAAAAAATCGGAGTGATGTTCGGCTCCCCTGAAACAACCACGGGTGGAAAGGCTTTGAAGTTCTATGCCTCCATCCGACTCGACGTTCGGCGTATCGAGACGCTCAAGGACGGTGGCGATGCGGTAGGTAACCGCACCCGCGTCAAGGTCGTCAAGAACAAGGTGTCGCCGCCGTTCAAGCAGGCCGAGTTCGACATCCTGTACGGACAGGGCATCAGCAAGGAAGGATCGCTGATCGACATGGGTGTCGATCAGGGCTTCATCCGTAAGTCCGGTTCCTGGTACACGTACGAGGGCGACCAGCTCGGTCAGGGTAAGGAGAACGCCCGCAAGTTCCTCCTGGAGAACACCGACATCCGCGACGAGATCGAGAAGAAGATCAAGGAGAAGCTCGGCATCGGTGCAGTCGTGACCGATCCCGAAGCCGACGCGGAAGCCGACTTCTAGTCGCCGACTCGGACATCGACGGAGGCACGGACCGCAGGGTCTGTGCCTCCGTCCGTATCCGAGATGAAGGCGTGGCCGGGCAGCCGCGACAGTTCGGACAAACTCTGCGGTCGTTGATCTCGAAATGTAGTGTCACGCCTTGTGACCACACGACATTCAACAAGGATTGCTGTGCTGGCCGGGCTGGGCGCCGCAATCATGTTCGGTGCCACCGGAACCGCAGCCGCCGATCACACCGATTACCTGATCGTCCCCGGCCACACGTACACCCTCGGTGAAGGCAACGATCCGCTCTGCGCCGGCCAGGTCACCACGAGTATCCGATCTCCTCACGATCATCCCGCCACCGCGTTGGTGTCGATGACATTCGCGCCCTATCTCGGGACGGCGAGCGGAGGGAAGCCGACGTGCGCTGTGACCGCGTTGGTGAACTGGAACAACCTCGATACCGGGGCTTCAGGTTCGATTCCGGAGTACATGGTGAACCATTCGAGGGGCCTCGAGCCGAGTCATCAGGACGGTGGATACGTGGATATTCCTACGGGGCCGGGGCGGGTCGTCTTCACCATCGGCACGACGACTCTGCACCACATCGGAGCGGCGCCGCTCGAAGTGTTCGTCCCCTGAGTGCTCCGCCGGTCGTCTGGCAGCATCTGTGGGATGACGGTGCGTCCCCTACGGTTGGGTGTCTTCGGTGATTCCTTCGTCGCGGGTGTCGGAGATCCCGCGCATCGCGGTTGGGTGGGACGAGTCGCCGAGCTCGCGCTCCGCGAGTTGCCCGTCGACCTCACGGTCTACAACCTCGGTGTCCGGCGCGATACGTCCTCCGATGTGCGGGCGCGTTGGGAGAGCGAAGCGCTCGCCCGGTTTCCCCGTGAGTGCGACAACCGGGTGATCGTGTCGTTCGGTGTGAACGACACGACTCTGCAGGACGGCTCACTTCGCGTCGAGCCCGCGGAATCCGAATCCAATCTCGCCGCGATCCTCGATGATGCTGCGTCCCACGGATGGCCCACACTCGTGGTCGGGCCGCCACCGATTGCAGACGAACAGCAGAACACACGCACGGCGGCGCTCGACGAGCGGCTGGCTGCGCTGTGTCAGGGCCTCACGGTGCCCTACCTCCACACGTTCTCGCATCTTGCCGGCGCGACTTCGTGGATGAGGGAAGCAGTGCAGGGCGATGGTGCGCATCCGTCCGCGCAGGGCTACACCGACCTTGCCGGACTCGTGCGCGCGGACATCGCCGCCTGGCTCGGGACGCCGGCGGAATCGGTCGGTGGCCGCGTCTAGGGTTCTCGTCATGGACGATCCCGAAGATGTCGGACCATCCGAGAACGACGCGCGCACCGCACCCGGTGGTCGTCGGCGTCGGGCCCGCCCCGAACCGGGAGGCGGTACCGACGTACAGGCCAAGGATGTGTGTCTGAGGCTCCTCACCGACAGGGCCCGGAGTCGCGCCGAACTCGCCACCAAACTCGAGCAGAAGGGCTTCACAGCGGAGATCGCCGAGCGCACCCTCGATCGCCTCACCGAGGTGGGGCTGATCGACGACGCAGACTTCGCTCAGCAGTGGGCGCGATCGCGGCACCTGTACTCGGGCAAGGGGAAGCGCGCGATCGCACTGGAATTGCGACGTAAGGGCATCGACCAGCAGGACGCGGCCGATGCCCTCGACACGATCGACAGTGCTTCCGAACGGGAACGCGCCGTCGAGTTGGTGCGGAAGAAGCTCCGTACCCAGACGCCGCTACCCACCGAGGGCGACCGGCGCGAAATCGCAGCCGAACGAGACAAGGTGGTGCGGCGGCTCGTCGGGATGCTCGCCCGCCGTGGTTACGCACAGGGGATGGCCTTCGAGGTGGTTCGCGACGAACTCGGTGCATTCGAAGCCGACGCCGGCGAACCACTCGACTGAAGTTCTCAGCGCTACCTCACCGAGGCGGACCGGTGATATCCATACCGGGCACCGCCGCTACGGGCACCGGGGCGTCAGGCGCACCGCCCGGAGTGGCACCTCTCTTCTTGCTCGACCGCAGTCGCTTCTCGAGCCAGGTCGCGAAGCGGGTCAGCGCGCTGTTGAGGATGATCATGATCGCGGCAACCACCAGCAGCGACGGTAGGTAGTTCTGGAAGTACGCGCCGAGTTGCTGACCCGATCGCACCACTTCGACGTACCCGATGAGGTAGCCGAGTGCCGAGTCCTTGAGCGCGATCACCATCTGCGACACGATTGCCGGCAGCATCACCGTCACGGCTTGAGGCAGCAGGATCAGCCGCATGGTCTGGCCCTTGCGCAGACCGATGGCAGATGCTGCTTCGGTCTGGCCCTTCGGCAGCGAGTTGATACCTGCACGCACGATCTCGGCGATCACCGATCCGTTGTAGAGCGTCAGACCGGTCACGACTGCGGCGAGCGCAAGATAGTCGGACTTGAACAACCGGTACTCGGCGAACACCTGGTACGCGAAGATCATCAGGATCAGCACGGGGATCGCGCGGAACAGTTCGACGATGAAGCCGGACACCATCCGAATGGGGCGATGTTCCGACAGGCGCCCGATGCCCAGTACTGCGCCCAGGATCAAGGCGAGCACGATCGACAGGGCAGCGGCGATGAGCGTGCCCCGGATACCGGGGATCAGATAGGTCGTCCAGCTCGAGGACTCGAGGAACGGTTCCCACTTCGCTGCAGTTAGCTGACCCTGATCGTCCAGCGCGCGGTACACGACGTACGCGATGACCACGAGGACGACGGCCACGACGACGGACAGCACGCGGTACAGCGCGCGTGCCTTCGGACCGGGAGCATCGTAGAGAACAGTGCCTTCCGAACTCATCGGGCCACCTCGAATCGCTTGCTGAGCCAGCCGAACAGCAGGCCGGTCGGGAGGGTCAGGATCACGAAGCCCACTGCGAAGATTCCACCGATGACGAAGATGGCCGCCTCGTTCTCGATCATCGTCTTCATCAGCAGCGACGCCTCGGCCACCCCGATCACGGACGCGATGGTCGAGTTCTTGGTGAGTGCGATGAGCACGGAACCCAGCGGCGCGATGACCGCGCGGAATGCCTGCGGCAGCACGATGAACCGGAGATTCTGACTGAACGTCAGCCCGAGCGACCGGCCGGCCTCGGACTGCCCGAGGTTGACGGTATTGATGCCGGAGCGCAGTGATTCGCATACGAACGCCGCGGTGTACACGGTCAACCCGAGGACTGCGAGCCGGAAGTTGTTGTCAACCAGGAATGTCGGTGACGACTGCGGTGCGAGATGGATCTGGAGCGTCTGCGACAGGCCGAACAGGCAGAAGATGATGATCAGTGTCAGTGGAGTATTCCGGAAGATCGTGACGTACGCCGTGCCGACGGCCCGGGCGACGGGAATCGGCGACACACGCATGGCGGCAAGGATCGTTCCGAGGATCAGCGAACCGATCGCGGACAATACCGTCAGCTGGATTGTCGTCCAGAATGCTTCGAGCAGCTGACTGCCGTACTTACTCAGCAGATCCACAGGTCAACTCCGGGGACGAGGGGACGGGAGACGATGGCGGCGGGCCCGGCCGGTCCGTGATCTCGTCACGAACCGGCCGAACGCACCTCGGGATGCGGCGCCGGATCAGTACCGATCGACGGTCGGCGGCTCCGGCAGCGGGTAACCCGATGCGCCGACGGTTTCCTCGAAGGCCTCCGCCCAGGCTCCGCTCGAGATCATTTCCTCGATCGCATCGTTGATGGCGGTCCGCGACGCGTCGTCGCCCTTGGCCAAGCCGATGCCGTACAGCTCCTCGGTGAACGGCTCACCGACCACCTTGAAGTCGCCGGGGCTCTGCGCTGCGTAGCCCGCGAGGATGATGTCGTCGGTGGTCACCGCATCGACCGCCCGGTTGCGCAGCGCTTCGACGCAGGCGGAGTAGGTGTCGAACTCCTGCAGCTGCACATCCTGTGCGTAGGTGTCCTTCACGTTCTGGGCCGGCGTCGAGCCTGTCACCGAGCACAGGCGCTTGCCGCCGTTGAGCGATTCCGGACCGGTGATCTCGGCTTCGTCGGCGCGCACCAGCAGCGACTGGCCCGCGACGAAATACGGACCTGCGAAATCGACCTTCTCCTTGCGGGAATCGGTGATGGAGTAGGTCGCGACGATGTAGTCGACCTCGCCGTTCTGGATCAGTGTTTCGCGCTGAGCCGACGGCGACTCCTTGAACTCGATGTTCTCCTCGGATACTCCGAGTTGCCCGGCCACATACTTGGCGACCTCGACATCGAATCCGCTGAACGTGCCGTCAGGGTTGCGCAGACCGAGACCGGGCTGGTCGAACTTGATGCCGACCACGAGGGTGCCGTTCTCCGCGGAGGATGTGACACTGCGGGTTTCGTCGCCACCACACGCCGTGGCGGCGAGGGCAACGGCGATCGCGCCGATGCCGAAGCGGATCGAGCGGGACATTTTCATCGAGTACCTCCGGTTGTGGTGTTCGATCGGGGCTGTCGTAGAACTGGTGGCTCGAGGATCTTGACTGCTCAGTGACTGAGAATCTTGCCCAGGAAATCCTTGGCCCGATCGGAGGTCGGAGCGGTGAAGAACGTGGTGGGGTCGGTGTCCTCGACGATCCGGCCGTCGGCCATGAACAACACCCGGTCGCCGGCTTTGCGGGCGAAGCCCATCTCGTGAGTGACGACGACCATCGTCATGCCTTCCTTCGCGAGCGAAGTCATCACATCGAGCACCTCCTGGACCATCTCGGGGTCGAGTGCGGAGGTCGGCTCGTCGAACAGCATCACCTTCGGATCCATAGCGAGTGCGCGGGCGATCGCGACACGTTGCTGCTGGCCGCCGGAAAGCTGTGCGGGGTACTTCTCGGCCTGGTTCGCTATGCCGACGCGGTCGAGCAACCGCAGGGCGTTCTCCTGTGCCACGTCCTTCTTCTGCTTGCGGACCTTGAGCGGCCCCAGCATCACGTTCTCGAGGATGGTCTTGTGCGCGAAAAGATTGAACGACTGGAACACCATGCCGACATCGGCCCGCAGCGCTGCCAAAGCCTTGCCTTCGGCCGGGAGGGCCTTACCGTCGACCCGGATCTCGCCGGAGTCGATCGGTTCGAGCCGATTGATCGTCCGGCACAGCGTGGACTTCCCTGATCCCGACGGACCCACCACGATGACCACCTGGCCGGACGGAACCGTGATGTCGATGTCCTGGAGGACGTGCAGAGCACCGAAGTGTTTGTTCACGTTCGTCATCGTGATCATCGGGGTCGTGCCGCCTGATTTCCCCGAAGGCCCCGATTCCCCCGAAGGCTGAGCCGAACCCACGTCCGCTGGTGTCATGATCAAGACCCTAGGCGGTCACTGTCCGGAACCTCCACATTTCGTCCCATCGACATACAACTTTTACAGCGTCGCGGTCGCGAGACCAGAACGTCTCTGTCCGAGCACCGAAGTGGCGCGGCGCACCCGGTCACCGCCGGTACGGTCGGTTATTCTCGTGAGCTACCCTGAGACGTGTCATTGATCGACGATGTTGCCCCGAACACAGGTGCCCGGACCTACGAGGTCCGCACCTACGGCTGCCAGATGAACGTGCACGATTCGGAGCGTTTGTCCGGCCTGTTGGAAGACGCCGGATTCATCCGCGCCGAGCTCGGCGCGTCGCCCGACCTGGTGGTCTTCAACACCTGCGCGGTTCGTGAAAACGCCGACAACAAGCTGTACGGCAACCTGAGTCATCTCCGGCCGGTCAAGGACGAGAACCCGAACATGCAGATCGCGGTCGGGGGTTGTCTTGCGCAGAAGGACCGCGCCACCGTCGTGAAGAAGGCACCGTGGGTCGATGTGGTGTTCGGCACCCACAACATCGGAAACCTCCCGGCGCTCCTCGACCGCGCACGCCACAATCGGAAGGCCGAAGTCGAGATCCTCGACTCACTCGAAGCGTTCCCCTCGACGCTCCCGGCGAAGCGCGAATCGCCCTACGCAGGATGGGTGTCGATCTCGGTCGGATGCAACAACACGTGCACCTTCTGCATCGTCCCCGCACTGCGCGGCAAAGAGGTCGATCGCCGGCCCGGCGACATTCTCGCCGAGGTGCAGGCCCTCGTCGACGAGGGCGTTCTCGAAGTAACTCTGCTCGGACAGAACGTCAACTCGTACGGGCGTTCCTTCGCCGACCCCGAGCAACCCCGCGACCGCGGCGCGTTCGCGTCGTTGCTCCGTGCGTGCGGCGACATCGACGGTCTCGAACGTGTGCGGTTCACCTCGCCGCACCCCGCCGAGTTCACCGACGATGTCATCGAAGCAATGGCGTCGACGCCGAACGTCTGCCCCCAGCTCCACATGCCGCTGCAGTCCGGCAGCGACAGGATCTTGCGCGCAATGCGTCGGTCGTACCGCAAGGACAAGTTCCTCGGCATCATCGAGCGGGTCCGTGCGGTCATGCCGCACGCGGCCATCACCACCGACATCATCGTCGGATTCCCCGGTGAAACCGAAGAGGACTTCCAGGACACCCTCGACGTCGTCGAAAAGGCGCGGTTCACCAGTGCCTTCACGTTCCAGTACTCCAAGCGCCCCGGCACACCCGCCGCAGACATGGAAGAACAGCTCCCGAAGGCAGTCGTCCAGGAGCGGTACGAGCGGTTGATTGCGCTGCAGGAGCGCATCACCCTCGAAGAGAACCGCACACTCGTCGGCACCGAGGTCGAACTCCTCGTCGCGGCGGGTGAAGGGCGCAAGAATGCGGCAACCGCCCGGATGAGCGGTCGCGCACGCGACGGGCGACTCGTGCACTTCCGGCCCGAAGGGAACATCGACACCGCAGTCCGGCCCGGCGATATCGTCACGATCGTCGTCAGCGCCGCAGCACCGCACCACCTCGTCGCCGACACCCCGATCCTCACCCACCGCCGCACACGCGCGGGCGACCACTTCGAACAGGGGCGCCTGCCCAAGACGAAACCGATCGGCGTGGGACTCGGCCTGCCGAGTATCGGTGCCCCCGAACCCTTACCGACACAGATGGGATGCAACGCATGACCACGGGTGACAACAGTGGCCGGATGAGCGACCACGGGCTCAGGGAGGCCCGCGCCGATCTGGAAGCGGCCGAACGCAGGATCGCAAATGAGATCGATCCCGGCGCCCGAGCGATGTTCGTCGCGGTTGCGGTGCTCGTACTGCTCGGTTCGTTCAGCCTCCCGCACGCCGGCGCCGCCAACGGGTGGGAGGTGCTCTCGTTCGCCTCCGACGCGGCGGCAGAGTCGATCGCGCTTCCGTCCCGCATCTTCCTGTGGCTCACTCTCGTCTTCGGAGCGGTCGCCTCGATCCTCGCGCTCGTGACCCGCAAATGGTTCCTCGCATGGGCCGCGGCAGCCGGATCCGCGGTGTCGATCATCTTCGGGTTGCTCACGGTGTGGTCTCGTCAGACACTCCCGGTCGATTCCGGCGCGTCCGGACCCGGAATCGGCGTGTTCATCGGCTGGCTCGCCGTGATGGTCCTGACCTTCCACTGGGTCAAGGTGGCCTGGTCCCGCACCTCCGCGCAGCTCGAGGCCGAGGCCGAGCTGCGGCGTGTCGCCGAAGAGGACGACCGTCGGGGAATGTTCGGCGGACATTTGAAGTAGGCCGCTCACAGACGAGACGAGCCCCGTTCGCCCGGCGTCCTGCCGGCACGAACGGGGCTCGCTCTGGTGTGAGGACGTGGTCAGCGTTCGCCGACGGCGCCTTCCGCGGCTTCCGCCCACTCCCGCCACTGTGCGGCCTGCGCGAGCGCCGCATCGGCATCCTTGGTGCGGCCCTTCGCCCGGGCCTTCTCCGCCTGCTCCTCGAACTGCTGGACTCGTTCGCGGAACTGCGCGGCACGGGCCAGCGCTTCCGGATCGGTACGCCGCCACTCGGTGTCGGACGCTTCGCGGACGCGCTTCTCGATCGCGCGCAAGCGGCCCTCGAGATCCTGCATCCGGTCGCGCGGAACCTTGCCGATCGCCTCCCACCGCTCCTGCAGTTCGCGCAGTCGGGTACGAGCCGCCTCCAGGCCCGCCGCCGGATCGATGGTCGCCGCCGACTCGAGCAGAGCCTCCTTCGCGCGGGCATTGTCCTCGAACTCGGCGTCGCGTTCGGCGGACGCGGCATTGCGCGCGGCGAAGAAGACGTCCTGCGCGCCCTTGAACCGCTTCCACAGCTGGTCGTCGGCTTCGCGCGGGGCACGTCCCGACGCCTTCCACTCGGCAAGCAGATCCCGGAAGGCTGCGGCGGTTGCACCCCAGTCGGTCGAATCCTGCAGTGCCTCGGCGCGCACGACGAGTTCTTCCTTCTTGGTCTTCGCCGAGGCCCGTTCACGATCGAGCTCGGCGAAGTGAGCTCCACGGCGACGGTTGAAGGCCTCTCGCGCCTTCGAATACCGGCGCCACAGCACGTCGTCGGTCTTGCGGTCGACACCGCGGATCGACTTCCACTCATCGAGGATCTCGCGCAGGCGGTCGCCCGCGGCCTTCCAATGCGTCGAGTCGGCGCCGATCTCCTCGGCTTCGGCCGCGAGCGCTTCCTTGCGGGCGGTGGCCTCCGCGCGGTGCTGTTCCTTCTCCTGTTTCTGGGCGACCGCGGCCTTCTCGGACTCCTCGATCACCCCTGCCAATCGTGTCGCGAGAGCGTCCAGGTCACCGATCACCGCGACAGTCGGCAACGACTCGATGAGCGCCTCGGCCGCCACACGGGTCTTCTTGGCATCACCGGAGCCCGACGCAAGACGCGTCTCCAACAGCGCGACCTCGGTAGCGAGGTCGTCGTAGCGCCGACCGAAGTGCTCGAGGCCCTCGGCGGCGTTGCCTGCCTGCCACGAACCGATGCACCGCTCGCCGTCGGCGGTCAGAACCCATGCGGTGCCGTCGTCGTCGACTCGTCCGAACTTGCTCGGATCGCTCGCCGGAACTGCAGGAGCGTGCGGATGCGTCTGACCCGGGACCGGATGCGGTTTGGGTTGGGCGTGCTCCGAATCGGAATGCTCCGCGTCGGACGCATGCTCGGCCGGTGCGGGTTTCGGCGCTCCCGGACGTGGGGCGCCGGGCTTCGGGGGAGCCGGACGCGGCGGTGTGCCGGACACCTGCTGGGGTGTCGGGTCCTGTGCGTTCGGGTCGGTCATCGCTACCTCATCTCTGCCGCGCGGCACGGCTGCCTGATCGCATCGCTTACCGCAGGTCCGGTCACGGGCATCCGTGATCACGTCCGCCCCTATTGAAACAGGTCGCGCGGCTGCGGGGCTCCGGGTCCGGTCGACTACCGTGGCCGATGTGTTGATCGCTGCGGTGTTCGTGCCTTCCCCGCCTCTTCTCGTGCCCGAATTGGTTGGGCTCGCTGCTTCCGAGACCGACGACCTACGACACGCTGTACTCGACGCGGCGCGCCGGATCGGTGACGCCGACGAATGGATCGTGGTGGGCGCGGAAGCGGGAGCGGCGGACGTCCCGTCCGATGCCGTCGGCACGTTCCGCGGATTCGGTGCCGATGTCCGTGTTGCCCTCGCACCGGCAAGCGGTGCTACCACCGGCATACCCGACGCCGGCATGCCGCTCACCGCGCTCATCGCCGGATGGCTTCGCGAGCGCACAGCAACCGGAGCCCGTGCCGACGTGCATGTCCTCGCTCACGACACGGATCCGGCCGAGTGCGCACAACTGGGAAAGACGTTACGAGCACGCCTCGACGCCGACGCGACACGACGCGGGTTGCTCGTCGTCGCCGACGGCGCCGCAACACTGACAGCGAAGGCACCCGGCGCATTCGACGAGAGGTCCGCCGCGGTCGAAGAGAGTCTGGGTGCAGCTCTCGCCGCAGGAGATCCGCACGGTCTGGCCGCTCTCGACGGCAGAGTGTGCGAAGAGATCGCGCTCGGGGGTCGTGCCGCGTGGCAGGTCCTCGCCGGGGCGTTCACCGAGCCCCCGTCCGAAGCGACGATCGAGTACAGCGCTGCACCGTACGGTGTGGGATATCACGTGGGGATCTGGCGCCCGTGAGCACTCCGGGACACCCCCGCCCGATCGCTGTGGTGGGCCCGACCGCCACCGGAAAGTCGGATCTCGGTTTGGACCTCGCGGAAGCACTCGACGGCGAGATCGTCAACATCGACGCGATGCAGCAGTACCGCGGCATGAACATCGGCACCGCGAAACTGCCGATCGACGAGCGGCGCGGCATCGCGCATCACCAGTTGGACGTCCTCGATGTAACGGAGACCGCGACGGTCGCGCGCTACCAGGAGGCTGCCGCCGCCGACGTCGAACGCATCCTCGCGAGTGGCCGAGTGCCGATCGTCGTCGGTGGGTCGATGATGTACGTGCAGTCCCTGCTCGACGAGTGGCAGTTCCCCGCGACCGACCCCGAGGTCCGCGCGAAATGGGAAGCCGTTCTCGCCGACGGGGGAGTGGCCGCTGTGCACGAAGCGCTACGCAGGGCCGACCCCGCGGCGGCCGAGACGATCCTGCCGACAGACGGGCGACGTATCGTCCGCGCGCTGGAAGTCGTCGAACTGACCGGTCTTCCCTTCGCGGCGTCGCAACCGACCGTCGGCGACCCACGATGGGGCACGGTCATCCTCGGCGTCGACCGCGACACGACGGTCCTCGACGAGCGCATCGCGAAGCGCACCGATCTCATGTTCGAACTCGGACTCGTCGACGAGGTGCACGCACTGGTCGACCGCGGACTGCGCGAGGGCGTCACGGCGCCCCGCGCGATCGGATACGCACAGGTCCTCGCGTATCTGGAGGGCGAGTACGACCTCGACCACGCCCGCGAACGGACGTTCATCGGAACCAGGCGGTATGTCCGTCGGCAGCGGTCGTGGTTCCGCCGCGACCACCGGATTCATTGGCTCGACGGAGCCGAACCGAACTTGACCGCCGACGGGCTGCGGGTCGTCGAGTCCTGCACCGACGGAGAGCGGCGCCCTCGCTAAGGTTGACGGCATGGAGTTCAGCAAAGGTCACGGCACCGAGAACGATTTCGTCATCCTCCCCGATCCCGATGCCCGGCTGACTCTCACGCCCGACCGGATCACAGCACTGTGCGATCGACGTCGCGGACTCGGAGCCGACGGTGTGCTGCGTGTCGCCCGTACCGGAGCGCTGGTGGAATCCGGTCTGCTCGACGCGGCTCCGGAGGGTGCGAGCGCCGACGACTGGTTCATGGATTACCGCAACGCCGACGGATCGATCGCCGAAATGTGCGGCAACGGGGTACGGGTGTTCGCGCACTATCTCACCGCCCGGGGACTCGAGAACCGGAAAAACTTCGTCGTCGGGTCGAGGGCCGGGGGCAAGCCCGTTCAGGTCCACGCGACCGGCCCGGTCGCGGGCGAGGTCACCGTCGAGATGGGCCTCGTGGAGCAACTCGGCGAGTCGTCCGCCACCCTGGACGGCCGCGTCTATCCCGGAATCGGTATCGACGTCGGCAACCCGCATCTGGCCTGCGTCGATCCGCATCTGACCCGCGCGAGCCTCGCCGCCCTCGACCTCACCTCGCCCGGATACGATCCCGGGTTCTTCCCTCAGGGCGTCAACATCGAGTTCCTGACCCCGATCGAGTCGGGTGCGGTCGACATGCGTGTCCACGAGCGAGGGGTCGGCGAGACCCGCTCGTGCGGCACCGGCACGGTCGCGGCTGCGGCAGCAGCCCTGAGGCACGACGGCGCCTCCGGAGGTGTGGTGCGAGTACGGATTCCCGGGGGCACCGTCGAGGTACGGATCGAGGACGAGCACGCCTGGTTGCGGGGGCCGTCGGTGCTGGTCGCACAGGGCACGATCAGCGACGACTGGTGGTCGGCGCTTGCATGAGCACGCACCATATGGGGACGTCCGAAAAAACTCGAATGCACCGAATCGGGCTTCGTGGGACGATAGAAGTTGTATGACGAACACATCGCGCACTCGCAACACGACAGACGACACCGATCGCACCGGGTACGACGGTCCCGAAGGCTGGGCTCACGACGATCCATCGGTGGGCGAGATGCAGCTCGAAGACCGCAGCGCGCTACGGCGCGTGGCGGGTCTGTCCACTGAACTCGAAGACATCACCGAGGTCGAATACCGGCAGCTCCGGCTCGAACGGGTCGTGCTGGTCGGTGTATGGACGGGAGGCAGTGCCGCCCAGGCCGACGCGAGCCTCGCCGAACTCGCCGCACTCGCCGAAACCGCAGGCTCCGACGTGCTCGAAGGGATGGTGCAGCGTCGCGACAAGCCGGACGCCGCCACCTACATCGGTTCGGGCAAGGCAGAGGAGCTGCGCGAGGTCGTGCTCGCCACCGGCGCCGACACGGTGATCTGCGACGGTGAACTCACTCCCGCACAGCTCACCGCCCTGGAGAAGGTCGTCAAGGTCAAGGTCATCGACCGGACGGCGCTCATCCTCGACATCTTCGCCCAGCACGCGACATCACGTGAGGGCAAGGCCCAGGTCTCGCTCGCGCAGATGGAGTACATGCTGCCGCGACTGCGAGGCTGGGGCGAGTCGATGTCGCGTCAGGCGGGCGGTCGTGCCGGGAGCAACGGTGGCGTGGGTCTCCGCGGTCCCGGTGAAACCAAGATCGAAACCGACCGGCGCCGTATCCGGGAACGAATGGCGAAGCTGCGCCGCGAGATCAAGGGGATGAAGGCCGCCCGCGACACGAAGCGGACCCGCCGCCTGCGCAACAGGATCCCGTCCGTCGCGATCGTCGGCTACACCAACGCAGGCAAGTCGAGCCTGCTCAATCTGCTCACCGGTTCGGGTGTCCTGGTGGAGAACGCACTGTTCGCCACGCTGGATCCCACGACACGGCGCGCGACATTGCCCGACGGCCGGGAATTCGTCCTGACCGACACGGTCGGATTCGTGCGTCACCTGCCCACTCAGCTGGTGGAGGCATTCCGGTCCACGCTCGAAGAGGTGGCCGACGCCGACGTGCTGTTGCACGTGGTCGACGGATCCGATCCACTGCCGACCGAGCAGATCAAGGCGGTCCGCGAGGTCCTGACCGATGTTCTGCGCGAGTCCGACGGCCCCCCGCCACCCGAATTGATGGTCGTCAACAAGATCGATGCGGCCGACCCGGTCACTCTGACCCAGCTGCGAGGACTCCTGACCGACTCGGTGTTCGTGTCGGCGCACACCGGTGAGGGCATCGAGGAGCTCCACGAACGGCTCGGGCGACTGCTCGAGGACCCGGACGTGGAGATCAAGGTCCTCGTGCCGTACACCCGAGGAGATCTGCTTTCTCGGATCCATTCGGACGGGCAGATCCTCCAGTCCGCGCACGAGGCGGACGGCACGCGTGTGCACGCCAAGGTTCCGCGGGCACTCGCCTCCGCGTTGGACGAGTACGCCGCCTGATGCGTTCGCTGCGCGCCGTCGGTGCCGTCGGTGCCGTCGCGCTCGCGGTCGCCGTACCGAGTGCGCAGCACGCCGCGGCGGATACCGCAGAAGTCCCGGTCGCGGACTTTCCGTCGGAAGCCCTGTGCACACCGGACGATCCGGCCCTCGACGAACTGTCGGGTCTCGCCCAGGTGGGCGGGCGGTTGTTCGCGACACCCGACGCGGGTGTCGACGAGTCGGTGGTCGAACTGGACGCAAAGTGCGGAGTCGTTCAACGGCTCCCGGTACCCGTGGACCCCTACGACATCGAGGATCTCGCGGCCGGTCCCGACGGCAGGCTGTGGCTCGCGGACATCGGCGACAACACCTCGGCCCGACAGACAGTCGCGCTGATCTCACTCGATCCGGACAGCGGAGCGGGCGACCTGTATCGCCTGAGCTACCCGGACGGCCCGCGCGATGCGGAGGCCGTACTGGTGTCTGCGAGCGGTGAACCGTTGATCATCACCAAGTCGCTGTTCGGTGCGAGTGGCATCTACCGGCCGGCGCGCGGTCGCACGGTCGAGCAATTGGAGACACCGGGCCCGGTACCGCTGGAGAAGGTCGGTTCCCTTTCCCTAGGACCTACCGATACCCCCGGAGGCCCGCTCCCCGGGGCATCGTCGACGTTGATCACCGGCGGTGCGGTCAGTGTCGACGGGACGGTCGCGGCGGTGCGCACCTACACCGACGTCTTTCTGTTCCATGCACCCGATGCAGATATCGCGAGTGCGTTGGGTAGGGGTCCCGTGCTCCGCGTGCCGGTTCCGGACGAACCGCAGGGGGAGGCGGTGGCATTCACCGAATCCGGCGACCTGCTGACCGGTTCCGAGGCGACCGTCCAGGGTGGCACGGTCACCGGCGAGCGCCCCCCGATCCGGATGTGGAAGGAAGTGACCGACCACTTCGCGGCGGAGTCCGGGGCGGACGCAGAGCCGACCCCGGGATCGTTCGAGGCCGGACCGGTCGCGCTCGCGGTAGGAACGGTCGTGGTGGCGGCTGCGGCGGTGGCTCTGTGGTGGCGCATCCGGCGTACCTGAGACGCTCCACACGGACCACCGCCGTCGCGCCGACTCAGGCGTCGAGATCGGCCGCGATGAGGTCACTGACCTGCGAGAGAACATTTTCGTCGTCGCAACTGACGGTGACTGCGACTCCCTGTGAGGCTCCGAGCGTCATGATCATCAAGGCAGAACCCGCATCGACGGGTTCGCCTCCGTCGACCGACAGCGTCACCGGCACTCCTGCGGCGACGACAGCTTCGGCGATGATCCCGGCGGGACGCGCGTGCAGGCCGATGGACGACCCGACCTCGACGGTGTTGACGGGCATCAGAACTCCTTCTGT
Organism: Rhodococcus sp. NPDC060090; assembly: GCF_042729855.1. Classification (NCBI taxonomy): domain Bacteria; kingdom Bacillati; phylum Actinomycetota; class Actinomycetes; order Mycobacteriales; family Nocardiaceae; genus Rhodococcus; species Rhodococcus sp. NPDC060090. Next base: position 8,539 of record NZ_JBHWXB010000030.1, on the reverse strand, counting down.
TGGTGGGTGAATCAGGATCGGGCGATGGTCGGTTGTGTTTCGGTCGCCGTTGTCGTGGGGCTGGAATCGGGACGGGTGAACGCCTTGGCAAGGGTGACGCAGAGCGCAGCGAGCACGGTTCCCACGGCGAGCGCGATGAAGAACCACACCACGCGGTCCATCGCAAAGATCACGAAGACGCCGCCGTGCGGTGCGCTCAACGTCACGTCGGTGGCCATGATGATTCCTCCGGTGACAGCGCCGCCGACCATCATCGACGGGATCACCCGGAACGGGTCCGCCGCCGCGAAGGGAATCGCGCCCTCGGAGATGAACGACGCACCGAGCAGCCATGCTGCCTTGCCGTTCTCGCGTTCTGCGGTGCTGTAGAGACGTGGACGCACGAGTGACGACAGTGCCATCGCAAGCGGCGGCACCATTCCGGCCGCCATCACAGCGGCCATGATCTGCAATGAGGCGTGGTTGCTCACATCGAGGCCTGCCACGGCGAATGCGTATGCGGCCTTGTTGACCGGCCCTCCTAGGTCGAAGCACATCATGAGGCCGAGAATGACGCCGAGTGCGACGGCGGAACCGCCGGACAGGCCGTTGAGCCAATCCGTCAGTCCGGTGGTGATCGCGGCGAGCGGTCGACCGAGCACGAGGAACATCGCGGCACCGACGATCAGACTCGCGAGAAGAGGAATGATCACCACAGGCATCAGGCCACGCGCCCAGGTGGGCAAGGGGATGCGACCGACCCACAGTGCCGCGAAGCCTGCGATGATGCCGCCGACCAGACCGCCGATGAACCCGGCCCCGACGAACACCGCGACCGCGCCCGCTGTGAATCCGGGGGCGAGTCCGGGTCGGTCGGCAATGGCGTAGGCGATGTACCCGGCAAGTGCGGGTACGAGGAACGAGAAAGCGAGCGAACCGATCTGATAGAGCACGGCGCCGAGGTACGTTGCCAGCCCGCCGCCGGGCAGGTTCGTCAACGAATTGTCCACCACGATCGTGGCGGCGGATTCGGAGATGTCGTAGCCGCCGAGCAGGAATCCGAGAGCGATGAGCAGACCGCCGGCCGCGACGAACGGAATCATGTAGCTGACGCCGGTGAGCAGGATCTGCCGCAGCCGTGTGCCCCATCCGAGCTCCACGGCATCGGTGTCTGCGGTGGTGTGCGCTGTACCTGCTTCGACGCGCGAGGCCGCCGGATCGGTTGCCGCACGCACGGCTTCGGCCACCATCGCATCGGGTTCGTTGATCGCCCGCTTGACACCCGAGGCGATCACCGGTTTGCCTGCAAACCGCGCCTTGCCCTTGACCCCGACGTCGGTTGCGAAGATCACGGCATCGGCGGCTGCGATGACGGACGGCGGAATCGGTGTGCTTCCACTGGAACCCTGTGTCTCGACCCGCAGGGTGACGCCGGCGCGATCGGCGGCGGCGGTGAGCGCATCGGCTGCCATGTACGTGTGGGCGATTCCGGTCGGGCACGCGGTGACGGCGACCACCGTGTGTTCGGACGGTGCGGTCGTGTCGGGTTCCGCATCCGCAGCGAGGGGTTGTGCGGTGGTGGCCGGTGCGGTCTCGGCGGGAGGAGTGTTCTCCATGGGAGCAGCAGCAGCGTCGGCGGGAGCAGGGAGAACCCCCTCGACGAGAGCGACGACCGCGTCGGTGTCGGGCGCGTCGCGAAGCGACGCCACGAATTCGGGTCGGACGAGGGCGCGAGCCAGGGCGGTGAGTAGCCTCATGTGGTCTTGGCCGGCGGCCTCGGGGGCTGCGATGAGGAACACCAGGTCGGCAGGGCCGTCGGGGGCGCCGAAGTCGACTTTCGGTGACAGCCGGGCGAATCCGAGCGAGGCGGTGGTGATCGCGGAGTGGCGGCAGTGGGGGATCGCGATCCCTCCGGGCAACCCGGTCGCCGACTTGGCCTCGCGCTCGAGCACCGCGGTGGTGAGGGCGTCGCTGTCCGTAGCGCGACCTGCGTTCGCCAGTCTGCCCGCGAGCGCCGCGATCACCGAGTCCTTGTCGACACCGAGGTCGGAGTCGAGCGTGATGAGCTCCGCGGTGATGACCGCCGGAACTGGGCCGGGGCCGGAAGCGATGTCTGGCATCACATGTCCTTAGGGAGGGGGGAGTGGGCGGTGTGCGATGGGAGCGGGTCGTCCGGTATCGGTTCGATCGACACCGCGGAGGGCTCGACGGAATCGGGTCCGGGAATGCGGGTACCGGGTAGGGCGACTGCGGCGCTGCCGTAGGCAACGGCGTAGCGAAGTCGGTCGGCCGGAGCGGCGCCTTCGCGCTCGGCGATGAGATAGCCGGCGAGTGACGAATCCCCCGCGCCGACGGTGCTTCGTGTGACGACCGGTGGGGGAGTGGCCCGCCACGCTCCGTCGGGCGTGATCAACACGGCGCCGGCACGCCCGAGTGTGGCCAGCACTGCTCCTACGCCCTGTGCGAGGAGCATCCGTCCCGCCTTCGCGACGGGCCCGACGTTGCCGAGCGCCGCATCGTGCTCGAGTGTCTTCGCGTCCGATCCTGTGAGCTGCGCGAGCTCGTCGGAGTTCGGTTTGATGAGGTCGGGTGCGGCATCCGGGAAGGCAGCTGCCAGCGCCAGCAACGGAGAATCCGACGTGTCGACTGCCACGCGACAGCCGGTGGGCCGGAGTGCGCGCACAACATCGGCATAGAACGCATCGGGAACACCGGGGGGAATCGAGCCGGACAGCACCACCCATCCTTCGGCCACGGCGTTGGCGACCACTGCGGAGAGAAGTTCCGTTCGGGTGGCAGCAGAACACGGGGCGCCGGGCTCGTTGAGTTTCGTCGTGGTGCCGTCGGATTCGGCGATGGTGATATTGGTGCGAGCGTGCCCGGACGTAGGTACGGCGTGATACCGGATTCCGCGTTCGTCCAGGGCTGCGAGCAGTGGGTCCCGGGGGTTGCCGGGCAGCACGGCCAGAACGTCGTGACCCGTCCGATGCAGGACCCGCGCGACATTGATGCCCTTGCCGCCGGGATCGACGGATGCCGCGCCCGCGCGGTGCACGGCGCCGCGCACGAGTGGTCCGTCCAGATCGACAGTGCGGTCCAGGCTGGGATTGGCTGTCAGGGTGACGATCATGCTGTCACCACCTCGATACCGTGTTCCGTCAGGCGCTCTCGGTCGGCGTCGGCCAGATCGGTGTCGGTGACCAGGACATCGACGGCCTCGAGCGGCGCGAAGCTCAGCAGGTGCCGCCGTCCGATCTTCGACGAATCCGCGACCACCACCACCCGATCGGCGCGCTGCACCATCGCGCGCTTGACGGCCGCTTCGTCTGCATCCGGGGTGGACAGACCGTGCTCGATCGTGAGGGCGTTGGTGCCGATGAACGCCACATCCACATTGAGGATGTCCAGGAAGCGGAGGGCCTCGGGCCCGACAGCGGCCTGGGTTGTGCCGCGGACACGGCCGCCGATCAGGTGCAGGTGTATCGACCCGATACCTGCCAGGCGCGCTGCGATAGGAACCGAATTGGTAGCGACGGTGACGTCGGTCTCGCTCGGCAGGATGGCGGCGATTCTGCTCGTGGTGGTGCCCGCATCGAGGATGATGCTGCCTCCCGCGCCGGGTAGGAAGTTCGCTGCTGCCGCTGCGATCCGGTCTTTGTGACCCGCGCGGGTGTTCTCTCGTTCGGCGAGGCCGGGCTCGGACATCGTGAGCGCCGTGGCGGGAACAGCTCCGCCGTGGACGCGCCGGACGTGTCCGAGCCGTTCGAGTAGCGCGAGGTCGCGCCGCACGGTCTCCGCCGTGACGTCGTAGCGTTCGGCGACGTCGGTCACGGACACGCGTCCGTGACGTGCGACCAGATCCGCAATCGCCTGCTGGCGTTCTTCTGCGTACACCCGAGCCCCTTGGAATGAATGTTGGATAATGTTGTTTTACGCCCGTATGTGTTGACATGTCAATACCTACGAGTAATCTGGATCACAGTTGCCCGGTGGTGAGGAGAAGGAATGATGAACGAGGCTCCAGTTCTGCAGGGAACGCCGGTGGTGCCCGGGGTCGGGTATGGGCCGGTCATCCGTCCGGCGCCGCGTCCGCAGATCGCTCCGTCGACACAGATCGTTCCGGATACCGCGCGCGAAGCGGAGTGCGCTCGGTTCGAGACCGCTGCTGCAGTGGTGGCGGACCGATTGAGGGCACGAGCCATGCATGCATCGGGGGCTGCCGCGGAAGTGCTGCAGGCCAACGCGGTACTCGCAGAGGACCGCGCGTGGCGCGCGGCCGCCGACGCACTGATCCGGTCCGGATCCGAAGCACCGGCCGCCGCCGCCGGCGCAACGGGACAGTTCGTCACGCTCTTCCAGAAGATCGGTGGACTGCAGGCGGAGCGGGTCACCGATCTGCTCGATATCCGCGACCGTGTTCTGGCAGAACTGAACGGCGACCCCGAACCGGGTATCGAACTACCCGACGTCCCCTCGGTTCTCCTGGCCGATGACCTCGCACCCGCAGACACAGCCGCTCTCGATCCCACGCGCATCGTCGGAATTGTCACGATGCTCGGCGGACCGACCAGCCATACCGCCATCATCGCGCGCCAACTGGGCATCCCATGCATCGTCGCCGCAGCGGGCCTCGACGGGATCGATCCCGGAACCGCCGTGCTGGTCGACGGCGCAACCGGACGTATCGTCGTCGCACCCGACCGCGACGAAGCCGACGCGGCCGTGGCGCGGGATCACGCCGAACGTGCCCGCATGGGCGCGTGGACCGGCCCCGGAGCAACATCCGACGGGCAACCGATCGCGATCCTCGCGAACATTCAGGACGGTGCGGGTGCCCGCACCGCCCGCTCGACCCAGGCCGAAGGTATCGGCCTGTTCCGCACCGAATTGTGCTTCCTCGATCGCGACGCAGAACCGACGGTCGACGAGCAGACCGCCATCTACGCCGAGGTCTTCGACGCCTATCAGGGCCGGAAGGTGGTGCTCCGGACCCTCGATGCGGGTTCCGACAAACCGCTGCGGTTCGCCGACCATCCGGACGAACACAACCCCGCCCTGGGTATGCGCGGTATCCGCATTGCTGCAGCTGCACCCGGAATTCTCGAAAGGCAACTCGATGCCGTCGCCGCGGCCGCGGCGCGCACCGGTGCGACACCGTGGGTGATGGCACCGATGATTGCCACGGTGGCGGAGGCAGCGGCGTTCGCCGAGCAGGTCCGAGCCAGAAACCTGGTGCCCGGAGTGATGATCGAAGTGCCCTCCGCGGCCCTGCTCGCAGACAGGATGCTCGCTCACGTCGACTTCCTGTCGATCGGAACGAACGACCTCGCGCAGTACACAATGGCGGCAGACCGAATGTCACCGCAATTGGCAGCGTTGACCGATGCCTGGCAGCCGGCAGTCCTGGCCCTGGTCGCACGTACATCGGAAGCGGGCGCGGCCGCGGGAAAGCCGGTGGGAGTGTGCGGAGAAGCCGCGGCCGATCCACTGCTCGCGTGCGTGCTCGCAGGAATGGGTGTGACATCACTGTCCTGTGCAGCATCGGCCGTCGCCGCCGTCGGTGCGCGACTGTCGTCGGTCACCGTGCAGCAGTGCCGGGAGGCCGCGCATGCAGTCCTGGCCGTCGATGATCCCGTGGCGGCGCGTGCTGCGGCAACGAGCATCCTCGGCTGACGAGGGACAGCGCACGGCGCCGACTTCTCCGCCGATGCTGCATGCATCCGCCGCGGTCTACGATTCTCGTCGTGAGTGAACGCGTGCGGCCGCAGAGCCGCAACAAGGGATTCGGTTGGGAACTGCACGGCGACGGGAAGCAGATCAACGCCGGTGCGGTCGTCGCTCCCGACGAGCGACTGTCGTGGCCGCGTACCGTCGGCATCGGGATGCAACACGTGATCGCCATGTTCGGCGCCACGTTGCTCGTGCCCACCATCACCGGATTCCCGGTGACCACCACGTTGCTGTTCTCGGGCATCGGCACCGTGCTGTTCCTGCTCATCACCCGAGGGCGCGTACCGAGTTATCTCGGATCCTCGTTCGCGTTCATCGCGCCCCTGTCGGCTTCTGCCGGGAGCGGTCCTGCCGCGCAGCTCGGCGGCATCGTCGCGGCCGGCGTCGTGCTCGCCGTCATCGGTCTGATCGTCAAGGCACTCGGCTCGCGCGTGATCGACGCCGTGATGCCCCCGGTCGTCACGGGTGCGGTGGTCGCATTGATCGGACTCAATCTCGCACCGACCGCAGCCGGATCGTTCGAGGCGCAACCGCTGATCGGTGCCGTGACCCTCTTCTCGATCCTCGTGGTCACGGTGCTCGGGCGCGGTCTTCTCGGCAGGCTCGGCATTCTCGTGGGCGTGGTCGTCGGATGGGTCTTCGCGTGGGTCACCGGAGGGCTCGCGCCCGATCGGGTCGACGCACTGAAAGCCGCGGCGTGGTTCGGTCTGCCGGAGTTGCGCGCGCCGACCTTCGAATTGTCGGTCGTGCTACTGGCTCTGCCCGTGGTCATCGTCCTGGTCGCCGAGAACGTAGGCCACGTCAAGGCGGTGGCCGCGATGACGGGCCGCAACCTCGACGACGTCGCGGGCGATGCACTGTTCGCCGACGGGCTCGCCACCACACTCGCGGGTTGCGGCGGCGGATCCGGTACCACCACGTACGCCGAGAACATCGGGGTGATGGCGGCGACCCGCGTGTACTCGACGGCTGCGTACTGGGTCGCGGCGCTGACCGCAGTGGTCCTGGCGTTCTCCCCGAAGTTCGGAGCACTCGTGTTCACGGTGCCCGACGGTGTCCTCGGTGGGGCCACGCTCGTCCTCTACGGGTTGATCGGGCTCCTGGGCGTGCGGATCTGGATGGACGCGAAGATCGACTTCACCGATCCGGTGAACCTCACCGTCGTTGCGGCCGCGCTCGTCGCAGGTATCGGGGATCTGACGCTGTCGATCGGATCGATCGAGCTCGGCGGAATCGCATGGGGCTCGACGGGAATCCTCGTCGCCTACCCGCTGCTGCGTCGATTGGCCGATCTGCGGCGCTGAGATGACGGTTGTCCCGGTCACAAAATCTGCTCGCTCCTGTCAGCGTCACCGTGCATTCGTGTGCATACCGTGAATGTGTCCACGTCATCACTGGCAGGAGCACAGATGGAACGCACCCTTTTCGAGCCCGAACACGACCTTTTCCGTGAGTCGTACCGGAAGTTCCTCGAACAGGAGGTGGCCCCTTTCCATGAGCAGTGGGAGAAGGACAAGATCGTCGACCGCGAAGTGTGGAAGAAGGCCGGCGCACAGGGCTTTCTGGGCATGGCGGTACCCGAGGAGTTCGGGGGTGGAGGTGTCGACGACTTCCGCTACAACGTGGTCCTGACCGAGGAGACCACCCGCGGTGGATACAGCGGCGTCGGTTTCATGCTGCACAACGATGTGGTGGCGCCGTACCTGCTCAACCTCTCGAACGAGGAACAGAAGAAGCGGTGGCTCCCCGGGTTCTGTTCGGGCGAGATCATCACTGCCATCGCGATGACCGAGCCCGGCACCGGCAGCGACCTCCAGAGCATCAAGACCCGCGCGGTGCGCGACGGTGACGACTGGATCCTCAACGGATCCAAGACGTTCATCACCAACGGAATCAACGCCGACCTGGTGATCGTTGTCGCCTGTACCGACCCCGAGAAGGGCGCGCAGGGCTTCTCCCTGCTCGTCGTCGAGCGCGGAATGCCGGGCTTCGAGCGCGGCCGCAATCTCGACAAGATCGGGCTCGACGCGCAGGACACCGCCGAGCTCAACTTCACCGATGTGCGCGTCCCGGCCACCAACCTGCTCGGCGAGGAAGGTCTCGGCTTCATCTATCTGATGCAGAACTTGCCTCAGGAGCGGCTCTCGATCGCTGTGGTCGCGGCCGCCGCGATGGAGCGGGTACTCGAGGACACGATCCAGTACTGCCGTGATCGCAAGGCGTTCGGAAAGCCGATCGGGAAGTTCCAGAACAGCCGATTCGAGCTCGCTGAGCTGTCCACGGAAACCCTGCTCGCTCGGGTGTTCGTGGACAAGTGCATCGAACTGCTCAATGCCGGTGCCCTCACCGTCCAGGAGGCTGCGATGGCCAAGTACTGGACCACGGACAAGCAGGTCGAGCTCATCGACCGCTGTCTCCAGCTGCACGGCGGCTACGGCTACATGCGTGAGTACCCGATTGCGAAGGCGTACCTCGATTCTCGGGTCCAGAAGATCTACGGCGGTACGAACGAGATCATGAAGGAGGTCATCGGCCGCGGTCTGAATATCTGATCGCTGCGCTGCTGATTGCCGACGCACCCGTTCGGGGTCGTTGCCGACGACCTGGATCCGGGGGCGCCCGCTGGGGCTCTCGACCAGGTCCGAGGCGATCCCGGACCGGCCGAGGCACTGGACGGCCTCCTCGGCGGTGCGCCGGAGCGATGTGCGCTCGGTCTCCGGGAGCCGGAACGGGCCGACTGCCCGGGGATCGATCCGGTCGTTCTCCGAACGGGCCACCACGAGGGAGCCGGACGGCGTCCCGGGCGGGCCGGGTGACGCCCTGTCGGTCG
>NZ_JBHWXB010000029.1:0-30657 GCF_042729855.1 Rhodococcus sp. NPDC060090 | reverse complement strand
GCGGTGCAGTCATCGACTGCACCGCGGCCGTTCGTCAGCCGTGATTCATGCAGGATCGAACCGGTCAGACCAGTTCGGTTGCAGTGCCACCGGCAGCGGCGATCTTCTCCTTGGCGGAGCCGGAGAACTTGTTCGCGGAAACCTGAACGGCAACCGTGATCTCGCCCTCTCCGAGGACCTTCACGAGCTGGTTCTTGCGAACCAGGCCGTTGGCCACGAGCTCGTCGACGCCGATCTGGCCACCCTCCGGGAAGACCCGGGCGATGTCGCTGACGTTGACGACCTGGTACTCGGTGCGGAATGCGTTCTTGAAGCCCTTGAGCTTCGGCAGACGCATGTGCAGGGGCATCTGGCCACCTTCGAAGGCTGCCGGGACGTTCTTACGCGCCTTGGTGCCCTTCGTACCGCGACCTGCGGTCTTGCCCTTCGAACCATCACCGCGTCCGACGCGGGTCTTGTCCGTCTTCGCGCCCGGAGCGGGGCGCAGGTGATGCAGCTTGATGGTCATTCTCAGACCTCCTCAACGGTCACGAGGTGACGCACCACGTTGATCAAGCCACGGTTCTGCGAGTTGTCCTCACGGACCACCGACTGGCGGATCTTCCGCAGGCCGAGGGTACGCAGGCTGTCCCGCTGATTCTGCTTGCAACCGATGGTGCTCTTGATCTGGGTGATCTTCAGCTCTGCCATTACTTCACGCTCCCAGCAGCCAGTGCACGGGCGCGAAGCATACCGGAGGGAGCGACGTCCTCGAGGGGAAGACCGCGGCGAGCCGCAACTTCCTCCGGACGCTGCAGACCCTTGAGAGCTGCAACCGTCGCGTGCACCACGTTGATGGCATTGTCGGAGCCGAGCGACTTCGACAGGATGTCGGAGATGCCCGCGCACTCCAGCACGGCACGCACAGCGCCACCGGCGATCACACCGGTACCGGGCGAAGCCGGACGGAGCATGACGACGCCTGCTGCAGCCTCACCCTGGATGGGGTGGGTGATGGTGCCGGCGATCATCGGAACGCGGAAGAAGTTCTTACGAGCTTCCTCCACACCCTTGGTGATGGCCGCGGGAACTTCCTTGGCCTTGCCGTAGCCGACACCGACCACACCGTTGCCGTCTCCGACGATCACCAGTGCGGTGAAGCTGAAGCGACGGCCACCCTTGACGACCTTCGACACACGGTTGATCGAGACGACACGCTCGATGTGGTTCGACCGCTCGGCAGCGTTGCCGCCACGCGAGTCGCGATCGCGGCGGTCTCCGCGACCACCACGGTTGTCCCCACCAGTGTTGGGGCCATTCTGTCCGGCGGGGCCGTTTCCGCCGTCACGCCGCTGACGTCCCGGCATCAGACGTTCCTTCCGTTCGCAATGATGATCATCAGAACTTCAGCCCGCTCTCGCGCGCTGCGTCCGCGAGGGCCGCGATGCGGCCGCTGTAGGTGTGTCCACCACGGTCGAAGACCACGGATTCCACGCCGGCAGCTTTCGCGCGTTCTGCGATCAGCTGTCCGACCTTGGCGCCGCGCACCTTCTTGTCGCCCTCGAGTGCACGCACGTCGGCCTCGATGGTCGACGCTGCGGCAACGGTCGTGCCGGTGAGGTCGTCGATGACCTGCACATGCATGTGACGCGACGAGCGGTTGACGACGAGGCGCGGACGCTCTGCCGTTCCGGCGATCTTCTTGCGGAGGCGGAAATGACGACGCGTCTTCGACAGCCGACGCGTGGTGGACGCATCCTTGCCGCGTGGGATCCGCTTGGCCTTCTGGTTCTCGGTCTGGCTCATGATCACTTACCCGTCTTTCCGACCTTGCGACGGACCTGCTCGCCCTCGTAGCGGATGCCCTTGCCCTTGTACGGGTCGGACTTACGCAAACGGCGGACGTTGGCCGCGATCTGGCCGACCTGCTGCTTGTCGATGCCCGCAATCGAGAACTTCGTGGGGGTCTCGACGGCAAAGGTGATGCCTTCGGGGGCCTCGATGTGCACGGGGTGGCTGTAGCCGAGCGAGAACTCGAGGTCCTTGCCCTTGAGCGCCACGCGGTAGCCGACGCCGAAGATCTCCATCTTGATGGTGTAGCCCTCGGTCACACCGACGATGAGGTTCTGCACCAGGGTCCGCGACAGGCCGTGCAGCGCACGGCTGCGACGCTCGTCGTTGGGGCGGTTGATGTTCAGTGCCCCGTCATCGCTCTTGGCGATGGTGATGGGCTCAGAGATCGTCAGCGACAGGTTGCCCTTGGGGCCCTTCACTGCGACGTTCTGGCCATCGATGTTCACCTCGACACCCGAGGGAACTGCAACGGGGAGTTTTCCGATTCGCGACATTGTGGTGGCCTCCCTTACCAGACGTAGGCGAGGACTTCCCCGCCTACTCCGTGATTGGCCGCCTGGCGATCGGTGAGCAGACCGGAGGACGTGGAGATGATCGCCACGCCGAGTCCGCCCAGGACCTTGGGCAGGTTGGTGGACTTCGCGTACACACGAAGGCCGGGCTTCGACACGCGTCGCACGCCTGCAAGGCTGCGCTCACGGGAAGGCCCGTACTTGAGGTCGACGACGAGGGTCTTGCCCACCTCGGCGTCCTCGGTGCGGTAGTCGGAGATGTAGCCCTCGCGCTTGAGGATCTCGGCGATGTTCACCTTGATCTTCGAAGACGGGAGCTTGACCTCGTCGTGGAACGCCGTGTTGGCGTTACGCAGACGCGTCAAGAAGTCTGCGATGGGGTCGGTCATGGTCATGGTCTGACCTGTACACCTTTCTCGGAGCGGTTCCCATACAACACCGGAAGAACCGGCCGTGGGCCTGCAGCGAATTTGGTTTCAATGCGAGCCGGCCCGAAATGGGCCGGCCCCTGACAGCGTGATGGTAGGCGGAGGCACGAGACGCTCCGCCCACCCGCTCACGTCACCAGGAGCTCTTGTGAACTCCCGGAAGCTCGCCGGCATGTGCCATCTCACGGAGGCAGATACGGCAGAGACCGAACTTGCGGAACACCGAGTGCGGGCGACCGCAACGCTGGCAACGCGTGTAGGCGCGGACCGCAAACTTCGGCTTCTTGTTGGCCTTGTTGACCAGTGCCTTCTTAGCCATGGGCTCAGTTCTCCTTGAACGGGAAGCCGAGGTGCTTGAGCAGGGCACGGCCTTCTTCGTTGTTGGTAGCGGTGGTCACGACAGTGATGTCCATGCCGCGCGGGCGATCGATCTTGTCCACATCGATCTCGTGGAACATCGACTGCTCGTTCAGGCCGAACGTGTAGTTGCCGTTGCCATCGAACTGGTTGCCGCTCAGGCCACGGAAGTCGCGGATACGGGGAAGCGCGATGGACACGAGACGGTCCAGGAACTCCCACATGCGATCGCCGCGCAGCGTGACACGCGCACCGATGGGCATACCTTCGCGAAGCTTGAACTGTGCGATGGACTTACGGGCCTTGCGGATCTCCGGCTTCTGGCCGGTGATCAACGCGAGGTCGTTGACCGCGCCGTTGATGAGCTTCGCGTCGCGGGCGGCGTCGCCGACACCCATGTTGACGACGACCTTCACGACGCCGGGGATCTGCATGACGTTCGCGTAGTCGAACTCCGCGTTCAGCGCGTCCTTGATCTCGGCGCGGTAGCGGGTCTTCAGACGCGGCTGGATCTTGTTCTCGGTGGTGGTCATGTCAGATGTCCTTCCCGTTCTTCCGGGAAATCCGAACGCGCTTGCCGGTTTCCTCATCGGTCCGGTACCCCACGCGAGTGGCGTTGCCGTCCGAGTCGACGACCGCAACGTTGGAAACGTGAATCGAGGCTTCCTGCGTCACGATGCCGCCCGAAGAGGCGCCACGCTCGTTGGCCGAGACCGCGGTGTGCTTCTTGATCCGGTTCACGCCCTCGACGAGGACACGGTTCTCGCGCGGGAAGGCCGCAATGACCTTGCCCTTCGCGCCCTTGTCCTTACCCGAGATGACGAGAACGGTGTCGCCCTTGTGCACCTTCATCACAGCACCTCCGGAGCAAGCGAGACGATCTTCATGAACCGCTTGTCGCGCAGCTCGCGACCGACGGGTCCGAAGATGCGGGTGCCACGCGGATCGTTGTCGGGCTTGATGATGACAGCGGCATTCTCATCGAACTTGATGTACGAGCCGTCCGGCCGACGGCGCTCCTTGGCGGTGCGCACGATGACGGCCTTGACGACATCGCCACGCTTGACGTTGCCGCCGGGGATGGCGTCCTTGACGGTGGCGACGATGATGTCGCCGACACCGGCGTAGCGACGGCCCGAGCCACCGAGAACGCGGATGCAGAGAATCTCCTTGGCACCCGTGTTGTCGGCGACACGCAGTCGCGACTCCTGCTGGATCACTTACTTCTCCTTGACCTGGATTGGTATGTACGTCAGATTTCCGACCTGGACGCACGCGGTCGTCGGCTACTCACGGCGCACGTGCGAAAAGACACACGGGTCCCGCGAAGCAACCCGTCCAGGGTAGGCCATATACCGTACCCAGGGCAAATTAGCGAACTGCGACGTCGCTCCCGACCCGGGCGCCGGTGTGTCGCACGATACTTCGTGAGTCGACCCGCTCTCCGAACGCGAACTCGGCCCGGCATCCGAATATGGATGCCGGGCCGAGGAATATCGTCACGCGAGGTGTGAGAGGCCTACTTGGCCTTCTCGAGCACCTCGACCAGACGCCAGCGCTTCGACGCGGACAGCGGACGGGTCTCCATCAGCTGCACGCGATCGCCGACGCCGGCGAGGCTGTTCTCGTCGTGTGCCTTCACCTTGGTCGTACGGCGGATGATCTTGCCGTACAGCGGGTGCTTCACGCGATCCTCGAGCTCGACCACGATGGTCTTTTCCATCTTGTCCGAGACGACGTAGCCGATGCGAACCTTGCGGCTCGCGCGCTCTTCGTTCTGGGTCACTGCCTTTTCCTCACTCATGCCACGTCACCCGCATCCGGGCCGGTGGCCAGACCGAGCTCACGCTCACGCAGAACCGTGTAGATACGAGCGATCTCGTTACGCACGGTGCGCAGTCGTCGGTTGTTGTCCAGCTGACCGGTAGCCATCTGGAAGCGGAGGTTGAACAGCTCTTCCTTGGACTCGCGAAGCTTCGAGGTCAACTCTTCCTCGGTGAACTCGCGGAGTTCTGCGGCGGGGGTATCGGTAGCCATCAGAACTGCTCCTCCCTCGTCACGATCCGGCACTTGCACGGGAGCTTGTGCATCGCGCGGCGCAGGGCCTCGCGAGCGGTCTCCTCGTTCGGGTAGCTCATCTCGAACAGCACGCGACCGGGCTTGACGTTCGCGACCCACCACTCGGGCGAGCCCTTACCGGAACCCATGCGGGTTTCGGCCGGCTTCTTGGTGAGCGGGCGATCCGGGAAGATGTTGATCCAGATCTTGCCGCCACGCTTGATGTGCCGGGTCATGGCGATACGAGCGGCTTCGATCTGCCGGTTCGTGATGTACGCCGGCTCGAGAGCCTGGATGCCGTACTCGCCGAAGGCAACCTGGGTGCCGCCCTTGGCGTTACCCGAACGGCTCGGATGGTGCTGCTTGCGGTGTTTGACCCGCCGGGGGATCAACATTGCGTCAGCCCTCCTTGTTCTCTGCCGAAGCGGGTGCGTCAGCTGCCCGTCCCGCGTCGGTGCTCGTCGCGGTGGTGCCCGAGGCGCCGGAACGACGCGGGCGGCTCGGACGCTCACGACGCGGGCGGTCGGCGGGAGCGGCTGCAGCAGCAGCGAGCTCACGACGGCCACCGACGATGTCGCCCTTGTAGATCCAGACCTTCACGCCGATACGGCCGAAGGTGGTCTTCGCCTCGTAGAGGCCGTAGTCGATGTCCGCGCGCAGCGTGTGCAGCGGGACGCGACCTTCGCGGTAGAACTCCGAACGCGACATCTCTGCGCCACCGAGGCGGCCCGAGCACTGCACGCGGATGCCCTTGACGTTGGGCTGACGCATGGCCGACTGGATGGCCTTGCGCATCGCCCGGCGGAACGCCACGCGGTTCGAGAGCTGCTCTGCGACGCCCTGCGCCACCAGCTGAGCCTCGGACTCGGCGTTCTTGACCTCGAGGATGTTGAGCTGAACCTGCTTGCCGCTCAGCTTCTCGAGTTCGGCGCGGATGCGATCGGCCTCGGCGCCGCGGCGGCCGATGACGATGCCCGGACGAGCGGTGTGGATGTCCACACGCACACGATCGCGGGTGCGCTCGATCTCGACCTTCGCGATGCCTGCACGCTCGAGGCCGGAGGCCAGGAACTTACGGATCGCGACGTCTTCCTTCACGTAGTCCGCGTACTGCTTGTCTGCGTACCAACGCGACTTCCAGTCGGTGGTAATGCCCAGACGGAAGCCGTGCGGGTTGATCTTCTGGCCCACTACTGAGCTCCCTTCCGGCGGTTGCGAGACGAGTTCGAGCCGACGCTCTCCACGATCACGGTGATGTGGCTCGACCGCTTGCGGATACGGAACGCACGACCCTGTGCACGCGGCTGGAACCGCTTGAGGGTTGCACCCTCGTCCACGTACGCCGTCGCGATGACGAGCGTGTTGGGGTCGAGGTTCAGGTTGTTCTGCGCGTTCGCAGCTGCGGAGGCGATCACCTTGGCGACCGGCTCTGCAGCAGCCTGAGGCGCGAACTTCAGGATTGCGAGGGCGTCCTCGACGGACTTTCCGCGAACGATGTCGACGACGCGGCGCGCCTTCATCGGGGTCACGCGCACGTGGCGCGCAACAGCCCGAGCGCTCGGGTTTGTGGTTTCAGTACTCATCGACGCTTGCTCTTCCGGTCGTCCTTGATGTGGCCCTTGAACGTACGGGTCGGTGCAAATTCACCGAGCTTGTGGCCGACCATCGAATCCGAGATGAACACCGGAACGTGCTTGCGTCCGTCATGGACGGCAAACGTGTGACCGATGAAGTCCGGCAGAATCGTGGAACGGCGCGACCAGGTCTTGATGACCTGCTTGGTGCCCTTCTCGTTCTGGACGTCGACCTTCGCCAGGAGGTGGTCGTCGACGAACGGGCCCTTCTTGAGGCTGCGTGGCATTCTCTAACTCCCTCCTTGACTAGCGCTTGTTCTTGCCGGTACGGCGACGACGGACGATCAGCTTGTCGGACGCCTTGCTCTTGCGGGTGCGGCCCTCGGGCTTGCCCCACGGGCTGACCGGGTGGCGACCACCCGAGGTCTTGCCCTCGCCGCCACCGTGCGGGTGGTCGACCGGGTTCATGACCACACCACGGACAGACGGGCGCTTGCCCTTCCATCGCATACGGCCGGCCTTGCCCCAGTTGATGTTCGACTGCTCGGCGTTGCCGACCTCGCCGACGGTTGCGCGGCAGCGCACGTCGACGCGACGGATTTCACCGGACGGCATACGCAGCGTGGCGTAGGTGCCTTCCTTACCGAGGAGCTGGATGCTCGCGCCTGCGGAGCGGGCCATCTTGGCTCCGCCGCCGGGACGCAGCTCCACCGCGTGGATGGTGGTACCCGTCGGGATGTTGCGCAGGGGCAGGTTGTTGCCCGGCTTGATGTCGGCCGTCGGGCCGGACTCGACCGGAGCGCCCTGCACCAGGCCCTTGGGGGCGATGATGTAGCGCTTCTCGCCGTCCACGTAGTGGAGCAGCGCGATGCGTGCGGTGCGGTTGGGGTCGTACTCGATGTGAGCGACCTTGGCCGGAACGCCGTCCTTGTCGTTACGACGGAAATCGATCAAGCGGTATGCGCGCTTGTGTCCGCCGCCCTTGTGTCGGGTGGTGATACGACCGTGCGCATTACGACCACCGCGACCATGCAGCGGGCGGATCAGCGACTTCTCGGGCGTCGACCGAGTGATCTCGGCGAAGTCCGACACACTGGCGCCACGACGGCCCGGTGTAGTCGGCTTGTACTTACGGATTGCCATGAGTCTTCTCGTCCTCTATCTCTCGCGAGTTCCGGCGCCTAGGCGACCGGGCCTCCGAAGATCTCGATGGGCTTGCTGTCGGCGGTCAGGGTCACGAGCGCGCGCTTGGTGTCCTTGCGCTTGCCGTAACCAACCCGCGTCCGCTTGCGCTTGCCCTGACGGTTGGCGGTGTTGACGCTGCTCACCTTGACGCCGAAGATCTTCTCCACGGCAATCTTGATCTGCGTCTTGTTCGAGTCCGGGTGGACCAGGAAGGTGTAGGTGCCCTCCTCCATCAGCCCATAGGACTTCTCGGAGACGACGGGAGCCAGCAGGATGTCGCGCGGATCGGCGATCGTGCTCACTTGCTCTCCTCCTTGACTTCCTGAGCCGACTCGGCCGGCCCGTGGATGAACGCGTTGAGCGCCTCGACACTGAACACGATGTCGTCGCTGTAGAGGACGTCGTAGGTGTTCAGCTGATCGGGTGCGAGCGCGTGGACGTTCTGCAGGTTCTGCACGCTCTTCCACGCGGCAACGTCTGCACGTCCGACCACCAGGAGCACCTTCTTGCGCTCGGTGAGCTCACCGAGGAAGCTGCGCGCCGACTTCGTCGACGGGGTCTGACCCGCGACGAGCTCGGTGATCACGTGGATGCGCTCGTTGCGCGCCCGGTCGGAGAGGGCACCGCGGAGAGCGGCTGCCTTCATCTTCTTGGGGGTGCGCTGGCTGTAGTCACGCGGCTGCGGGCCGTGGACGACGCCGCCACCGACGAACTGCGGTGCACGCGTCGAACCCTGACGTGCACGGCCGGTGCCCTTCTGGCGGTACGGCTTACGACCGCCGCCACGGACCTCTCCGCGCGTCTTGGTCGAGTGCGTGCCCTGGCGTGCGGCAGCAAGCTGCGCGACAACCACCTGGTGCAGCAGCGCGATGTTGGCGGGGGCGTCGAAGATCTCGGCAGGGAGATCGACGGTGCCGGTGGACTTGCCACCTGCAGCCTTGACGTCCAGCGTCAGCTTGGTTGCGGTCTCGGTGCTGGTCATGCCCGTGCACCACCCTTCACTGCAGTCTTGACGATCACGAGGCCGCCTTTGCGGCCGGGGATCGCGCCCTTGATAAGCAGCAGACCGTTCTCGGCGTCCACCTTGTGGACGGAGAGGTTCTGCGTCGTGACGCGGTCGCTACCCATGCGTCCGGACATGCGCGTGCCCTTGAAGACACGACCCGGGGTGGCGCAGCCACCGATGGAACCGGGACGACGGTGCACAGCCTGCGCACCGTGCGACGCGCCCTGACCGGAGAAGCCGTGACGCTTCATGGTGCCGGCGAAGCCCTTGCCCCTGGAGGTGCCCGTGATGTCGACGAATGCGCCGTCCTCGAACACCTCTGCGGTCAGTTCCTGGCCGACCTCGTACTCCGAGGCGTCCTCGACACGAAGTTCGACGAGGTGGCGACGCGGGGTCACTCCGGCCTTGTCGAACTGGCCGCGAACCGGCTTGTTGACCTTGCGGGGTGCAATGGCGCCGAATGCGAGCTGCACGGCGTTGTAGCCGTCGCGCTCCTCGGTGCGAATCTGCGTGACCACGTTGGGTCCGGCCTTGACGACGGTCACCGGGACGACCCGATTGTTCTCGTCGAAGACCTGGGTCATGCCGAGCTTGGTGCCCAGGATTCCCTTGATCTGGTTAGTCATCTGTTCTCTCCGCTGCGTCTTCTACAAGCTCGCTGTAAGTCACTGAATGTTGACATCGACGCTCGCCGGGAGGTCGATGCGCATGAGTGCGTCGACCGTCTTCGGCGTCGGGTCGAGGATGTCGATCAGCCGCTTGTGAGTACGCATCTCGAAGTGCTCGCGCGAGTCCTTGTACTTGTGCGGCGAACGAATGACGCAGTACACGTTTTTTTCAGTGGGCAACGGCACCGGCCCGACCACGCGGGCACCCGTACGGGTGACCGTCTCGACGATCTTGCGCGCAGACGCGTCGATCGCCTCGTGGTCATAGGCCTTGAGCCTGATGCGGATCTTCTGTCCCGCCACGCTTAGTGTCCTTTTCTTGCCGCGTTTCGTAGCACCCGAACGAATCGGGAACCACCTCGTCTGCACAGTTCCGATTGGAACGGCGACAGAGAACAGCACTCATACACATCGCGATCCGGGCTCACCCGATCCGCTGCCGCTGTTCATCTGTCATTGTTCTCCGGTCCACGCGGTCGGGCGTGTCGCTCCGCCGCTCATTCCTCGGCGCCGAAACTTGTCGTTTCGACACCGCACAGAACGGGACCGGATGCGCTCATACGAGCGCACGCTGGTACTGCTTCCGTCTTGCATGTGGCCGCGACCTGGCCCTTGGGCTCGATCCGCGACTGTCACTACTTTCACCGTTCCGAGCCGCGAAACATCCATGGCCCGGTCAAGGCAACCCGACCAGTATGCAGCAATACGCCGCCGAGTACAACTTCGACGAATTCCCACCCGGTCGAGACGGACTTCTAGCGTATCGCGTTCATCGGAGGTGTCCGCAACGGCGCGGCCGCGTCCAGAGTGTTCGTCGGGTCGGGCCCGGGCCCCGGTGCGACCTGCGCCACCTCCGGCGCAGTTCCCGCGGATGGCACCAGATCCGGCACATCGCGCCATGCAGGGAGCGCTTCCTGCAGTTCGAGACCGATTTCGATGATCCGTTCGTCCTGCCAGGGCCTGGCACCGAGCTGCACACCGAACGGCATCCCCGTCGCCGACGACCGACCCACCGGAAGTGTCACCACCGGCGCACCCGAGTAGTTGGCCCACTTCACGTCGCCCATGACGCCTTCGGTCACGCTTACGCCGAGGAACTCCTCGCGCTGCGCGCCGTCCACCCGCGTGCCGGGGATCAAGACCGCATCGAGATCACTGTCGACGAAGAGCCTGTTGTAATCGACCTGGTAGCGCAGTCGGTCGCGTTCCAACATCAGGTAGTCCACGACGGGCACCGCCAACGACGCAACCGCCGTCCCCACACTGGGCACCCGTTCCGGTCGGTACAGACCGATCCGGTCCGCGAATTGTCTGTGGTACGAACCCATTTCGACTACATCGCCCGTCACGAGCGAGGTCGGGGTCGGTGGCATCACCACGGGAACGATCTGTGCACCCAGCGAACGGGCAACTTGAATGGTGTCGTCGAACAGGGTCTGCAACGGCGGGGGGAGCTCCGACGGCGGAAGACCCAGCCGCACCCCCGCGAGCGGGGTCGAACCGCCCTTCGCTGTCAGCGGATACCCACCGGCCGGAACCGGTGGCCCCAGCGCGGTGATCGGGTCGTCGGCGTCGACGGTCGCCAGTATCGACATCATCAGTGAGGCGTCGGCGAGACTCCGCCCCATCGGCCCGACGTGGTCGCGGGTCCAGGTCAGCGGGATCATGCCGTGCGAGGTGATCCGTCCGTAGGTGGGTTTGATCGACGAGATCCCACACACGCTCGCGGGCAACCGCACCGATCCCCCGGTGTCGCTGCCGACCGCCAGTGGGGCGAAACGGGCAGCGAGGACCGCGGCACTGCCACCCGACGACCCACCCGGTGACATGTCGGTGTTCCACGGGTTTCCCACTTGAGGTGTCGCGACACCGATTGCGAATTCGTCGGTGTGCGCGTGCCCCATGAGAACGGCACCGGCGTCCTCGAGCTTGCTCCACACACCGGAGTTCCCGGCTGCGATATTCCCTTCGAGCACTCTGCTCGACGCGGTGAGCGGCAGCCCCGACACCGCGAACAGATCCTTGAGCGCGATCGGCAGGCCACAGACATCGGGCGCGGGAGTTCCGTCGTTTCGCGCCTGTGCGAGCCTCTCCCCTGCCTCGTCGGCGCCGGCATAGGCGAACTCCGGATAGAGGCGGATCCAGGCGCCGATCGCACCGTCGAATTCGCGTGTCCGTGCCAGGCACGCATCGAGCAGCTCTCTCGGATGCAACTGCCCGGCGTGCAGGAGACTCGCCGCCTCGACTGCGCTCAGCAGCGCAGGGTCCGTCGCGGTGATGATGCCGGGATCCGGGAGGCGCCGCCCCGGTGCAGCATGGCTACGCGGTGCAGCATGGCTACGCGGTGCAGCATGGCTACGCGGTGCAGCATGGCTACGCGGTGCGGTGGCCGTACCCAGCAGGAGCGCACCTCCCGCAAGTGAACCCAACATCCGACGGCGAGAGAGTGCACTACCCATTCGCCCAGCCAAGCATGAATGCCCTGTGATCGCAGAACGAGGTGATCGCAGAACGAAACACACCCCCTGGTACGCACACGAGTCACCGGAGAGCATCGTCTGCCGCGTGGTTCAGATCACCGCGATGGCTCGATGCGAGATACTCTCCCGGATCGACAAGCATCCGACACCGATGACCCACAGGAGAAGCCGATGCCCCCCTCCGACCGGTCCGGCTCTCCTCGTGGGCTGGGGCGTCGACCCCAGCTGTCGGATGATGTGGCGTCGTTCGTGCGCAACCGGATCATGTCGGGTGACGTGCGCCCGGGCGATTTCGTCAGACTCGACGAAACCGCGGCCGAACTCGGGGTCAGCGTCACCCCCGTCCGTGAGGCCCTGCTCACCCTTCGCGGCGAGGGCCTGGTCGAACTCGTTCCGCACCGAGGATATGTCGTCGCGCCGCTGACCCGTTCCGACATCGACGACGTGTTCTGGCTGCAGGGGAGAATCGCCGAGAAGCTCGCCGCGCGCGCCGCCGAAACCATCGGAGGCGACACGATCGCCGACCTCGACGCCATCAACGTCAAGTTCAGCGACGCGGTGCAGACCGGTGACGGTGCACGCATCGAGGCCCTCGAGTTCGCCTTCCACCGGACGCTCAACCGGGCCGCCTCCGCACGAAAACTCGCGTGGTTCCTGCACAACGCGACGCGATACACGCCCGCTCACTTCTATTCGTCCGACAAGGAATGGGGCGTCGAGGCCGTCGCCGCGCACCATCGAATTCTCGATGCTCTCCGCGCGCACGACCCCGCTACGGCCGGATCCGAGACCCGCGAACATTTCACCGACGGAGCACGCCGCCTCGTCCGGCATCTGGACGAGATCGGCATCTGGTCCTGATCTCGTCTCCACCCGCTTCCCTCTCGTCCCGGCCTCATCTGGAACCGACCTGCTCGGACACCCGGCCGGGAGCGCCTCCGAGCGGTAGCATCTCGACGCAGGAGGCGGGTGCACCCGCAGAACGAGCCATGACCGAGTCCTGAACGGACCGAGTTCGACGGTGGGGTAGCGGATGCGAAGCAACCACGACCATGCAGTCCTCGTGGAGGATGTCCACAAGTCGTTCGGGGATGTTCATGCACTCGCCGGCGTCGATTTCTCAGCTCCGGAAGGCTCCGTTCTCGCGGTACTCGGCCCGAACGGGGCAGGCAAGACCACGGTGGTCAAAATCCTGTCTACGCTCATCCACGCCTCGAGCGGGCGTGCCGTCGTCGCAGGTCACGATGTCGAGACCAACCCCGCCGCGGTCCGGCGCTCGATCATGATGACCGGTCAGTTCGCTGCCCTGGACGACACTCTCACCGGGCGGGAGAACCTCGTCCTGTTCGGACGGCTGATGGGGCTGGACAAGACCTCGGCAAAACTCCGTGCCGACGAACTGCTCCGCGAGTTCGACCTCGTCGAGGCGGGTCGCCGACCGGTCAAAGGCTATTCGGGTGGTATGCGCCGCCGGGTCGACATTGCGTGCGGACTCGTCGTCCGGCCCGAGGTCGTGTTCCTGGACGAACCCACCACCGGACTCGATCCGCGATCGCGTCAAGGCGTGTGGTCGCTGGTCGAATCCCTCAAGAAACAGGGCATCACGACCCTGTTGACCACCCAGTACCTCGAAGAAGCCGACGTCCTGAGCGACAACATCATCGTCATCGACCAGGGAACGGTCATCGCCCGGGGAACGTCGAACGAACTGAAGGCCTCGACCGGAGGCAGCTACTGCGAGATCGTCCCCGTCGACCCGGCAGCACTACCCCGGATCGTGCAGGCCCTCGGGTCCCTCGTCCCCGATTCCATACGTGCCGAACTCGCAGCACCCAGCGACGTCGACCGTGTGTCCATCCCTGCTCCCGACGGAGCGGCAACCCTGACCGAAGCGCTCCGACTGATCTCACCGCTCGACATCGAACTGGCCGATATCGGATTGCGGCGGCCATCGCTGGACGACGTCTTCCTCCGGCTCACCGGGCACAGCGCCTCGACAGCGTCGTCCCCCGAACTCGATGCCGCGGCAGCCGGAGGGGGCGCGTGACGGCCCGCACGGAGCATCTTCGGGCGGGTCGGATAACCGGCGACGCGCACGTGAGTGTTCCCGACGGGAGATCCGGCTCGCACCGCCGTGTCCACCCGAACTCGCTCTCGCAGTGGTCGGCGCTGACCGGGCGCACCCTGCGGACGATGGCTCGGTACGGCGAACTGATCGTCGCCGTGATCGCGCCGTTCGTCTTCGGCCTCGGCTTCTATCTGCCGCTGAAGTTCGTGATGCAGATGCAGGGCATCGACTACGCGCAGTTCCTGATGCCGATCATCGTTCTTCAATCGATGGCGTTCACCGCCATCTCCGCGGCCCAGATGGCAGCGCAGGAAGCCACGACAGGCCTGACCACCCGGTTGAAGACGATGCCGGTGGGCGCGACCGTGCCGCTGATCTCGCGTATGACGGCGGGGATGGCGAGGTCGGTGATATCACTGTTCGCCGCGATCGGATTCGGCTACGTGATCGGCTTCCGGTTCACCGCCGGACTCGGACAAGCGGTTCTCTTCGGAGTGACGGCACTCGCGATCAGCCTCGTGTTGTGCTTGGGCGCCGACGCGATCGGCAGCCTCTCCAAGAGCCCCGAAGCAACGTCGCAGGCTCTGACACTTCCACAGCTGATCCTCGGGATGCTGTCGTGCGGTTTCGTGCCCGAAGAGGGTTTTCCCGAGTGGATCCGTCCGTTCGTTCGCAACCAGCCGATCTCCCAATTCTCGTTCGCGATGCGCGACATGGCCGACGGTGGGGTCACCTGGGAGGTGTTCTTCCCGAGCCTGCTGTGGCTGATCGGACTGACTGTGGTGTGTGTCCCCCTCGCCGTGTGGGCGAACACGAGGCGGAAGTGACGCGATGAGCCGAGATACTGCGATGAGCCGAGATGCTGCGATGAACACAGAGACCGGATCGTTCGGCTATCCGCCACCGCATACCGTGGTCGACGAACGTTCCGCTGCCGCGTTGTGGGAGCACAGCCGCCTCCAATGCGGCCGGCTCCTTCTCCGTTGGGCACGCGATCCGGCAACGATGATCCAGGCACTGATCTACCCCGCGTTGACTCTGGTGATGTTCCGGATCGTGCTCGGCGACAGCATCACGGCCGCGACGGGGCAGCCGTCGATCTTCGGAACGGTCCCGATGATCGTGTTGGTCGGTGCCATGTTCGGTTCCGTCGTCAGCGCGGTCGGGTTGCGCGCCGAACGCGAGTCCGGGCTGTTGAGCCGCTTCTACACGCTGCCGATCCACCGATCAGCGGGGCTGGTGGGGCGCCTGATGGCCGAGGCCGTTCGAGTCCTCGTCACCTCGATTGTGATATTCGCCGCAGGCGTCGTCATGGGGTTCCGGTTCACACAGGGCATCCCGGCGACCTTGTTGAATTTGGTGGTACCCATCGTGTTCGGGATGGGATTCGCCATGATGGTGACCGTTCTGGCCACCCTGTCGTCGAAGATCCCGCTCGTCGAGATGGTGTCGATCGTGTGCACCCTCCTGATGTTCTTCAATTCGGGATTCGTGCCGGTCATGGCCTATCCGACGTGGCTGCAGCCGATCGTCGCGAACCAGCCGATGTCGTGCGCGATCGACACGATGCGGGCGCTCGCGGTGGGCGGGCCGCTGGCCGAACCGATGATCAAGACAGTGGCGTGGTCGCTCGGAATGTTCCTCGTATTCCTGGTTCCGGCCATCCGCGGGTATCGGCGTGCGGCCCAGCAGGGATGACCTTGCACTTCCCGGACGAACACAGGACCCGCTGATAGCCTCACATGCGTCGAACCAGGTACGGACGCCACAACCTGGCGTGTCCGCCCGAGGAGTATCCATGAAATTTACGCGCAGGATTGCTGTGGCCACCGCCGCCGCCTCCCTTGCCGTCTCGGCGTCGTTGGTCACCGCACCGGCGATGGCATCTGCCCAGCCCACCGACCTGCCTCCGAGCACCGGCACGACAAGTGCCGCCGCGACGAGCAGCAGCCGTCTCGTCGACCTGCTCTCGACGATGGGCCCCAGCCCCGAAGGCTCGAACGATCTCGGTTGTGTCCCGTCCCCCGAGCACCCGAGACCGGTGGTCCTCGTGCACGGCACCGGGTCGGGAATGATGCAGACGTGGCCCATCGTCGCACCGCAGCTTGCCGATCTCGGCTACTGCGTCTACGCACTGAACTACGGCGGCGCGAAGGCCTTGTTCGATCCTGAGACGACGATCTGGGGTGTCACTGACATCGAGGAGTCGGGAATGGAGGTACGCGACTTCGTCGAGGCCGTCCTCGAACACACCGGCACCGACAAGGTCGACCTGGTGGGTCATTCACAGGGCGGAATGCTCGCACGTCAATACCTCAAGTTCGAGGGTGGTGCGAATCCCGCGGACCCGGCGCTCAACAAGGTCGAAAATCTCGTCATGCTCGGAGCGACCAACCACGGCACGTCCTTCAACGGACTCCAGCAGCTGTACGGGGCGCTCGCGATCCTCGGGCTGACGAATGGGAGGGACATCGTCGCCCAGTTGCTGTTCGCCGGCACCAATCTCGGTGTCGCCGGCCAGCAGCAGCTCATCGGTTCACGCACGCTCACAACGCTCAACAGCGGTTCCGAGACGATGCCGGGAATCACCTACACCTCGATCGCGACGCGGCACGATGAGATCGTGACACCGCCGGAGGGCTCGTTCCTCGAACCCGGAGTCGACGCGGAGGTCCACAACAAATGGGTCCAGGACGTCTGCCCGACCTCCCCCGCGAATCATTCGACGATGCTGATGCTGCCCGAATCGCTGTATCTGGTGAAGTCCGCCCTCGACCCCGCCTACGCCGCCGCTCACGAAGCGCCCTGCGCTGCACCGGAAGCCGACGCGAGCGAGTAGACACCCTCGACGACCGACAAAGCCCCTCCTGCTTGCAGGAGGGGCTTTGTTCGTCAGATGCCGGGACGGATACGACCGGCCAGGGTCACAGGCCGAGCGCGCGCTGGAGCACCGGCCAGGAATCCTTCAGATCGTCTTGCCAGTAACCCCACGAGTGGCTGCCCGAGTCCCGGAAGTTGTACGTGGCCGGGATATCCAGCTCGTTCAGGCGGTTCTTCAGGTTGTGCGTGCAGTAGTTGGTGGCCGCCTCGATCACGCCACCCACGACGACCTGGTTTGCAAGCACGTCCACCTCGCCGTCGATCTCCGGACCGTCGAGTGTGTCGTACGGGCCGGGAAGACCGTTGCCGTTCGAGATGTAGAGCTCGAGGCCACGCAACTGCTCCGCGTTGAGGTACGGATCCTTCTCCCGCCACATCGGATCGTCGAGCTCACCCCACATGTTGCGGGTGTCGCCGCCGCCCCAGGTTTCAGTGGTGACCTTGACGAACTGCTGACCGATCGGATCCGAGGTCTGTGCGCAGCCGCTGTACGCCGCCACACCCTGGTAGAGGTCGCCTCCTTCGACGGCCAGCTGAAGAACCGATGTGCCGGACGACGACAGACCGGCGATCGCGTTGACGCCGTTCGCTCCGAGCGCGGCGTCGATCAGCGGCGGAATCTCCTTGGTGAGGAAGGTCTCCCACTTGTTCACGCCGAGGACGGGGTCCTCGTTCTTCCAGTCGGTGTAATAGCTCCACTTGCCACCGACCGGCGACACCACGTTGACGTTCTTGTCCTTGAAGAAGTCGATGGCATCCGTGCGGAACCGCCATGTCGCGCTGTCCTCGCCGCCACCCGCACCGTTGAGCAGGTACAGAGTCGGGCGGGGCTCACTGGTATCGGCGGGGCGCCACACGTCCAGCAGGATTTCCTTGTTCATCGACGCCGAATGGACGTAGACGAGGAGTTGCTGATCGCCGTACTGCTCGATACGCGTGATGTAGGAGCCGTTCTCGGACTCCACCGCCTCGATCGGCTGCTCGGTGTCCCATACCGGGTCGGCCGCGGCCGTGGCACCACCGAAGAACAACGGCAGTGCTACGACAGCTGCCGAGATCGCGGCGAGCCTCGTCCTTCGAGTGCATGTCCGCGACTCGACAACCTTCATTCGCTTGAACCTCCTCAGGCCCGCTTCCGAGCATGATTTCCAGACCTCGGTGCGTCCGAGGCGCACCGTCCGGCGCAGCACTACGTATATCTACAGCTCAGCCGTGCACGTTACCGTGGACCGCGCATCCGCGATCCGACAGTCCTGTGCGAGCACACCCTACCCGGAGATCACCGCGGATCAAGATCGACATGATCATCGCCCAGAGCAGGCACGATGACGTCGAGCGCGGATGGTTCCATCATCTCTCCGTGCTCTCCCGGGACGAACCGGGTACGGATACGTCCCGCAACGAACGGAGTCCACAGGTCCGCGGCGTCCGCCTCGGTCGGATGCTCCTCCACTGCACTGAAGAACTCCACGTCACCGGCGAACACTCCAGGTTCGTGACGGTTGATCAGATCCGGTGATGTCATCGCTGCGGCGAAGATGCGCTGCACCCTCTCGATGTCGAGATCGATCAGTTCCGCGGGCACCGCACGCACGAGCGCTGCGGCCGCCTCGAGGGGAAGCTGCCCGTCGAACGTCTCGGGTTCCACCTCTATGCCGAGGACGCGCAGATTCTCCGAGATCTCCGACTCGAACCGGCCTGTGTCGATCCGCGGGATGCTGTCGATCAGCACGAGGCTCTCCACACGCAGATTGCGGGTCTGAAGCTCCACTGCCACCGCATGCGCGAGCACGCCGCCCAAGGACCAGCCGAGCAATCGGTAGGGCCCGTGCGGCACCGTGGCGACGATCTCGTCGGTGTACCTGCGCGCGAGATCGTCCAGTGATGCTCCGGCGAAGCCGGGTTCGGTCAGTGCAGGCGTCTGCACGCCGTACACAGCGCCCGGTCCGTCCAGACGCGCCGCGAGCTGCGCGTAGGGCCAGGCAAGTCCGATCATCGGGTGCAGGCAGAAGACTGCTTCCGCAGAATCCCCTGCGCGCAACGGCAGGATCACCGCGAGTGCCGCATCCGAATCCCCGCTCCCGACGCCACTGTCATCGAGCCGAGCGGCGAGTGCTTCGACCACGGGCGCCTCGAGCAACCAGGAGACCCGCACCTCGACACCGATCTCGTCCCGCAGCCTCGCAACCACTCGGGTGGCCACGAGGGAATTGCCCCCCAGGTCGAAGAAGTCGTCGTCGAGACCGATCCGATCGATCCCCAGAACCTCGGCGTACACGCGTGCAACCACAACCTCGAGATCCGTGGAAGGCGCGCGGAACGGGTGGGTCAACGCTTCCGGCGCGGGCAAGGCGTCTCGATCGACCTTGCCGACCGGAGTCAAGGGCACCGTGTCGAGAACGACGAGCGCATCCGGCACCATGTGCGGCGCCAGCGACTGTGCGGCGAAGGCGAGCAGGGCCCGGGTGTCGGCCACGGCACCGCGAGCAAGGGTCACATACGAGACGAGCGTCGTCGCACCGGTGTCGGACGTGCGCGCAATCGTCACGGCAAACTCGACGGCACTGTGCTTGCGCAACACAGTGTCGATCTCGCCCGGCTCGATCCGGAACCCGCGGACCTTCACCTGGAAGTCGGAACGACCGACATAGGCAAGTTCTCCGACATCGGTCCACCGCACCACGTCACCGGTGCGGTAAAGGCGAGTACCGGAGCCGTAAGGATCTGCGACGAAACGCCCAGCGGTCAGATCCGGACGTCGGTGGTAACCCCGAGTCAGCTGGATCCCCGACATGTACAGCTCACCGGCGACGCCCACCGGAACCGGACGCAATCTCGAGTCGAGGACCAGGGCCCGCATACCGCGGATCGGCCCCCCGATCGTGAGTTCGTCGTCTGTGGCCAGGGGTCGGCTGATTGTAGTGACGATGGTCGTCTCGGTCGGGCCGTAGACATTGTGGAAGGCCCGTCCCGGCGACCAGCGCGTCACGAGTTCGGGCGCGACCGCCTCGCCACCGACGGCGAGGACCCGGAGGTCGTCGAGTCCTTCCGGGTCGATGGACTCTACGGCTGCGGGAGTGATGAACGCGTGAGTGACCCGTTCGCGCCGGAGGAGTTCTGCAAGGTCGCGGCCACCGTAGACGTTGGTCGGGGCGATCACCGATGTTCCGCCTCCCGCCACCGCGAGCAGCAATTCGAGCACTGAGGCATCGAAGCTCGGCGAGGCGAAGTGAAGTGCCCGGGTATCGGGGCCCAACCCGTAACGCTCCCGTTGTGCAGCAGCGAAGTTCGCAAGTCCGGAGTTGCCGACGACGACACCCTTGGGAAGTCCTGTCGAGCCGGAGGTGTAGATGATGTAGGCCGTATTGTCGGCGTGCACAGGACGTACCCGTTCGTCCGCCGTGACCTGCTCGCCCGAGCGCGCCGCCATCTGAGCGACGGTATCGTCGGCCAGTAGATCGATCCATTCGACGTCGCCGGGCAGCTCCTCGCGATATGGCGTCACGGTGAGGCCGAGCACCGTCCCCGAATCGGCCACCATGTGCGCGACACGCTCGGCCGGATACTTCGGGTCTACGGGGACGTACGCGGCGCCGGTCTTCGCCACCGCCCACACTGCCGCGATCGACTCAATCGAACGCGTAATGCCCACGGCTACAACGTCTTCTGCCCCTACCCCGCGTCCTATGAGCATCCGCGCAAGCCGCGACGAGAACGTGTCGAGTTCGGCGTAGGACCACTCACGTCCGCCGTCGACCAACGCAACGCCGTCGGGGTTGTCAGCCGCCGCGGTCGAGAGCAGGTCACCGAACGACACAGCAGGCAGGGCGGGCCCGCCATCTCGGGCAACCAGGCCCTCGAATTCGTCGGCGCCGAGGTACGGCAGGGCATCCACAGGTGTCGCGGGGTCGACGAGGATGCCGTCGATGATCCGCAGATATCGGGTGGCGAGCGTCGTGACGATGTCCGCATCGAGAATGTCACTGCGGTACTTGAATCCGAGTGTCACGGTGTCCTCTGCAGTGACGGCGACGGACAGCGGATAGTGGGTGGCGTCGCGGGTGTTGACGCCGGCGACGACCAACCCGTCGATCGACCCCGCCTCCGCGATCCCGCTCCGGTCCACCGGATACGACTCGTACACGAGCAGGGTGTCGAACAGAGCTCCGAGACCTGTGCGCTGCTGGATCTCGGCCAGGCCCACATGGTGGTGGTCCAGGAGCGACGCCTGATCGACCTGGATGCGCTGGAGCAGCTCCTCGGTCGTCGCCGAGTCGCCGAGTCGTACGCGGACCGGCAACGTGTTGATGAACAGTCCGACCATCGATTCGACGCCCTGAAGGTCTGCGGGCCGACCCGACACGGTGGTGCCGAACACCACGTCGTCGCGACCGGTCGTGCGCGCGAGGAGCGCTGCCCACGCACCCTGCAGCACGGTGTTGACCGTGACGCCGAGCCTCGCTGCGATCTCTCCCAGAATGTCGGTGCGGTCGCGTCCGAGATCGATTCGGTGTTCCGCCGAAGTTGCTCCCGCACCATCGGTATCGGCGCCGACCAGAAGGGTCGGCTCATCGACCCCGCCCAGCGCCTGCACCCATGCGTCGACCGAGTCCTCGTGGTTGCGGCGACCCAGCCACTCGAGATAGCTGCGATAGGACGGCACTCGTCCGAGCACGGCGGCGTCGCCCGACGTCGCATACAACACCAGCAGATCCTTCATCAGCAACGGCATCGACCAGCCGTCGAGCAGGATGTGGTGACTCGTGACCGCGAGCGTCCAGGATTCGGTTCCGGTCCGCACCAGCGTGAATCGGATCAACGGCGGCGCGGCCAGGTCGAAGGCGACGTCCTGGTCGGCGCGCAGTACAGCGTCGAGTTCGGCCGTATCGGCCGCGGTGTTGCACTTCCCGGTACCACCCTCGACGGTCAGGTCGAGTTCTCGCCACGGCAGCACGACATCGTCGACGACCACCTGCACCGGTTCACCGGATTCACCCGCGACGAAGGCGGTGCGGAGGTTGGGATGCCGGTCGAGGAGTGCCGTTGCCGCGCCACGGAGACGCTCGGGATCGACGAGTCCGGCGAGATGGATCAGCACCTGGGTGCTGTAGACATCGGACTGCCCTTCGGCGAGCAGCGCGTGATAGAGCAGTCCGGACTGCAACGGTGCGAGCGGCCAGACGTCGGCCGCGTTCGGGTACTCGGCTTCCCAGCCATCGATATCGCGCTGGGTGACCTCGACCAAGGGAAGATCGGTCGGTGTACGCCCGCCCGCGTCGGGGCGCGCCGCGTGGACAGCGAGCCCCTCGAGCGCGCGGACCCACCATCGACCGAGTTCCTCTACCTCGTCGCGGTCGAGCAGACCGGCAGGGAATCCGAGGTTCGCGCCCAATTCGCCTCCGATGACCACCGCATTGATGTCCACCGAGGCGAGTGCGGGGGCGTCGCTGTCGTCGCGACCGGACAGGTCGCCGAGGTCTCCGGCGGGGAGCCAACCCAAGTCCGCGGCCTGGCCCTGTGACAGCTCACCGGCATCGAGGCGCCCGAGGTAGTTGAAGCTGACCTGACCGGCCGGGAGCTGCGCGAGCTTCGGGGCGGTGTCGGTGTTGCAGTACCGGAGCAGTCCGTAGCCGAGCCCCTTGTCGGGGACGGCGCGCAGGTGTTCCTTGACGGTCTTGAGCGCGGAGCCCGCGGCCGGTCCGCCGTCGATCGCGTCGTCGAGGTCGATGCCGGACAGGTCGAGCCGCACGGGGAACATCGCGGTGAACCAGCCGACGGTGCGCGACAGGTCGGCCCCGGGGACCACGTCCTCTTCGCGTCCGTGACCTTCGAGTTGGATCAGCGCCGACAGTTCGTCCATGCCTCGGTCACGGCGCCAACCGGCCAATGCCAGTGCAAGACCTGTGAGCAACACGTCGTTGACGCCGCCGTGGTAGAGCTCGGGAAGTGTGGTGAGCAGCGTGTCGGTGACCTCCGCTGCGACACGGACCCGGACCTTTTGCACGGTCGAAGCAAGATCGACCGCGGGGTCGAAAGGACGTGCGCCCAGGAGGGGGTCGGGTCCATCGAGGATCGACGTCCACATCGGCAACTCTGCCGTACGATCGCCGGCACTGCGAACGAGTGCATCGGCCCAGGTCCGGAACGACGTTCCGACCGGCTGCAGCGTTACGGCCTGCCCGTGGTCGATCTGCGCCCACGCGGTCACGAAGTCGGGTACCAGGATTCGCCACGACACACCGTCGACCACGAGGTGATGGGCCACCACGATCAGCCGTCCGGTGCGGCCGGCACCGGGAGCGGGGTCGAGCCAGACGAACTGCAGGACGATGCCGCGCGACGGATCGAGCCGTGCCTCTGCGGTGTCGAGTTCGCCTGCCGCGATACTGCGCCACCGGTCGTCGTCCGCGTCGGCGGGGACCTCCACGCGTGAGACGAGGGAATCCACGTCGACGGAACCGGTTGCAGTAGTCGACAGCCACCACTCACCGGTGTCGTTGCGGCGCAAGGATGCCCGCAGGATGTCGTGCCGGTCGACGACGGCGCGCAGGGTCGCAACCACCTGAGGACGCGAAATACCCTCGGGCAGTTCGAGCGCGATGGTCTGGGTGTAGCGGTCGAAGCTGCCGCCGCGCTCGACCATGTATCGCACGATCGGGGTGAGCGGGATGTCGCCTACTCCGCCTCCGTCGAGTTCGACGAGCGACGGCGCGGTGCCGGTACCTGTTCGCGCGACCTCGGCGAGTCCGGCCACGGTGCGCTGCTCGAAGACCTCGCGAGGTGTGAACACGATGCCGCGCGCCTTCGCCCGCGACACCAACTGGATCGAGACGATACTGTCGCCGCCGAGCGCGAAGAACGAGTCGTCGACACCGACCCTGCCGATTCCGAGTACGTCGCCGAAGACCTCGGCGATCGCCACCTCCGTCGGTGTCGCGGGTGCACGGAACTCCTTGTCCCCCGAGAACACCGGCGCAGGAAGCGCTTTCTTGTCGAGCTTGCCGTTCGGTGTGAGCGGCAGAGCATCGAGGATCACGATCGTGTCGGGAACCATGTATCCGGTCAGGAATCTCCCGACCTCGTCGAGCACCTCCGCCGGCACCACGGTGGCGCCTGCGCGTGGGACGACGTATCCGACGAGCTTGTCGCCGGTGTGCTCGTCGGTCCGCACCATGGCGACGGCATGCGCGACCCCGTCGACGGCTGTCAACGCGGCTTCGATCTCCCCGAGCTCGACACGGAAGCCACGCAGCTGGACCTGAGAATCGCTGCGTCCGACGTACTCGAGTTGACCGGACGCGGACCAGCGTGCAACGTCACCGGTGCGGTACATACGGGTTCCGGACGGGCCGAACGGGTCGGCGACGAATCGTCCGGAGGTCAGCGCACCGCGCCCGAGGTATCCGCGGGTGAGCTGCTCACCGCGAACATACATCTCACCGGGGACACCGGCAGGCACCGGCCGAAGCCTCGGGTCGAGGACATAGACGCCGAGTCCGGGGATCGCGCGTCCCACAAGGCTCGCCGCGGACCCGCTGTCATCTGCACCCAGTTCGAGATGGGAGACGTGCACCGTGGTCTCGGTGATGCCGTACATGTTGACCAGGCGGGGCGCATCGTCGGCGTGCCTGCGGTACCAGTCGGCGAGGCGACGCAGGTCGAGTGCCTCGCCTCCGAAAATGACGTACCGCAGCGCGAGCCGGGTCGAGTGCTTTTCTTCTGCAACATGGTCGGCTTCGGCGAGCTGGTAGAACGCCGACGGCGTCTGGTTGAGGACCGTGACCTGCTCCCGCACGAGGAGGGCATGGAAGTCCTCCGGCGAGCGGGACGTGAAATGGTCGACGACGACCAGCCTGCCGCCGTGGAGCAGTGGGCCCCACAGCTCCCACACCGAGAAGTCGAATGCGTACGAGTGGAACAGTGTCCATACGTCGTTGCCGTCGAATTCGAAGGCCGGTGCGGTGTTCTCGAACAGCTCGAGGACGGTACGGTGCGGAACCTGCACCCCCTTGGGACGTCCGGTGGATCCGGATGTGTAGATGACGTAGGCCAGGTTGTCGCTGCGCAGCGGCGCTGCGCGATCCTCGTCGGACAGGGGTGCGTCGCTGCGCGTCGACAGATCGATCGATTCGACGTCGATCACAGGAATGCCGGTGCTCGGCAGTGCATCGTGGTCACCGGAGACGAGCACGACGACCGGTGTCGCATCGGCGAGCATGAACTCGAGTCGGTCGGCCGGATACGTGAGATCGATCGGCAGATATCCGCCGCCGGCCTGTTGCACTGCGAGCAGCGCCACGACGAGGTCGTCGGTGCGCGCCATCGCGACAGCGACCAGGGTGTCGGGTCCGACGCCGTGATCGACGAGTTCGCGTGCGAGTCGGTTCACGCGGGCAGCGAGTTCACCGTAGGTCAGTTCCCGGTCGCCGAATGTCACGGCGACCGCGGCGGGAGTGCGCGCCGCCTGATCGACGAAACGCTGGACGAGTGTGTGGTCATTCGTATGAGTACCCGGCTCGTTCCAGGCTTCGAGCAACGTCGCGCGCTGCTCCGGGGAAAGCAGCGGCACATCGCCGATCACCGTGTCGGGGTCCGCTGCGACAGCACTGAGTATCCGACCGAGTCGGTCACCGAATTCGCGCATCGTGGCCTCGTCGAACAGGTCCGTGGCGTAGTCGAGTGCCACCGCCATTCCGCCGGGCGCTCCGTCCGGACCGAAGGCTTCGACGACCGTGACCTGCAGATCGAACTTGGCGTCGGTGATCGGAAAATCGACGGGTTCGACGGTCAGCCCCGGAAGGTCGAACCGGGACCGACCCAGGTTCTGGAACGTCAGGGCAACCTGGAACAACGGGTGCCGAGCCTGAGAGCGTTCGGGGTCGAGCGCCTCGACGAGCCGCTCGAAGGGCAGATCGGCGTGACCGAATGCGCCGAGGTCGGTCTCGCGGACCCGGGCCAGCAGATCGCCGAAGGCATCGGACGGATTCACCGCGGTGCGCAGTACCAGCGTGTTGACGAACATTCCGATCACGTCGTCGAGCAGCTGTTCACCGCGTCCCGCGATGGGTGTGCCGACGACGATGTCGCTTGTGCCGGACAACCTGGCGAGCAACACCGCAAGCGCACTGTGCACGACCATGAACAGCGATGCGCCCCTGTCGCGGGCGAGCTGTTCGAGTGCGGCGTGGGTCGGTGCGTCGATCTCGAATGCGGTGTTCGCGCCTCGATGCGAGAGGACTGCGGGGCGGGGCCGATCCGCAGGCAGGTCGAGCTGGTCGGGGATGCCCTTCAGCGTCTCGCGCCAATAGGTGAGCTGCCGGGTGATCGGCGACTCCGGATCGGTCTCGGATCCGAGCACGTCGCGCTGCCACAGCGTGTAGTCCGCGTACTGCACGGGCATCGGCGCCCAGTCGGGTTCGTGACCTTCCGCGCGGGCGGTGTAGGCGAGCATCACGTCTCGTGCGAGGGGGCCCATCGAGAAACCGTCACCGCTGATGTGGTGCAGCACCACGACGAGCACATGCTCGTCGGCGGCGAGACGCAGCAGCGAGATCCGCAGGGGCACCTGTTCGGTGACGTCGAACCCGGACGTCACCGTGGATTCGACGTGTCGCGCCACATCCGCAGGCTCGACGTCGACCACCACGATGTCGGGCACGGCCGCCGCGGGGAGGATCACCTGCTGTGCGATACCGTCCGACTCGGGGTAGACGGTGCGAAGCGACTCGTGGCGTCGGATGAGGTCGGCGACCGCGGCGCGCAGAGCCTCGACGTCGAGCGTACCGCGCAACCGGATCGCGAGCGGCAGGTTGTTCGCGGACGAGTCGGGCTCGAACCGGTTGAGGAACCACATCCGTTGCTGTGCGAGCGACAGTGGGATCCGCTCGGGTCGGGTCTGCGCCGACAACGGTGCCACGGCCACGTCACGTGACGCGGATTCGACGTGCACGGCAAGTGATTCGACATCGGGATGCTCGAAGAGCGCGCGCACCGCGACACGAGTGCCGAGGGCAGCGCCGAGACGCGCCACGACCTGCGTTGCCACGAGCGAGTTACCGCCCAGCTCGAAGAAGTCGTCGTCCCGGCCTACCAGATCGACACCGAGCACATCGCCGAAGACTCGTGCGACGATCTCCTCGACGGGTGTCGTCGGAGCACGGAACTCCCGAGCCTCGAATGTCGGTGAGGGGAGCGCTTTCCGGTCCAGCTTGCCGCTCGTGTTGAGCGGGAACTCGTCGAGTACGACGACGGCCGACGGCACCATGTACGACGGCAAGGACGACCGCACGGCAGCGATCAGCGCCTGTCGGTCCACGGACCTCCCGACCACGTAGGCGACGAGTTGTTCACCGGTCGGAGTGGGCACGACGAGCGCGACGGTCTGTGTGATCCCGGGATGGGCGAGAACCGCGGTTTCGATCTCGCCCAGCTCGATGCGTTGTCCGCGGAACTTGACCTGGAAGTCGGTGCGACCGAGGTAATCGAGTACGACGGCGCCGTCTGCGGTGCGTATCCATCGAACGAGGTCGCCGGTGCGGTACATCCGGTCGCCGGCCCGCCCGAGCGGACTCGCGACGAACCGGTCGGAGGTCAGGTCGGGCCGGCGGACGTACCCGCGTGCGAGCTGAACTCCCCCGAGGTAGAGCTCACCCGGTGTGCCGACGGGAACCGGCTGCAGGCGCGCGTCGAGGACGTACACCTGAACGTTCCATTCAGGGAGACCGATGGGCACGACCCCGGTGGTGTCGGCCGGTTGGTAGGTGACCGAGACCGCGGCTTCGGTGGGTCCGTACAGGTTGTGCACAGCGGCGTTCGCGCCTATGCGGCGGAAGGCGGCGACGGTCTCCGAGGGAAGTGCCTCACCGATGACGAACACGTGACGTAGGCTCGAGCAGCTCCCGACCGGAGCGTGCGCGGCGAACACTGTGAGCATCGACGGTACGAAGTCCGTGAGTGTCACCCCGTGACGATCGATCATGTCGGCGACGTAAGCCGGATCGCGGTGTCCGTCGTGGTCGGCCACGATCAGGCAGGCACCGCTGCGCAGCGGCAGGAACCATCCCCACAGCGACACGTCGAACGTGGTGGCCGTCTTCTGGAGGTACACATCGTCCGCACCGATCGCGTATTCGTGCACCATCCATGCGACCTGGTTGACGATCGCCTCGTGCGACACGGCGACGCCCTTGGGTCGCCCCGTCGAACCGGACGTGAAGATCACGTAGGCGGGTGTTCCCGGCCGGATGGGTCCCTTCAGTTCGTCATACCGCACTGGCTGTGTCGCATGGTTGTTCAGGTCGAGTGTGTCGATCTCGACCGCGTTCGCGTGGGACGGCAGGTCTGAAGCGTCGGCGACGGTGGTGAGCACACACACCGGCTGCGCGGTGTCCAGGATGTGCCCGATCCGCTCCGACGGGTGGTCCGGGTCGAGTGGAACGTAGGCTCCGCCCGCGGTGATCACCGCGTAGATCGCCACCACGAGATCGACGGAACGACGGATACCGATCGCGACGAGCGACTCCGGGCCGACACCCGTGTCGAGCAGGTACCGCGCGAGCCGGTTGACCCGTGCGTCGAACTGCGCGTAGGTCAGCGACTCGTCGCCGAAGACGACGGCGGGCGAGTCCGGGGTGCGGAGCACCTGGGAGCGGTATTCGGTCAGCAGCGTTCCGCTGTCCACTGCGTGCTCGGTGGCGTTGACCGTGTGTACGAGTTCGAGACGTGTCTCGGGCGCCAGCAGGTCGACATCCCCGACGATGGTATCGAGATCGGAGACCAGCGCGTCGAGGGTCGCGACGAACCCGTCTGCGAGGCCGTGCACCGTGGCTTCGTCGAAGAGATCTGTGGCGTAGGTGAATTGCGCGGACATTCCGGCCGGCTTCCCGGCATCGAGTCGCGGGGTCACGGTCAGTTGGAGGTCGAACTTGGCGACGGCACCACCCAGGTCGACTGCCTCGATGTCGAGATCGGGCAGCGACAGGTCGGGTCGATCCATGTTCTGGAAGAACAACGCGACCTGGAACAGAGGGTGGTGGCCGGTCGAACGCACGGGATCGAGGACCTCGACCAGCCGCTCGAACGGCAGTTCTGCGTGCGCGAACGCATCGATGTCGCCGGTGCGGACACGGTCGAGCAGCGCGGCGAACGTGTCGCCCGGTGCGATGGGCGTGCGCAGCACGAGGGTGTTGACGAACATGCCGATGAGGTCGTCGAGGGCTCGTTCGCCGCGCCCGGCAACGGGGGTGCCGATGGCGATATCGGTAGTGGAGGACAGCCTGGCCAGCAGCGCGGCGAACGCGGCGTGCACCACCATGAACGGTGAACAGCCCGTCGCCTGCCCGACCTCCACAACAGCGGCGTGCAGGGAGGGGTCGATCTCGAACAACACGGTTCCCCCGTGCCCGGAGGGCTCGGCGGGCCGGGGCCGATCCGTCGGCAGATCGAGTCGGTCGGGCAGTCCGTCGAGCGTTCCCGACCAGAATTCGATCTCTCGCGCCGCGACCGAACCCGGGTCCGACTCGTGGCCGAGGACTTCTCGTTGCCACAGCGTGTAGTCGGCGTACTGCACCTCGAGCGGAGACCATCCGGGCGCGGCGCCTGCCGCACGAGCGAAGTAGGCGACGGCGAGGTCGCGGACGAACGGACCCGTGGATGCACCGTCGGCCGCGATGTGGTGCACGACGAGCACGAGAACGTGCTCGTCTTCGGTCACCTGCAGCAGTTCGACGCGCAGCGGCACGTCTTCGGTGACGTCGAATCCGGTGGTGACTGCGCGGGTCACACGGCCGGGTACCTCAGCGGGATCCACGATTTCGGGTTCGACGGGCGGCACGGCCTCGGACGCATCGAGGATCACCTGACAGCCGACACCGTCGCGGTCCGGATAGACGGTGCGCAACGATTCGTGCCGCTCGATCACGTCGTGGACTGCCGCCCGAAGTGCCGCGATGTCGAGTCTGCCCCGCAGCCGCAGTGCCACGGGAATGTTGTCGGCGGCGGAGTCCGTGTCGAAGCGATTGAGGAACCAGATTCGCTGTTGAGCAGGCGACAGCGGAATCGGATCCGGTCGTGGTCCGGCCACAAGGGACATCCGTGCGGTGCCGCCGGTCTGTGCGTCGATCAGAGCGGCAAGTTCCACCACGGTCGACCCCTCGAAGACCAGGCGGGCCGGCACGCGCGTGTCGAGGTGTTCTCCGAGTCGGGCAGCTACCCGGGTCGCGACGAGGGAGTTTCCGCCGAGGTCGAAGAAATCGTCACCCCGACCGACCCGCTCGACACCGAGCACATCCGCGAACACCGCCGCCACCGCGATCTCCGTCGCCGACTCCGGTGCCCGGAACTCGGTGACCACCGGCCCCGGATCGGGAAGCGCCGAGCGGTCGAGCTTCCCGGTGGGCGACAGGGGAATCGTCTCGAGTTCGAGGATGACAGACGGAACCATGTGCGAGGGGAGGTGTTTCGAGATTTCGAGGGAGATCGCGTCCACGTCGAGGTCGGCACCCGCAGCCCTGTGCACATACGACACCAACTGCGTCTCACCGGCCGCAGTCGAACGCCCCACCGTCACCGCAAAATCCACACCCCCACACGACGACAACACCGCATCGA
>NZ_JBHWXB010000028.1:0-40119 GCF_042729855.1 Rhodococcus sp. NPDC060090 | reverse complement strand
TCGGACGACTCGTCGTCGCCCGGCACCAGGTCAGCGACGGCAACAACCAATCCGAAGCGTTCAGGTCGACACGCGGGACTCAAGAAAGATCGAGGCTAACCACCTCCGCCGCCGAGGAAGATTTGCTGCGCAGCTATCGGTTGCACGCCAACGCCTACATCACCAAGCCGGTCGATTTCGTTCAGTTCGCCGACGTGGTTCGCCGGATCGACAACTTTTTCTTCCACGTCGTGCGCTTGCCCCGCCACGGCTGAACACCGTCGGCACCGCGGCATCAGGGATCTGCTCGGGATGCGGCAGCGCTGTTCTCGGGTGGACGAGGGCAGCCTCACATCTATTGACCGAGGATCGACTCGGGCATTGCAATCACATAACCATGCGTGGATCGAGGCCACTCGGCCTTGGCTGTTGAGCCGCAGGTCACTAACGTCAGCGGCACCGAGACGCTCGACGCACGCGCCTGTCCGCCGACGCTGCATTCACCACGGTCGGGCCGCCAGCAGATGCGGCGCATCTTGCACCGAGCCGGCCTCGACGAGACACCGGTGGGTTGCGGCACCGCCGACGTAGACCTCGCCGCAGCAGGAGGGCGTGCCCGCCGCTGACCCTCGTGGACAGGAGGAAACGATGCGAACCCGAAGCAGGCTTCCGAGTCTGCTCACTGTGCTGGTGTTGATATGGCTGGTCATCGGTGCTGTCGCCGCTGGGCAACGCGGCTACTACGTTGACGCCTCGACCAACTGCGCCAGTGTCGGCACCATCGCCGTCACCATCGTGGCCGGACCGTTGAACTATGCCGGAGTGAACCCGAGTATCGAATGCGAATACCCTCAACCCGATTCGTAGGAGGGTCTGTGGAGCGATACCACCGCGCCCGCCACTCCACCGCGGGGTCTGCCTCTCAGCAGACCGACCAGCCTCATGATCCTGAGCAACCGAGCAATATCTGGCACCCCGTGGATGGTCAGGTCGGGAAAGATTTCACCGCGCACGGCGCGTTCGATGAACGCGTCATGGCCTTCAGCGCACAGGCGTGGCTGTCCCGACACTGCGTGCTGATAGGAACGGCTTCAGGGGCTGTCGGTGTAGTTCTCGCTTCGGCGCTGACCGACCGTCGATCGCAGTAGTGCGGCTCCGCGCAGGGAGCAGGCGGCATCGATGCTTGCGTCATCCGGTGCAGGCAGGCATGCCGTTCCGGACGCTGCTGGCTTGTCGGGATCGATGAATCCGAATGCGATCCGCCCGACATGCTTGACGATCCAGTGCCGCTTTCTCGGCGCCAGGTACCGGCTCCGCTCACTGATCGGGGTGCGGTCATCATCGTGTGATGACCGCACGAGAGTGGAAACGCCTGTCCGAATGGCCCCTGATGATGGCGGCTCTCGCTTTTCTCGGCGCATACGCCTGGACGGTTCTTGTGAGACCGACCGGCGCATCAGCCAGCGTGGCCGACCTCGTGATGTGGGGAACGTGGGTGCTCTTCGCCGCCGATTTCGTGGCGCGTGTGCTGTTGGCAGATCGCCGGGTGCACTGGCTGGTACGCCATCTACACGAGTTGGCTATGGTCGTGCTTCCGATGTTTCGTCCGTTGCGTCTGCTCCGTCTCGTGACATTGCTCGGTGTGATGCAACGTTCTGTGGGTACGGCCGTTCGCGGCCAAGTAGTCGCCTATGCGGCAGGGGCGACGATGCTGCTGTTGGTCATCTCATCGCTTGCGATGCTCGACGCCGAACGCGATGCTCCCGAATCGTTGATCGAAACGTTTCCTGAGGCGTTGTGGTGGTCGGCAGTGACTGTCACGACGGTGGGATACGGGGATTTCGCTCCCGTGACGGCTACCGGACGGCTGATCGCGGTGGGCCTGATGATTGCCGGAATTGCACTGCTGGGCGTGATCACCGCCACCCTTGCGTCGTGGCTCGTCGAACGGGTCGGTGAGCAGGATGAGGCAAACCAGGCCGCTACCCGGGCGCAAGTATCGGAATTGGCTGCCGAGATCGCTGCGCTGCGCGAGGAGCTGCACCACTCGAACTCCCGATGACTCCACTCCTACTTCGACGCCCGCGGTGGTCGTGGCGCGCCGTGGGGATGGGCGCCGCCGCCCACGTCCACGGCGCCTGAGGACGCGGCCTAGCAACAAACCCGGCTTCGAACGCGGACACTACGACGTATCCGTCGCGGGCGCCGACGATCCGCCGACGGCCGCACCCAGAACCGCAACCGCGAACCGGCTCGGCAGTCAACCGGATACATCGCATGAATCGCTGCCCGAACTCAGTGGGGGCCCAGGCTGCGGGCCGTGGCGAGGGCATCCCGACGGGAGCGCACACCCAACTTCTTGTACAACGACCGCAGCTGCGTTTTGACGGTGTTGACGCTGACGAATTCGGCGTCCGCAATGGTCGCGGCGCTGCCACCGGAAACCAACGCGTCGAGAATGACCCGTTCACGTGGTGTCAGTCGCACCAGTGGCAGGGCGACCGGAAAGACGACGAACTCGCCGACCATCCGCTCGAGAGCGACCGGAAAATCGATCCCGAGTGATGTGAGCTCCCGGGCCAGCGAGGAGGGCACCATCGTCCACGGCCGCACGGTCCCGGTCTGCCGCGACAACACACTCGCACGATCGAGATGACGCCGGGCTTCGGTGCGGTGTCCCAGGGCGCACGCTGCGGCGGCGCCGAGCACCGCCAGTTCCATCGACACTCTGGGCCCACACTCAGGATCGGCGCTGTAGTGGTGGACCAGAGCCTCAGCGCCGGCAGGATCGTCGCGCAGCAAACAGGCCCGGGCGCGCACAGGTGCAGTGAGCGGATGCGTCGACCCCGCAATCAGGTGCCGGGCACGGTCGAGGTGACCGAGAGCTAGATTCAGGTCGGCGCGCACGACGTCGAGGAGCAGACCGGACACACCGCCGTACAGTGTCGGATAGCGCTGCAGCTCGGCTTCGATGTGCCGCAGTCCGTCTGCGGGCATCCCGGTGAGCAAGGCGTGGTGGCCGTGCACGTACAACGCGAATGCCCAGAATTCCTCGTGGTCGGCGGGGGTCCTGAGTTCGGTGAGCATGTTCAGGGCAGCGTCGGGGTCGAGCCGGTCGAGCGCGACCAGTGCGGCTGCGATCACTCCGGCGGGCCGGACGAGTGTTTCGCTCTTGCCGGGGAGCGGAGGATGGTGTTGTTCTTCCTCGATCCAGCGTTGGGCGTCGGTAGACACCCCGCGCGCCGCGTAGGTGAGGGCGAGCTTGCCGGCGGCGTCGCGCTCGACGAACATCCCCCTCCCCGCGGTGTGCGCACGACGCAGCAGCATCGTGGCCTCGCCGACGCGGTCAGCGAGCAGATAGGTGATGCCGATGTGCAGATAGTAGAAGGCATACGCATGGCGCACCGAGTCGTCGAGCGTCTCGAACACCGGTACCGGAGCGTCGGCGACCGCATCACACACCGCGGCAGCTTCGGTGAAGTACCCGCCTATGCGCAGCGTCATCGCACGCATGATCACCTCGGCGGGAGCGGGAGTGACTCCGGCGGCAGCGTCGGGTTCGGCCGCAGCGATCGGCACATCGCGAGGCGCGGCGAACTGCCGGTGGAGGCGCCGAATGGCCGCGATCGTCGGATTGCCGTCGGCGATCGCGGCGGGAATGCGTTCGACCAGGGCAGCGCCGAGGGTGCCTGGGAAACCGCTGGTGTAGAGCGATACCCAGTGCTCGCCTGCAATCGTCAAGGCCCACTTACATTGGTCGGCCGGAAATCGCTTCGGAATGTCGTGTCTCGCGCGCGCAGGCAGGGACGCTGTCTGCGATCGGTTCTGGTGGCCGGCGATGCAGAAGAGATCCACGAACTTGTTTCTCGTGCAGGAGATCTCCAGAAATCCGGCTGGAAAATCGACGGCATCTGCCTTGCTACGAACAATACAGCGGTTGCAACACCGGTTGCCATCGACGACATACCGATACTCGGAACAGACGACGACATCGCGAGAATTGCCCAGCTTCACAAATTCGACGCGGTGGCGCTCCTTCCTTCCGGACGGCATACCCACTCTCGCACAAGGAAGCTCAGCTGGGACCTCGAAGGATTCGGAGCCGACTTGCTCATCGCGCCGGTGCTCATGGACGTGGTCGGCCCGCGCCTGCACATTGCTCCGCTCGCAGGGCTACCGCTGCTCCAGATGAGCGCACCCCGCTATACAGGGCCGGCGTGGGCAGTCAAGAATATCTGCGACCGAGTCTTCGCTCTGCTCATCCTCATCAGCATCACTCCGGTGCTTTTCGCGATTGCCGCCGCGGTGAGGTACGGCAGTCCGGGACCCGTGCTCTTCCGTCAGCCGAGAGTCGGTCGCGGCGGAAAACTGTTCACCATGTACAAATTCCGCAGCATGGTCGCTGATGCCGAACAGCGTATCGGCGAGCTTGCGGATCAGGACGTCGGTGCCGGTGTGCTGTTCAAAGTCGTCGATGATCCGAGAGTCACACCCGTCGGTCGGTTCATCCGCCGGTACTCGCTCGATGAACTGCCGCAATTGTTCAACGTGGTCAAGGGCGACATGTCGCTGGTCGGTCCCCGTCCGCCGCTCGAAACAGAGGTCGCGCAATACGGCGAAGACGGTGCGGCGCGCAGGCTGTTCGTCAAGCCGGGCCTGACCGGACTGTGGCAGGTCAGCGGTCGCAGCAACCTACCGTGGGAGGAGGCGGTCCGGGCCGACCTCCGCTATGTCGAGAACTGGACGTTCGCAATGGACCTGTCGATCCTGCGCCGAACACTACGAGCCGTTCTTCGCAGCGACGGAGCGTACTGAAACATCAACCAATAGCGTTGTGTAAGAAAGATATACCGAGAGAAGGGCTGTTCTGATGCTGCTGGTGACCGGAGGTGCAGGGTATATCGGCACACATGTCACTCGGGCCCTGTCGACGTCCGGTCGCGAGGTGGTGGTCGTCGACGATCTATCCAGCGGGCACCCGGAACTGCTCCCCGCCGAAGTGCCCGTCGAAGTGGGTAGCGTCCTCGACACCGACTTTCTGATGGACGTGATCGACATGTACGACGTCGACGCCGTGGTGCACCTCGCAGGCTGGAAAGCTTTCGACGAGTCCATCACTCGCCCCTCCTACTACTACCGGCAGAACGTGCACGGCATGCAGAGTGTCCTCGCCGCGATGGTGCGACTGGATGTTCGGAGGATCGTGTTCTCGTCGAGCGCCGCGGTATACGGAACCGTCGACGACGGTACCGTAACCGAGGAGACTCCGGCCATTCCGGAATCTCCCTACGGGCGAACCAAATTGATCTGTGAATGGCTGCTGCGCGACGTTGCCGCTGCCGAAGGAATCGACTGGGTCGCACTCCGTTACTTCAATGTGGCCGGCGCCGGCGACATGAAACTCGCCGACCGAGGCGTCCACAATCTCATCCCTC
Organism: Rhodococcus sp. NPDC060090; assembly: GCF_042729855.1. Lineage (NCBI taxonomy): Bacteria > Bacillati > Actinomycetota > Actinomycetes > Mycobacteriales > Nocardiaceae > Rhodococcus > Rhodococcus sp. NPDC060090. Next base: position 34,705 of record NZ_JBHWXB010000028.1, on the reverse strand, counting down.
GGGTGTTCCAGGCGATCGACCGCGGAGAGCGACCCTCGGTGTTCGGAGACACCTACGACACCCCCGACGGCACGTGCATCCGCGACTACATCCACGTCACCGACCTTGCTGACGCACACGCCACGGTCATCGACGCCATGGACAGCGCTCCGATGGCGTCCGTCTACAACGTCGGGTGCGGGTACGGCGCCAGTGTGCTCGATGTGATGCGCGCGGCACAGCAGGCGAGTGGCGTGCCGTTCGATTGGCAAATCGACGAACCTCGAGCCGGCGACCCTGCCAGCGTGGTCGCCGATGCCACCCGGATCCGCACCGAACTCGGCTGGAAGGCACGCCATGACCTCGACGACATCGTCAGCAGCGCATGGGAGGCATGGTCGGTGTCGAGGAAGGCCACGATGACTGCGTCGAGACAGGGCGCTGCACTCGCGGTGGGGGCCCTGTAAACCCCTCGAGGGTCCCCACTGTCCGAGCCTGCGCGGGTGATCTTCGTGATCGCCCGCGTAGGCGCGTTCACCTGCGGTTCTTCGCGCGTGTGGAAGATGGAGGAGTGTATCCCGCTCCACGACGTCGTCGCTCGGCTTGGCCGCTGTTCGTGTTCAGCGCGCTGATAGTGGCGGTGATCATCGCGGTGGGTTCCAACCTTCGCTCACCCCAGTTGCCGCGAATTGAGGTTCCCGACGGTGTCCCTCCGGTCCCCGGTGTGCCCGTGCCGCCGATCGACTTCGAGGGACCGGGCCGAACCTCCGCGCTCCTGCGTGACTGGGCCGAACCGCAGGCCGACACCCTGGGCGTCCCAGTGATCGCACTCGAGGCCTACGGGCACGCCGCGGCGGTCCTGAGTGCCTCGGATCCCGGATGCGGATTGGCCTGGACCACGCTCGCGGGAATCGGCAGCGTCGAGAGCAACCACGGCAGGCACGGGGGAGCGAGCCTCGACGAGAACGGAACCGCGAACCCGGAGATCCGAGGGGTTCCGCTCGACGGCGGGCCCGGCCTCGCCGAGATCCGCGACACCGACGGCGGCGAACTCGACGGCGACCCGATCCTCGACAGAGCGATGGGACCCATGCAGTTCATCCCGGAGACGTGGAAGCGCTGGGGCGTCGACGCGAATGGCGACGGCATCGCCGACCCGGACAACATCGACGATGCGGCATTGAGTGCGGGCAGATATCTGTGCGACCGCGGTGGCGACCTGACCACCGCGGAAGGCTGGACGAGGGCCCTGATGGCCTACAACCTGTCGGGCGATTATCTCGCCCTCGTACGCGACCGTGCTGCCGCATACGGGGTCGGTGTGCGGCCATGAACGCAGACCTGACGACCAGGCCGACGCTCCCGCACTTCTCCGGGCGGCGCGCCCGTGCTTCACTGCCTGGTCGCGGCGGTTACGCTGTCTTCAGCGTGCAGACCCCGCAGCGTGAAGTCCATCGAAGGAGAATCAGCCAGTGGCCATCATTGAGCAGGTAGGAGCCCGCGAGATCCTCGACTCCCGTGGCAACCCCACAGTCGAGGTCGAGGTGCTGCTCGACGACGGAAGTTTCGCTCGCGCTGCCGTGCCGTCCGGTGCCTCCACCGGCGAGCACGAAGCCGTCGAGCTGCGTGACGGCGGCGACCGCTACAACGGCAAGGGCGTCGAGAACGCCGTCGAGGCCGTCCTCGACGAGATCGCCCCGGCCATCATCGGCCTGGATGCCACCGAACAGCGCACCGTCGACCAGGCGCTGCTCGACGCCGACGGCACCCCCGACAAGGGTCGTCTCGGCGCGAACTCCCTGCTCGGTGCGTCGCTCGCCGTCGCCAAGGCCGGTGCAGAGGCCTCCGGCCTCGAGCTGTACCGCTACCTGGGAGGGCCCAACGCCCACATCCTGCCCGTGCCGATGATGAACATCCTCAACGGCGGCGCACACGCCGACACCGGTGTCGACGTCCAGGAGTTCATGGTCGCCCCGATCGGCGCCGCCACCTTCAAGGAGTCCCTGCGCTGGGGCACCGAGGTGTACCACGCGCTCAAGTCGGTGCTCAAGGCCAAGGGCCTGGCCACCGGCCTCGGCGACGAGGGCGGCTTCGCGCCGGACGTCGCGGGCACCAGGGAAGCACTCGACCTGATCAGCGAGGCCATCGCCAAGACCGGCCTGAAGCTGGGCAGCGATGTCGCGCTCGCGCTCGACGTCGCCGCCACCGAGTTCTACACCGAGGGCACCGGCTACGCATTCGAGGGCAAGAACCGCACCGCCGCCGAGCTCGCGGACTTCTACGACGACCTGCTCTCGGCATACCCGCTGGTCTCCATCGAGGACCCGCTGTCGGAAGACGACTGGGATGGCTGGGTCGCGCTCACCGACAAGATCGGCAACAAGATCCAGCTCGTCGGCGACGACCTGTTCGTCACCAACCCGGAGCGCCTCGAAGACGGAATCGTCAAGGGTGCGGCCAACGCGCTGCTGGTGAAGGTCAACCAGATCGGCACCCTCACCGAGACCCTCGACGCCGTCGATCTCGCGCATCGCAACGGATACAAGACGATGATGAGCCACCGGTCCGGTGAAACCGAGGACACCACCATCGCCGACCTGGCCGTCGCTGTGGGCAGCGGCCAGATCAAGACCGGTGCCCCGGCCCGCAGCGAGCGTGTCGCCAAATACAACCAGCTTCTGCGCATCGAGGAATCGCTCGGCGACGCTGCCCGCTACGCCGGCGAGCTCGCGTTCCCGCGCTTCAACATCGAGGGCTGAAGTCAGGTATGAGTCAGCGCGGTAGATCCCGACCCGGCGCCCGCCGCAGCCGCACCGAGGGTGCGGTGGGGGCCCGTCGTCCCAGTCGGACACGTCCGTCGGGATCTACCGCCCCGGCCGACCTCGGTCCGGAGACCGCGGGTGCACGGCCCGCAGGTCGAGAAGATCCCGCTCACTCGTCCCGACGTGGGCGAGGGAGCACGGGCCGTGCGCGGCCAACTCGCGTCGGAGCTCCACGCGACGGGCGTCGTCCCCGCACCGAACGCACCATCCTCGGGCTGTCCACCGGACGCGCAGTGATCCTGGCCCTCGTCGTATGCGGACTCGCATTGACTCTTGCGGTGCCGCTGCGCACCTACGTCAGCCAACGCTCGGAAGCCGAGCAGATCGCGCAGGAACGCGAACAGCTCGAGCGCGAGATCTCGGCGCTCGAAGAGCAGAAGGCGCACATCGAAGACCCCGCCTGGGTCCGGGCGGAGGCACGCAATCGTCTGGGTTTCGTGATGCCCGGCGACATCCCGTACCAGGTCCAGCTGCCCGGCGACGTGACCCTCGTCGACGAGGAGAAGGAGCCGGAAACACCGTCCACCGGCGCTTGGTACAGCGACCTGTGGCTCTCGGTGGTCGAACCGCCACCCGAACCCGACACCGACCCGGTGCCGCAGCACATGCCCGTGGCACCCCCAGAACCAGGAGATATTCCCGGGTGACCGCTCCCGTTCCGCAGGAAGACCTCGACGCCGTCGCCGCCCAGCTCGGGCGCGAACCCCGCGGTGTCCTCGCCATCGCCTACCGCAGCCCCGACGGCGCGCCCGGTGTGGTCAAGACCGCACCGAAGCTGCCCGACGGCACGCCCTTCCCCACGCTGTACTACCTGACCGACCCTCGGCTCACCGCCGAAGCGAGTCGTCAGGAATCGGCCGGTGTGATGCGGGAGATGACGGAGCGCCTCGACACCGACACCGACCTCGCTGCCGCGTACCACCGTGCCCACAAGTCGTACCTCGACGAGCGTAACGCCATCGAATCCCTCGGCACCGACTTCACCGGTGGTGGCATGCCCGACCGCGTCAAGTGCCTGCACGTGCTGATTGCTCATTCGCTTGCCAAGGGGCCGGGTCTCAACCCGTTGGGCGACGAATCGGTGGCGCTCGCCGCCGACGCAGGCCTCCGCGGCACCGCGATCCCCGCCGACTGGCCCACGTACGCCGAGCTGCGCGGAGAACCTCAGTGAGCACCGTCCGTGTTGCCGGCATCGACTGCGGCACCAACTCGATCCGGTTGCTGATCGCCGACATCGCCTCCGATGGCACCCTCACCGACGTCACCCGGCTCATGAAGGTCGTGCGGCTCGGGCAGGGCGTCGACGCGACGGGTCGCCTTGCGCCCGAAGCGATCGAACGTACCCGCGTCGCACTGGTCGAATACGCGGACCTCATCCGCGAGACCGGCGCCACCGCCGTGCGGATGGTCGCGACATCGGCGACCCGCGACGCGCAGAACCGCGAGGACTTCTTCGCCATGACCCGCGACGTGCTCGGTGCCGTGATCCCCGGTGCCGAAGCCGAAGTCATCACGGGCGACGAAGAAGCGCGCCTGTCGTTCGCTGGAGCGGTGGGTGAACTCGACCCGGCACGTGGGCCTTTCGTCGTCGTCGACCTCGGTGGCGGTTCCACCGAAGTGGTCCTGGGCGATGAAAACGGTGTGCACGCAGCATATTCCACAGATATCGGCTGCGTGCGTTTGACCGAGCGATGCCTGCACGACGACCCGCCCACCGCGGATCAGGTCGCGGCTGCGCGCATGGTCGCGGGGGAGAAGATCGCCGAAGCGCTCGAACACGTGCCCGTCGAGAAGGCACAGACGTGGGTGGGTGTCGCGGGCACCATGACCACCCTCGCCGCGCTCGCCCACGACCTCGACGAGTACGACCCGGCGAAGATCCATCTGTCGTCGGTCCCGTTCGGGCGGTTGAAGGAAGTGTGTGACGGGCTCGTCGCCGCGACCCGCGCCGAACGTGCGGCTCTCGGACCTATGCACGAAGGACGCGTCGACGTCATCGGTGGTGGTGCGATCGTGACCACCGTGCTTGCCGAGGAACTCGGTCGCCGTGCCGGAATCACCGAACTCGTGGTGAGCGAGCACGACATCCTCGACGGCATCGCGATGTCGCTCGCGCGATGATGTATCCGCGACCATCTCAGCTTCCCGCGTGCGCGATTGCAGTCGCGGGAAGCTGGGATCGTCGCGACTGGCTCACACGCTAGTGTGAGCCGGACGCCCCTATAGCCCAATTGGCAGAGGCAGCGGACTTAAAATCCGCACAGTGTCGGTTCGAGTCCGACTGGGGGCACAGGTCAAGGGAGAGTTGTAAGGTCCATCTGCAGAACTCACGACGGACGACGCTGTGCCTGACGGCGGAGGCCGCGCTTCTCTGCTTCTGATACGAAGTCGTGGTGGGATTCGCGGGCAGGTTCGATGGAGTCGAGTTCCCCCTCGGCGATGAAATATTGGATTCGCTGGTCCCAGAACGCCACGCCCTCGACAACTTCATCGTCCGACAAGCTGCTGGGATTTCGGAAGTTGTCCATGTCCTGACCTCTCGTCGTGAGTGAATGTGCCGGGCTGCGCCGACCGATCTGACTGCTGGCACCGGGGGTGCTGCCGCGGCCTCGGCAGACACCCCGGCTACCGGAAGTAGTACCCGTTTGTACGGTGGATACTCTCTCCGGAATATCACGGTAGGGGCGATGGGCGAAGCTTTTGCGGCACCAGGAAGCCGATAATGGGTTGACCGGTACCGATACCGTGAACGGCACAGACTCGGTGTCCGGATTCGACAGACCCGGGTCGCCCTGAAACCAGAACGGAGCTGAAGCGATGTCCCCGCGGATCGAACGGCGGATTGCGAACTTCGCATCCATCCTCGACGAGACCACTCGTGGCCAGGCCGAGGCCTTGACGAAGCTGCCGTTCGTTCGTCCGCACATCGCGCTGATGCCCGACGCCCACGCAGGCAAGGGCTCCTCGGTGGGCACTGTCATTCCCACCATCGGCGCGGTCATCCCCGCTGCGGTGGGCGTCGATATCGGGTGCGGCATGATCGCCGTGCGCACCTGCTACACCCGCACCGACCTCACCCATGCCTTCTCCGAGGGTCTCGAAGCCGGCCCGCTCACACGCCTGCGCGAGGCCATCGAAGAGGCGATACCGCTGTCCCCTGGCAACTACAACAAGCGCCGGGACCGTTTCGCGTTCACCCGCGAAAAGATCGACGAGCTCGAACAGCTCGCCGCCGAACGCGAGGTGGATCTGTCGCATTCTCCGAAGTGGCGCGAGCAGCTCGGGTCGCTCGGTGGCGGAAACCATTTCATCGAGTTGTGTCTCGATGACACCGAGCGGGTGTGGCTGTTTCTGCATTCCGGTTCCCGCGGGGTGGGCAACAAGATCGCCCAGAAGCACATCGCAATCGCCCAGCGACTGTGCGCCCAGTGGTTCGTCCCGTTGGCAGACAAGGACCATGCGTACCTGCCGGAAGGCACGCCGGAGTTCGACCGCTACCTTGACGAGCTGCATTGGGCGCAGCGTTTCGCCTACCTCAACCGCGCCGAGATGATGGACCGATACCTCACTGTGTTCGCCGACTGGCTCGGCGTGGACGCGGCCGTGGTCGAGGTGGAGCGGGTCAATACACACCACAACTACACCCAGCGTGAACAGCACTTGGGGCAGTCGGTCTGGTTGACCCGCAAGGGTGCGATCGATGCGCACGACGGGGTGATCGGTATCATTCCAGGAAGTATGGGCACTCGCTCGTACATCGTGCGAGGCAAGGGAAATCGTCCCGGTCTCCAGTCCGCGCCACACGGCGCCGGGCGGCGTTTCTCCCGGGCGGAAGCCAAGCGTCGGTTCACCGAAGCCGATCTGGCTACGCGGATGGCGGGTATCGAGTACCGGCACGGCGCGGAGTGGATCGACGAGATCCCGGACGCCTACAAGGACATCGATGTGGTGATGGAGGATGCTCGCGACTTGGTTGAGGTGGTGCATGAGCTGCGTCAAATCCTCAACGTCAAAGGCACCTGACCCGTTCGATCCGAGTGGTTCGCCGCCCACTCAGGAAATAGAGACCGGCCCAGCCGGCGGGCCGTGGTGGGACATGCCGAACGCGTCTGGTTCTCCGCGGGCATACCGGAGCGACCCGTCGGGTACGCGCAGAAATATGACTACCGACCACACTGATCCCGATCCGTCCCTTCGCGTGCCCGTGGGGCATGAAGAGATTGTGATCAACAACCGTTACGAGGCCGCGTCGATCGTCAATGACGTGCTGATCGCAGTGTTCTTTCTCGTCGGCAGCGTGCTGTTCTTCTTCGAGTCCACCCAGATGGCCGGTACCTGGCTGTTCTTCTTCGGGTCGTTGGACTTCCTCGCCCGCCCGGTGATCCGGCTCGGCCGGCGCATCCACTTGCGCCGTCTGGGATCGCGTACCGGGTCCGATGACCGTGATTTCGACTATTGAGCAGCGGACTGTCGAACAGCACCGGGGCGACCGACCGTGAACGAGAGGAGCGGGGCAAGACCGATCATGCGGTCACGATGGCCTGTGCGGCGATCTCCTTGAGTTTCGCATTGGCCCAGCGAAGTTGACGCAGGGTCTGCGGATGGCAACGTTTCGTGGCGGCGAGTAGTTCGCGGTCGTTCAATGCCTGAGCGGACTGGGCGAGGATCTCCCAGTCCAAGGAGACGCCGGCCGCCTTGCGATGGATCTCCCGTAAGTCACGCAGCAACAGAAGACTCGGTGCGTGATGCCGACCCAGCAGTTCGCTTCCCTTCTGTCGGAGCTGCGCCAAGATGTTCGGGTCCTTGTCGGGCTCGGCATCCATATCCAAGTCGTAGTCCCGCCCGACGTGGGCGAGCTCGGTCACGTGTTGCTGAGACCAGCGAGCGAGATCTCTTCCGAGGTAGTAGATCTCGTGGTCGACTTTGTGGCGGTCCGAAATCTGCAGAAGTTCGCTCGCCAGATCGTTCTCGGACCGATGCAGCTCCTCGATCACCATCGCAACCTTGTTCACGACGCGCCTCCAGGTGCCTCGACGAGTGTCTCGGATACATTCGCGTCCGAGCCGCCTGTAGTCTCGGGGATCCCGGCACTCACCGGTTTCGACGCGGTGATCGTGGGTGCAGCGGACGGGATATCGTTGCTGAACCGGACACGCTCCACGCGGGCGGCGCCACTCTTGAAGAGCGGTTGTTTCGATGCCAGATCCCAGTCGGTGATCGTCAGTTCGTTCGCGGCGCGCCCTTCGATGCCCGGCTCGTGTCCGGCCGGGGTGTCCCAGTAGCCGTAATGGAAGGGGAGGAACAGCACGCCGTCGCGAATGCCGCTGATCCGTAGCTTCGCCTCCACATGGCCGCGCGGCGTGGTGATGCGTAGCAGGTCGCCCTCGGAGTATCCGTGCCGTGTGGAGTCGGTTGCCGACATCTCGATCCACACCTCCGGCGCAGCCTGCTGAAGCTGCGGTGCCCGAGCGGTCTTGGTGCGTGTGTGGAAGTGATAGAGCGTGCGGCCGGTGGTCAACATGTAGGGGTACTCCTCCGACACGGTTTCGTGCGGTGGAAGGTATTCACCAGCTTTGATGACCGCCTTGCCCCACGGGTTCATCGCTTTGTATTCGGTGGGGGACAGTGGTGCACCGGTCACCATGTCGCGGCCGTAACTCTCACAGTAATCGGGGGCAGCCCAAAACTTTCCGTCCGAATAGAGACGTTCGGTGCCGCTGGGTTCTTCATCGTTGCACGGCCATTGGACACCGCTTCCGCCGCGCAACATGCCGTAACTGATTCCGGTGTAGTCGCACGGCCGTCCGGCCGTGCACTCCTTCCATGCTTCGAACGCCTCTTCCGGTGTGGACCACTTCACGAGCGGCGCTCCGTCCTTGTCCCGCAGATCGAGTCGGTGTGCGTAGTCGACGAAGATGTCGAAGTCCGATCGAGCGTCTCCCGGCGGCTCGATCGCCTTGTCCGACAGGTGTACCGTCCGGTCGACGTTGGTGAATGTCCCGGTCTTCTCACCCCACGTCGCCGCGGGCAGCACGACATCGGCCAGCTGTGCGGTCTCGGAGAGGAAGATGTCCTGTACCACCAGGAACAGCCGTTCTTGGGTGAGGATCTCGCGAATGCGATTCAACTCCGGCAAGGACACCGCCGGGTTCGTGCCGTTGACGTAGAGGAACCGGATCGAGCCGTCCTCGACGTACCGCATCATCTGCATGAGGTGAGTGGGTGCGGTGTAGTGGGGGATCCGCATCGGATCGATGTTCCACACCCGTCCGAGCTCTTCGAGATGTTGGTCGTTCGCCCAGTTCCGAAAACCGGGGAGGTCGCCGTCGGCGCCGCACTCGCGAGTGTTCTGTGCGGTGGGCTGGCCATTCATCTGCAGCACCCCGCAGCCGGCTTTTCCCAGCATGCCGCGCACCAGATGCACGTTGTTGACCTGCACCGCGGCCGCGGTGGCCTGATGCGATTGATAGAAGCCCTGCAAGACGGTCGAGAGAAGTCGCTGGGCCGTGCCGAGGAGGCGGGCGGCCTCGCGGAGATCAGCGAGTGGGACGTCGCACACCTCGGCGGCCTTCTCGATCGGGTACTGCTCGAGTTGTGTGCGCAACTCGTCGAATCCGATGGTGTGGGTGTCGATGTAGTCCTGGTCGATCCAGCCCCGGTGCAGGATCTCGTGCAGTAGCCCGTTCATGAGCATCACGTTGGTGCCCGGTCGCGGCGCCAGGTGCACCGTGGCGGCACGAGCGACGGGCGTCTCCCTCGGATCGACGCAGATCACGGACGGCGGATTCGGGCCGGCGAGCCGGTCGAGCACCCGTGTCCACAGCACCGTCTGTGTCTCGGCCATGTTGTGCCCGTACAACGCGATGACGTCGGCATGATCGACGTCAGTGTAGGAACCGGGCTGACCGTCGCACCCGAATGACTCCTTGAGCGCCGCCGCGGCAGTGGCGGTACACAGCCGGGTGTTGCCGTCCATGTGGTTGGTGCCGATACCGCCGTGTCCGATGAGAGCCAGCGTGTAGTACTCCTCCAGGAACAACTGACCGGTGGTGTAGAAACCGACGGAACTGGGGCCGCGCTCGGCCAGCAGTTCCTTCGTTCGGCCGGCCACGGCATCCATTGCTGTGTCCCAATCCGTTTCCACCAGCTTGCCGTTGCGGCGAATCAGCGGCACGGTGAGCCGATCCGGTGAATGGTTCGCCTGCCAGCCGAAGAGGTCTTTCGGGCCGAGCCGACCGTGGTTGACCCGGTCGACCGCGCGGCCACGCACCCCGGCGATGCGTCCGTCCTTCACCGCGATGTCCAGGCCGTCGCCGTTCGAGTGCAGGATCGACGCCGATTGCACCCATGTGTCCACGTCGTCGTCTGTGAGTCCGTCGGCGAGATACGAATCGACACGGGTCGGCCAGGGCTGTCCGGGTCCGTAAGGCGTGCGCATGCCCCAGGGCTCTCGGATGCGGTCCACAGTTGTCATGGCATCGGCGGTACCCGAGAGCACCGCCTCCAAACGCTTACGGCGTGAGTCGCGTGTTTTCCACATATCGTGGCGGCATGACCACCATCGGCATCGTATTCCCGCCCAGCCAGCCACCTGAGCGCCTTCGCGACGTCGCCCTGGCGGCCGAAGCCGCCGATATCGAAGAATTCTGGCTCTGGGAGGACTGTTTCGCGGAGTCGGGGCTGGCTCCCGCCGCCGCCGTCCTCGCGTGGACGAATCGTATCCGTGTCGGGATCAGTCTCATTCCCGTGCCGCTGCGCAACGTCGCTCTTTCGGCCATGGAGATCGCGACGATCGAGCGACTCTTCCCGGGCCGTCTGCTTCCCGGTTTCGGCCACGGTATCCTCGAGTGGATGGGTCAGGCCGGTGTGCGTGCGAAGTCGCCCATCACGCTGTTGCGTGAATACAGCACTGCGCTTCGCTCGTTGCTCGACGGCGAGACCGTCACCACCCAGGGCGACTACGTCCGCCTCGACAATGTACGTCTGGCGTATCCGCCCGAGTCGGTACCACCCTTGTTGATAGGGGCGACCAAACCCAAGTCACTCGCCATCGCGGGCGAACTCGGTGACGGCGTCCTGCTCGGGGGTGGCAACGAGACGCCCGACGAGTTGCGACAGAGCCTGCGTGTCGCCCTGCAGGCCCGCGAAGCGAAGAGCATCGACCCCCCGTTCGACGTCGTCATGCCGGTGATGGTGCCTGCCGACGCGTCTGCTGCGGATATCGAGGAGGCAGCCCGTCCGTATGCGGAGGCGGGTGCCACGCGGCTCACCGTCTGTGGCATCGACGCAGAGGGAGCGCCGGACGGCAGCGAGCGATTGCTGCGACTGGTGGACGCTGTCGCGGAGGTCCGAACGCGGTTCGCGTAAACCCTGTCGGTCTTCCTACCGAAACGCTGCGCCGGAAACTCCGGGATGCCGTCTCATTTCGCTGGTGGCGACCAGTGGACGACCTTGATTGCGGTCATTTCGTCGAGCAGCTCCGGGCCGAAACCGAAGCCGCTGCCACTGGCCCGCCGCGGTTCGGAGGCACCGCCCGGTGCTCCGCCGAAGACCCCGTTGATCTTCACGGTGCCCACCGGGAGAGTGCGCCACGCGGTCTGGGCGCGGCGCATGTCGGCCGTGAGGACGGTAGCGGCGAGACCGTAGCGGTCGCTGGCTGCTTCGGTGAGGGCTGTCTCGAAGTCGGGCACCACGCGAACCGGTGCGATCGGACCGAACGTTTCTTCCCGGGACGCGAGCAGGTCAGGCGTGCACTCGGCCAACACCGTCGGCGGATAGAACGATCCCGGGCCGGACGGCCGCTCGCCTCCGATAAGTAGTCGTGCCCCGTTCTCGACGGTGTCGGTGACGTGCAGGTGCACGTGGGCGCGGTGCCGCTCGTCGACGAGCGGGCCGATCCGGTCTGCCCATCGGTGAGCCTCGTCGACCAGGGCGCCGACGGCCCCGTCGCCGTCGACGATCTCCAGGACACCGCCGGGCAGGTGCGCGGCGATGATCTCGGCAAACCGGCGACCGGCGCTCGGGCAGCGCTCACTGGGCTTGTGCACCACTGTGTTTCCGGTGACGAGTGCAGCACCGAGCAGGCCTGCTGCGACCGCGACCGGGTCGTTCCACGGGGTGAGTACCGCGACGACACCGCGTGGTTCGGGGACCATCAGATCGGTCGCAGACCAGGCGCCGTGCAGACTACGGCCACGGTGCAGCGGACCGAGCTCCGTGTACTGCACGAGAGTGCCGACCCCTGCACCGACACCGCCCAGCGCATCATCGTGGACCTTGCCGGTTTCGCGTTCGTTGAGTTCGGCGAGCTCTTCAGCGGCCTCTCCTACAGCCTTGGCGGCCGCACTCAGACAGGAAGCGCGCTCGGCGGCAGGCATCGCCGCCCACTCCCGGGCGGCGCGGTGAGCCCGACCGATCGCACCATCGACCGCGGAGGCATCGGCGATCGGGACGCGTGTCACGGGTTCGCCGGTGCCCGGTGGGTGCGCGTCTACACAAGGATCGGACTTCGGATCACTCTGCCTCCTGACAGCAGGTACGACCGCATCTTTCAGTGTCAGGCAGGCGAACCTCAGCAGTTCGACGGGGGCTCGACTCCTGCGAATCGGCCGTCGAAGAAGTCCAAGGCGCCCGGAAGTCCGATCACTGCGGCGGTGATGTGGTCGGGGCTCGGCACGAGTTCGGACAGAACCGGTACCCCGGCGTCGCAGTACCTGCGCAGAGTGGTGGTGATCGAGTCCAAGGGAATCAGAACATCCGTAGGTGAATGCCACTCGTATACCGGAGCATTCGGCACTGCCGGGACCTGTTCGACGCTGTTCTCGATCAGCACTTCGCGTACGGACGGACTTTCCAGCAGCGACATGCCGACCTCAGGATCGGCGACGTCGGCGATACTCAGACCTGCGCCGGAGGCCAGGATCTCATTGGTACACGCGTTGGCGATCCGGTCGCGCAGCGCTTGCCCGGGCTCGTTGAGTTGCGCAGTGATCGGCATCCGGTCGGGATACTCGCGTTCGAGTCCGAGTGCGGCTGCCATCGCAAGACCGAAGGCAGGGTGGGCGGATTCGCCGAGTCCCTTGGCCATCTCGCCGATGTCCATGGGTGCCCCGCCGTAGGCGCTGCCGACGAGGTCGAGTTCCGGCGCGTACGTCGGGGCCAGCACCGCTGCCATCGCGGTGGTCATGCCACCACCGGAGTAACCCGCGAGCCCGACGGGACTACCGGCGAGCTGGAGTGGAGAGTGCCGTTGCACGGCGCGGATTCCGTCCAGGGTGATCTGCGCGCCGACCTTTGCTGCGCCGTACGCGCTGTTCGGTCCGAGGTGGTCGGGTATGGCGAGTGACCATCCACGCTGAATCGCCAGGATCAGTCCGGGAGCCTCGCGGATTCCCCGCAACGGATTCGCGGCATACAGCGCGGTGGATGGAGCGCACTCGAGGCCGAGGGCGTTGATGATGGCCTGATAGGAGAGGAGTGGACGGTCCGGTGCAGCGCCGCGCGGCGACAGTACCGTCGTCACTGCGGAGATCGGCTCACCGTGGGAATTCGTCGAGCGGAATTTGAGCTGGACCGCATCGGTGCCGGGGAACCCGAGCGGCGGCGGTACGGCGCGTGCGGCGAGTACGTCACCGGGCTGCCGATCGGCGATGTCGGCCGGGGTGCTGAAGAACGCGTCGTGGAGTGTGGCGGGGTAGACGATGGTGTCGGCCGTCGCGGGGGCTGCGGCAGTGAGCGCCGCAGTCGAAGCGATGATGATGGCGGTGCCGATTCGTCGAGTCATGGATCCTGCGGTCAGACGCATCTCAAGGCTTCCTCGTGGGCGGGCGGTTGTCCGTTTTGGCACGGTTCCTCGCTGGATGGTCGCCTCAGGTATGTCATGCGTTACACAAGTAGCTCGGTTCACCGCCCAACTACCCGGCTCGGGGAAACTTTCCTCCCGTCGCACGGGTTTCCTCGGGTCGTCGAGGTGAGGAAACCCGTGGAGGCGGAGGAAGGTCTTCGAGCGGCCGCCAGACCGAGCGGCTGCCAGAGCAGGCCCGCGACTACCGCGGACGATGCCACCACGAGGATGTGCAGCAGCGGTGCCACCGACAGGAAGAAGTTCTTGACCATCGGCCGATACACCGGTACCCGATAAATCCACGATCGCGCGAGAATCATCGCCAAGGCGTAGATGTTCAGTGCGATGGCAAGCTGAATCTGCAGACTCAACGACATGGCCGAAACCCACCGCCGACCGGAGCGGGTGTTCTTGAATCATCCGGCAAATACGCACAACCACAACGCCAGTGGACAGAAACGTCCTGCCCGACCTGCTGTTTCTGTCCGCGGACCGTGATTTCATCGCTGCGTCTCCGGTTGAAACCACCAAAAGTGTTCGTATTCATGGTGCACTGGCCGGACTGCCTCCGATAAGAAAGGTGTAAGCATGTCTTTACGAGCCCTTCGTCGCGCTGGTGCCGCCACGATCGTCGCCGCCGGGATGCTCACAGGTCTCGCAGTGGGAACCGGAACGGCCGCGGCCGAAACGGTCGAGGTACCGATGGATCGGTGCTGGGGCGTGAGTCCGTACATCCTCGACCAGCCATACGCGCCGGCGCGCCTGTTCAGCTGGCAGACCGAGCCGGGCAGAACGCAACTCCAGATGCCCGACGTGTCGAGCCTGTGGTTCTTCGCCGGCGGATATCAGACCGACGTGAAGCTCGACTGGCACAACGTCGACACCGGCGACAGTGGCACGCTCTACGACACCGCGACCGTCGCGTATCCGGGCGGAGACGTTGTGACGTTCGATCTGAACTCGGGTCCCGGTGCCGTCGAGTTCACGGTGAGTGCCGTCAACAGCATTCCGCTGTGGAGCATTCCGACGACGTCGTGCGGTGGTGTCGTCGACGTGGCGTGAGTCAGGCGGCAACCGGCACGCGACAACCGCACCGGACGGCGCGTCCGTGTTCGTCGTCGTCGAGCCAGCCGTATTCGTCGCACTGCCCGCACCTGGGAGGCAAAGGCATCCGGGGTGCGGGCAGTGCGCGCCACAAGCGCAGCCAACCGTGCACGTGCATCGTGGGGTTCGCTGGGCGGTGCGCGACTTTCGCGGTCGACGCGAGGGCATCGACGCCGTGCAGCGCGGCCAGCGCGAGGATCTCGCACTTCTGAGCCGGTTTGATCCGGTTGAACGACGCCACCAAACCTGCGGCCGCCGTTGCGGCTTCGAGGGCGTCGAGGGCGCGGTTGTCGTCTGTTTCAGGACGAGTCGACGACGCCACGACGTCGTTGTTCGTTTCAGTTCTTGGTTTCTGAGTACTTGTAAGAGGGACGGGATTTCCGATGTCGGCGGCTCCGGCGGGTGGTTTCCCAGGCCTCGGAGGAACAGGGGTTTCACCGCGCGGCTCTTCGTAGATTGTCTGGATCGTGATCCATCGTCCGCGTTCGTCCTGGAACTTCTCCACCACCAGATACCCGACTTCGGCGAGTTCGCGCATCGCGGTGCGGATGGCGTCGCGGCCTTCTTTGGGGGAGTGGCGTGCTATCCATTCGGAGCGGATGTGCCAATCGTCGGGCTTGCTGAGCAACATGATGAGCAGGCCTTTGGCGCGAAAACTCAGCCGGTCGTCGTTGATGACGACGTTGGAGATGACGGTGAAGTTGTCGGCCAGGCGTGGGCCGCGTCTGATTCCGCCCTGTAATCGGGCATGGGTATGCTGTGCCACGTTCGACTCCTCGATAGTCGGACGACGCCCGTCGCGAGGGTCCAAGCTCGCGGCGGGCACCTTTTTCATTTGTGGCGATGATCTTGGCACAGCGTTGTACGCGATGTCTACGGAACACCGCGGACCGTGTTTCATCGCTGCGTCTCCGCTACTGTTGCTGAATCCTGACGTGGGGGTCGGGCCGAAGCACTGGGGGATGGGATGGGGAGCACTGCGATACGGGTCGCGTTGGCGATAGCCTCAGCGCTCGCAGGGAGCGTCGTCGTCGCGCAACACGCCTCCGCTCAGGACGGCAGAACCGAGGCCCCGTACACCTCCACGGCACCGCTCGCCGATGAAGTGATCGGATCCGTGGTGTCGATCGCTGTCCCGCTGCCGGAGAACGTCGGTCCGCGACCCGAACAATGCGACCGGTTGTCCTACCTGCGGTGGCGTTCAGCAGAGGGGCCCGCCGAGTCGGCGGCTGCCGACCGCATCTTCGTTGCACAGCCCGGAATCTTCGAGGGTGCAGGCGCATTCGAAAGCGTCGCACGCAATACCGTCGTCGCCGCGGATAAGCGGGGCGCGCACGTCGAGTTCTGGGCGCTCGACAGGCGCTCGAACTGCCTCGAAGACCACACCGGCGTTCAGGCGGCACTCGCGACCGGCGACTTCGACACTGCCACCGACTACTACTTCCACGACGCCGAGATCGATGGGTCACGCTTCGCGGGGTACGCCGCGGGCGACGACGTCGCGTGGCTTGCACACGTCGGACTCGAACAGACCCTGCGCGACCAGTACGACGTTCTACGACACGAGCTTCCCGACCCGCAACTCCGCAGGGAGAAGGTCTTGTGTGGCGGGCACTCTTTGGGCGGCTCCATCACCGGGTTCTTCGCCGAATGGGATTTCGACGGCAACGCGCACACCCTCGATGACGCCGGATTCAACCAGTGCTCGGGATATTTCGCACTCGACACCGCGATCGTCGCGAAGTCTCCCGCACCGATGGGTGGATCGTTCCCGCAGATTCCCGACATCGTGAAAGCTCCGGTCGACGCAGCGACGGGAGCGATTACCGGGGCCATGCCGGTGCTGGCACTTCCGGCAGTTATCAACCCGGAGACGACGAACATGCTCGCGCTGGCAGGTCTCGCGGCACGTCTCGACCCGGAGGGCGTCAACGATCTCGTCGAGCGGTTGCCGGGCAACCCCAACGTCGACTGGACGTTGCGGGCTCTGTTCGCAAAGGACGCCGCGATGTTCGCAACCGGGGATCCGGATGTACGCACGCTGAATGCCACCAACGAGGCGGTTCTCGGAGCGATCCTCGACGACAATTCGCAGCCGTTCGGGTTCTTGCAGGCCAGCATCGGTTTCATCACGGGAGCCCCCGTGCAGGACAAGCTGTTTCCCGTCCCGAGCACACCCGAGGTACTGGGTTCGGGATTGTTCGGCGACGCACCGAAAGCGTCACCGTCGGTGTACGGCCGACCGGAGGTGCTCTACAGGTGGCTCGACTACGACGAGGTCGGAACAGCGGAATCGCTTCCGGACGAGTCGCGCTATACGACTCCGGCGAGCGAGGTCTCGTCGATCAACGAACTGGCGCGCAATCTGTCGGAACCTCCACTCGATTTCACCGAGTGGTACTTCCCGACTCGGCTGCCGTCGGATCTGGCACTGTTGTCGGCCGCGTCGTTTGCCACGCATCACATCCACAGGGACGGGGTCGCGCGACATCCGATCCTCATGCTGCAGGGCAGCGGCGGTATCTCGCTGCCGGAATCAGAACATCCGGACGACCTACCGATCGTGCTGCCGGGCTACAACCACATCGACGTGCTCACTGCAGCCGGCGAGCGCAACGACGGGCGCCTCGAACCGGTTTCGGAGGCGCTCGCCGAATTCGCGGGGAGATAGGTGGTTCAAGCTCCGCGCGACGAGAAGATCGACTTGTAGTCGAACGGCTCGGGTGAAGACTGGTGTTCCGCCTCCACCACTTCGGGTTCGGTCTGGTGCGGGTTGACCGGCTGCAGGAACAGCGGGCCCGTGTCTTCGGTGTACTGGCTCATATGAGTCCTTTCGGTACTGCGTGAAAATCTGGGTATCGCCGAGGAGCACGTGGGTGCGCAAAATCAGCAACGTGCAGCTCGGGAGGGATCATCGAGGTTCGTATCGGGGAAGATGTCCGGATGTAGCGAACCGGTCGATGGTCCAACTCTACACTGTGCACTGCCGTGACGCGCGATGCCACGACGCGCGTGCCTAGACTTCATCGGTGCATACCGTCCTCGCAACTCTCCGATCGCCGCGGAGGTTGACCACCGAAATCCTCGCCGGGTTGGTTACCGCGCTTGCCCTGATTCCCGAGGTCGTCTCGTTCGCAGTGATCGCGGGCGTCGACCCGAAGGTGGCGCTGTACACGTCCTGCATCATGGCCATCACCATCGCGTTCGTGGGTGGGCGTCCGGCGATGGTGTCGGCGGCTGCGGGTGCGACGGCCCTGGTCATCGCACCGTTGGTGGCCTCGCACGGGCTCGACTATCTGATCGCCGCCGTGTGGTTGGCCGGCGCTCTGCAGATCGTGCTGGCCGTGACCGGTGTGGCGCGGTTGATGCGGTTCATTCCGCGCTCGGTGATGATCGGGTTCGTCAACGCGCTGGCCATCCTCATCTTCAGTGCGCAGCTCGGGCATCTGTTCGACGTCCCGTGGCTGGTCTATCCGTTGGTCGCCTTCGGAATCGCGATGGTGGTGTTCATCCCGAAGCTCACCACGGCGGTGCCTGCCGCACTGATCGCGATCGTCGTGCTGACCGGCGTCGTCGTGCTGTTCGGTGTGGATGTTCCCGACGTGGCCGACCAGGGCGAGCTTCCCGGAGGCTTCCCGACCTGGATGATCCCCGACGTGCCGTTCACGGTGGAAACACTGGGGATCATCGCGCCCTACGCGGTGGGCCTGGCGCTCGTGGGATTGATGGAGTCGCTGATGACGGCCAAGCTCGTCGACGACATCACCGACACCCACTCCGACAAGACCCGCGAAGCCTGGGGACAGGGCGTCGCGAACGGTGCTGCGGCACTGTTCGGCGGGATGGGTGGCTGCGCGATGATCGGCCAGACCATGATCAACGTCAAGGAAGGCCGGGCCCGGACCCGCATCTCGACGTTCCTCGCAGGTGTGTTCCTGCTCGTGTTGTGCGTGACGGTGGGCGACGTCGTGGGAGCGATCCCGATGGCGGCGCTGGTCGCTGTGATGATCGTGATCGCCGTGACCACGTTCGACTGGCACAGCATCACCCCGCGCACCTTGAAGCTCATGCCGATCAGCGAAACGCTCGTCATGTTGGTGACCGTGGTCGGAACGCTGGCCACCGACAACCTCGCGATCGGTGTCGTTGCAGGTGTGCTCACCGCGATGGTCGCGTTCGCACGCCGGGTCGCGCACATGACACGGGTGCACGCCACCGACGACGCCGACGGCGTGCGCACCTACACGGTGTCGGGCGAACTGTTCTGGGCATCGAGCAACGACCTTGTCTACCAGTTCGATTACGCCGGTGACCCCGAACATGTCGTCATCGATCTCACCGACGCGGAGGTGTGGGATGCGTCGACGGTCGCGACCTTCGATTCGGTGCTGCACAAGTACTCCGAGAAGGGGAAGACCGCGCAGATCGTCGGCCTGGACGGCGCCAGCCTGAGACGTGTCGAGATGCTGTCCGGGAAACTGGGCGACAGCTGACAGAATTGCAGCGACGTTTGATCATCGTCCCTTCCGGGAAGCCCCACCACATGGCAACGTACAGAGTGATCGACCCCAGCGGGGATGTAGTGGACACCAAGGACATCGAAAGCGCCGACGACGCGCACGCGTGGTTCGTCGACATTCGGGCGGACAACACCGAACTCGGATGGCGCATGGAGGCCCAGCACGAGAACGACGGGACGTGGCACTTCTTCGACAGCACCGAGGGAGCGTCGGAATAGACGCACAGAACGAGGGCCGGTGTACGGATCTTCCGTACACCGGCCCTCGCTCGTTTATGGTTCGGGGCTACTTCTTGAACGCGTTCTTCACGTCGTCCACAGCGTCGGAGACCTTGTCGCCGGCTTGCTTCATGCCGCTCGAGGCGCGGTCGCCCTTGCCTTCAGCTTCGAGGTCGCGGTCGTCGGTAGCCTTGCCGGTCTGTTCCTTGGCCTTGCCGGTGGCTTCTTCCACCTTGTGCTTGGCCTTGTCGATGAAGTCGGCCATCGATCCTCCTCGTGATTGCCGATGCAATGCTCGTGCTCTTCACGTGTACCCACCGACTCGGAGCGCAAACGTCCGCACAGCAGCGACCCGCACGTGCAAGACTGCCTGAGTACACCAGCGTCAGTCCACGATGATTCGGGAGGTGCCATGTCTCATTCGAACGACGGAGACCCCATCGGTGACGCACCGGACGCCGATCCTGAGTTGGTGCGCAGCGGCGCAGGGAGGCGTCGTACGTCTGTGATCTCAGCGATCGCGGCAGTCATCGCCGTAGTGCTGGTCATCGTGTTGATCTTCGTCTTCGTCTGAATGCACGCGGTCAGAGCCAGTCGCGTCGCTTGAACAGTAGATACAGCAGTCCCGCCGACCCCGCGATGACACAAGCGCTGACGAGCACACCCCACGGCTCATTGAAGCCCGGGTAGGGCACGTTCATGCCGTACCACCCGGTGACCGCAGTGGGGACCGCGATGATCGCGGCCCAACCGGTGAGCTTCTTCATGACCGTGTTCAGTCGTGCGTCCTGCAGCGACAGGTTGGTCTCGAACAGTGTGGTCACCATGTCGCGCAACGATTCGGTCCATTCCGTCGCGCGGATGACATGATCGTAGAGATCGGTGTACCAACCGTCGAGTTCTGCATGGTTACCGGTCTCGGTGCGGTGCCGCATCACTGCGCTCACCACCTCGCGCATCGGAAGTACGACGCGCCTGAGCTGGACGAGTTCCTTCCGGAGACGATAAATGCGGTGCTGGGTCGCGCGGCTCATCGGTGCGTCGCCGAAGAGTCCGTCCTCGATGCTCTCGATCGCGTCGTCCAAGGCCTGGACGGTGTCGAACTGACCGTCCACGATCACATCGAGCAAGCCGTGCAGGAGGGCGCCCGTGCCGAATCGCATGAGATCGGAGTGCTCGTCCCACCGGCCGACGACCTCGTCGATGTCGAACTGTCCTCCGCGACGCACCGTCACGATTCCGCGAGGGAGCACGAACGCCGACACCCGGGTGGTGCGCAGGCGCGACCCGATGTCGTCGAACGAGCTGTGCTCCTGCTCCAGGTGGGTCGCGTACACCGTGAGGAACGTGTGGCTGGGATAGCGGGTGGCCTTGGTACGTTCGCCCCGTGCCACTGCGTCCTCGACCGCGTGGCGTTCGAACTCGAACTCGGTTGCGAGAGCGCTCAGCTGGTCGTGTCCGGGATCGAGCAGGTCCACCCACAGCAATGCCCGCTCGTCCGAGAGATGCTCTGAGACATCGTCGAGGGGAAAGTCCTCCGCGACGAGCACACCGTCGCGCCACAGCCGGGTACGCACGTCTCCGGGGAGATTCGTCATGCTCGAAGTGTGCCGTACTCAGAGCTCGGTGCTGGTTTCTCCGGTTTCGGTGAGTCGCAACATCTCGTCGAGGAACGCTGCGTCGACGACGGGCCATTCCCTCGGCCATCGATCCTCACGCAACCTGTCGCGGAGTGAGATGAGTACTGCGACGACGTGAGTGCCACCATCGACGAGGTACCGGAGCATGCCGCGGTCGCCGCAGATCTCGACGGCAGGCGCGAGGATGTGTTCGGCGTCTTCGAGTCGTCCCGCAGCATGCAGGCACGAGGTGAGCAGACGGGTCGCCTGCAGGTGGGCGCGTCGCCGTCCGTTGGCGGCGGTGCGCCGGTGCCACAACTCGGCCCATTCGACGGCGTGGGCCACGGAATCGGGGTCGTCGCTGCTGTACAGCAGACGGATCGCGGTGGCGTCCTCGATCTGTGCGGTCACCTCGGCTACACCGTCGGGGTCGGGATCGTCCGTCGTCGGCATTTCCCGGGCTTCGCGCGGCTCCGTGTGCAGCCCCAGCCGGACACGTTCGTTGTCGACGCGTGCGCGTAGCCTCCGGAGACCGTGGGTGGCGGCCGCCCGCCGACCTTCGTCCAGCAGGGCGACGGCGGCGTCGCGATCACCGCGCGCCATCTTCAATCGTGCGGCAGTGGCGAATCGCGCGATCATGAAATCCGCAATGCCGCCTTCGATCCCGAGCTGGGCGCTTTCGTCGAAGAATGTTTCGGCCTCGGTGAGACGGCCCTGCTCGTAGAGCAGTTCCCCGAGCATCGCGGCGGCAAGCCGGCTACCGTGGGAATGCACGCCGCCGCTGCGGCGTGCGGTGCGCAGTGCCGTACGAAAGTGCTTCTCTGCAACCGCCACATCGAGCAGTTCGCCGGCGGCGATCCCGGACAGGCATTCCCCGTAGATTCCGGCGAACGGGCCCTGGGTTCCCCGGTGGTACGGTTCGGCCCATTCCTGCCATCGCTGTGCGCCGACGAAGTCGAAGCGGAAAATGCAGGTGTAGGTGGCGAATACGGCAGCGGCGGCCACCACCCACGGGCGGAAGGTGTCGGGGGAGTCCAGGCACGGCCGGATGAGCCGGTCGATGTCGGCGACATGGTCGGCGTTCATGAGGATGGCCGCTTCGACCACATCCATCTCGACGCGAAGCGCTTCGGTTTCACTGTCGGGAAGCGCACTTCGCGTGAGTGCGTCGCGGGCGGCGTCGAGAGCGGCCCTGGCCTTGTCGCCCCGCTGTAGCGCACCGTTGGCCCACGAACACGACAGCTGAAGACGCGGATCATCCGACACTGCGCGGTGCGGAAGTTTCTCGATGAGCGCCAGCAACATCGCCATACGGCCGTGCTCCATCAAGTACATGCCGTCGGTGGCAACCAGATTCACCGCGAATTGCGTGTCGTCGGCGGTCAGTGCGTGATCGACCGACTCGTGCAGCATGTGGTGACGTGCGAACCATTTTGCAGCGATCAGATGCAATTCCGGGATCCGTTCGGGCCGGTCTCGTTCGAGGCGTCGACGCAGGAAGTCGAGGAACATGTGGTGATATCGGAACCAGATGCGTTCGTCGTCGACGTGCCGCAGAAACAGGTCTCGCTGCTCGATCTCTTCGAGCATGGCCTGTCCTCGAGGGTTGTCGGTGAGGGCCGACGCGAGACTTCCGCTGATGGATTCGGTGATCGAAGTGAATAGTAGAAAGTCGTATATCTCGGGTTCGAGTGTGGAAAGGACGTTGTCGGCGAGGAATTCACCGATGGCGTGGTGACGCCCGGTGATGTTCTCGATCATCCCCGTCGGATCGTCGCTGTCGCGCAACGACAACGACGCGAGCTGCAGCGCTGCGGCCCATCCCTCGGTGGAGCGGTTGAGATCTTGGACGTCCTCGCGGTCGAGGTGCAGTCCGCCCACTTCGCGCAGAAAGGAATCGGACTCGTCCGTGTCGAAACGCAGGATGCTCGAATCGAGTTCGACGAGTTCGTCGCGCATCCGCATGCGGCTCAACGGAAGTCCGGACTGAGTACGGCTGGTGACGACGATCTGTAGATGGTGGCACCCGCGCTCGAGCAGGAAGTCCAGGGCAGCGATCGTCTCGGGGGAGGTGACCCGATGCCAATCGTCGATCATCAAGGTGGTCTGGACTTTGTTGCTGTGAAGATCGTCGATCAAGGTGCTCAGTACATATCGTTCGGCCTCGTCGCCGTGTGATTCGAGGATCTGCGCGAGCTGACGGCCCAGCTGTGGGCGCACTTGCTTGATCGCTTCGATCAGATGGGTCAGGAACCACAGGATGTTGTTGTCGTCGCTGTCGACGGCGAGCCACGCGACCGGGATGCCGTCCCCGGTGAGAGCATCGCGCCATTGGGAGGCGAGGGTCGACTTTCCGAATCCGGTCGGCGCGTGGATCGCGGTGAGCCGCCGCCGCTGACCCGCTCGCAACAGGTCGATCAACCGGGTCCGGTCGATCAGCGGCCGGTTCGGCGCCGGTGGCCGGAAGCGGGTGGACGGTGACGTCGACGGCGACGTGAACGACGTCGACGGGAGGCGTCCTGAAGCGGTTGTCGAGGCGGTCGACGGTAGCGCCTCGTGCGCAGATCGGCCGGGGGCCTCCTCGGTTAGTGCCATGTCGTCGACCGGCACACCGAAGCTGCGTTCGAGCTGCTGGAGTTCTTCGCCGAATTCCCGGGCCGACTGCGGTCGCGCCGCAGGATCGGTCGACATGGCGCGCTCGAGTACGTCGCAGGCCGAATCGGGGAGCCCTTCTCCGCGGAGATCCGGGATGGGCTCCGAGGTGATCCGAAGGAATTGGGCCACGACCTTCTCGCCCTCCCGACGCTCGTAGGCGGCGTGGCCGGTGATCGCACAGAACAGGGTCGCCGCGAGGCCGTACACGTCGGCGGCAGCGGTGGGGGTGTTGCCGTGCAGGATCTCGGGGGCCGTGAAGGCAGGCGATCCGGTGATGGCGCCGGACGACGTGCGAAATCCGCCACCGACGCGTGCGATACCGAAATCGGTGAGCTGGGGCTCGCCGTACTCGGTGATAAGGATGTTGCCGGGCTTCACGTCGCGGTGCAGTACGTCGTTCCGGTGGGCGGTTTCGAGCGCACCCGCGACCTTGATTCCGATGCGGATGGCCTCCGGCCATTCCAGTGGACCGTGCCGGCGGATGCGTGCCTCGAGCGAGTCGTGCGGGTGGTAGTGCATCACCAGGTACGGCAGCCCCGTGTCGCCGGTGCCTGCCTGCAGCACGGTGACGATGTGCGGATGGCCCGACAACCGGCCCATCGCGCGCTGCTCGCGCAGGAACCGATCGAGGTTGTCGGGGTCGAGGGTGGTGCTGAGAACCTTCACCGCGACGGTTCGGTCGAGCGACTCCTGGCGGCAGCGATAGACCACGCCGAAACCGCCTTTCCCGATCTCCTCCGGATCGGTGAATCCGGCAGCAACCAGTACCCGAACGGTGTCGGCCTCGTTCGCGGTGAGGACCGGTGCAGCTCGGGTGGAGAGCGGATCCTTTTCGATCATCGGTGTGCCTCGTTCAGCGGTTTCTCCAGTTTAGTCCCGCTGGGTGCACGCCCGGCGCCGATCGTTCGACCGGTCTCGATTACCTTTGTGCCGCCGGGGCGCGTCGACGAAGCCGACGACCCGGACGAAAACGACACTGCGACGAGAAGTGGGACACACACATGAAGAAGACTCTCGCGGCGCTGCTCGGTGCAGGCGTGGTCCTGCTGACAGCGGCGTGCGGATCCTCCGACGAGGCATCCGACTCGACCGAGGACACCACCAGCACGAGCACGTCCGCATCGGCCGAGTCCGGTACACCGAGCAGCCCCGCCGTGACACTCGGCGACAGCTACGAGGACAATTGCGCGGCAATGCTCCCGTACCTCGACGAGCTCGAGGAATGGGGTCAGGATCGCGCAGAGGCTGCGGCCACTGTCGCCGAAGCTCAGCAGCAGCTCCCCGAATGGGAGAATCTGAGTGAGGAAGAACGGGCCGATACTCTGAAGGCCATCGAAGACGCCGGTAAGGGGCAGTGCTCATAAACAGCGAGTTGTTCGACAGGTTGCGGCGCTTCCCCGACGTGGAAGCGCCCAATCTGCTTGCCGTCGACGCGGCGGATCGTCTCATTCTCGATGAGGCGGACGCCGCGCTCGCGGCTGCGCCCGACGGATCCGTCGTCGTCATCGACGACCACTTCGGTGCGCTCACCCTCGGGGTCGCCGTACGACACGATGCATCCGGACTCCGCGTCCACCAGGACTCGATCGTCGCTGAACGCGCGCTCGCTGCGAACGCCGACCGTGAAGACCTGTCGGATCGCTTCACCTCCCACGGTCTCGACGCGGAGCTCCTCTCCGGCGCGCAGGTGGTGCTCATGCAGCTGCCGCGCTCGTTGAGCGCACTCACCGAGATCGCGGAGGCCATCGCTCAGCACGCGGCGCCCGACGTCATGGTGTTCGCCGGTGGCCGCGACAAGCACATCACCATCGCGATGAACGATGTCCTCGGGCGCTCGTTCGGTGAAGTGCGCGCCTCGCGGGGCCGGCAGAAATCGCGGGTGCTCACAGCCCGCACTCCGATCCCCCGCGAGCCGACCTACCCGGTCACCGAGGCGTCGGCCGATCTCGATTTGACCGTGGTCGCGCACGGTGCCGTTTTCGCCGGTCCGAGACTCGACATCGGAACTCGCTACCTGCTCGATTTCCTGCGGCAGACGCCGCGCGACATCGACGTGGCAGTGGACCTCGGATGCGGAACCGGGATCCTCGCCGCCGAACTGGCGAAGCTCCGGCCGTCGGCGCGGGTCATCGCGACCGACCAGTCCGCGGCTGCGGTGGCCTCGGCCGCCGCGACCGCTGCCGCCAACGGTCTGACCGACCGCATCGAGACTCTGCGTGACGATGTCGCGGGTTCACTGCCCGATGCCTCCGTCGACATCGTGGTGTGCAATCCGCCGTTCCACGTCGGTGCCGCGGTGCACACCGGTGTCGCGTTCAAGATGTTCGAGGCAACTGCCCGCATCCTCCGCGACGGCGGCGAACTGTGGACCGTGCACAACTCCACTCTCGGCTACCACAGCAACCTGCAACAACTGGTCGGGCGAACCACAGTTGCGGGTCGCAACCGCAAGTTCACCGTGACCCGATCGGTTCGCACCCGGTAGAGTCCGGTTTGTCCGACGCACATTCGGCCACGCCGAAGGGGCACGTTCGGCCACGCCGGGAACTTTCGTTGCGGCTGCCTCGTTCTTACGGACAACAGGTTCAACGGACAGAAGCGAACCATCAGAAGGGAAGTGCACGGTGCGCACCACCAGTAATCCGGTGTTCCGCAACCTGCCCAAGCAAGAGGGCGGCGGATACGCCTCATTCGGCTCTGCGACAGCGGGCGCCGCTCAGGCCACTCAGCAATTCGGGCAGCCGCAGCACGCGCCTGCCGATCCGTGGGCGCGCCCCACCGATCAGCGGTCCATGACGATCGACGACGTCGTCACCAAGACCGGCATCACGCTCGGTGTGCTCGCAGTCACTGCGCTCATCTCGTACGTCCTCGTCCACTCCAACGTGGGCTTGGCACTGCCCTTCGTGATCGGCGGCGGCCTTATCGGCCTCGTGCTGGTCCTCGTCGCGACGTTCGGCCGCAAGATGGACAACCCGGCCATCGTCCTGGCCTACGCGGTCGCGGAAGGCTTCTTCCTCGGCGCGCTGTCGTTCATGTTCACCGACATCACCTTCGGTGGTGCAGGCGGCGGGACGCTGATCGCACAGGCCATCCTCGGCACGTTCGGTGTCTTCTTCGGCATGCTCATCGTCTACCGCACCGGTGCGATCCGCGTCACGCCGCGGCTGACCCGCATGATCGTCGGCGCTCTCGTGGGTGTCCTGATCCTCGCGCTCGGCAACCTGGTCGCAGGCTTCTTCATCGACGGCGGCCTCGGCCTGCGCGACGGTGGCCCGCTCGCCATCATCTTCAGCCTCGTCTGCATCGGCATCGCCGCGTTCAGCTTCCTGATGGACTTCGACGCCGCCGACCAGTTGATCCGCGCCCAGGCGCCGGAGAAGGCTGCGTGGGGCGTGGCGTTCGGCCTCACCGTCACCCTGGTCTGGCTGTACGTCGAGATCCTTCGACTGCTCACCTACTTCCAGGGCGACTAGCCACAGCGCGCAACGGCCGGACCACTACAAGGTGGTCCGGCCGTTGTCGTTCCAGGACGGGTACCCCGCCCCGAACAACTGCGGTCTGAGAACATGGTGGTATGCGCATTGCGGATTCTGTCGTCGACCTCATCGGCAATACCCCCCTGGTCAAACTCAACTCGGTGGTCAAACCCGGATCGGCGCTGGTAGCAGCGAAGATCGAATACCTCAACCCCGGCGGAAGCTCGAAAGACCGCATCGCCGTGAAGATGATCGACGCGGCCGAGGCCTCGGGCGAGCTGAAGCCGGGCGGCACCATCGTCGAACCGACCTCCGGGAACACCGGCATCGGACTGGCGCTCGTCGCCCAGCAGCGCGGATACAAGTGCGTCTTCGTCTGCCCCGACAAGGTCAGCGAAGACAAGCGCAACGTGCTCAAGGCCTACGGCGCCGAGGTGGTCGTATGCCCGACCGCGGTGCCGCCGGAGCATCCCGACAGCTACTACAACGTCTCCGACCGGCTCGCCCGCGAGATCCCCGGCGGCTGGAAGCCGAACCAGTACTCCAACCCGGGCGGTCCCGAGAGCCACTACGAGACCACCGGCCCCGAGATCTGGAACGACACCGACGGCAAGATCACGCACTTCGTCGCGGGCGTCGGTACCGGCGGCACCATCAGCGGCACCGGCCGCTACCTCAAGGAGGTGTCGGGCGGCAAGGTCAAGGTCGTCGGCGCCGATCCCGAAGGCTCCGTGTACTCCGGTGGCACCGGCCGCCCGTACCTCGTCGAAGGCGTCGGTGAGGACTTCTGGCCTGCCGCATACGACCCTGCCATTCCCGACGAGATCATCGCCGTCTCCGACGCCGACTCCTTCGAGATGACCCGCCGCCTCGCCCGCGAGGAAGGCATGCTCGTCGGCGGCTCGTGCGGTATGGCGATGGTCGCGGCCCTCGAGGTCGCCGAGCGAGAAGGCCCCGACGCCGTGGTCGTCGTGCTGCTGCCCGACGGTGGTCGCGGATACCTGTCGAAGATCTTCAACGACAAGTGGATGGCATCGTACGGATTCCTGCGTGCTCCGCTGGACGGCAAGCCCGACGACTCCGTGGTCGGCGACGTGCTGCGAGGCAAGTCCGGCGACCTGCCCGCCCTCGTGCACACCCACCCCTCCGAGACCGTGCGCGACGCGATCGAGATCCTCCGCGAATACAGCGTCTCGCAGATGCCCGTCGTGGGCGCCGAACCGCCGGTCACCGCCGGTGAGGTCGCCGGGTCGGTGAGCGAACGCGAACTGCTCAGCGCCGTCTTCGAAGGACGCGCCAACCTCGCCGACTCCGTCGAACAGCACATGAGCCCGCCGCTACCCAACATCGGTGTCGGCGAATCGATCTCTTCCGCCACGAAGGCGTTCGGCGACACCGACGCGCTCATGGTGATCGACGACGGCAAGCCCGTCGGCGTCATCACCCGCCACGATCTGCTTGGTTTCATCTCCGAAGGCCGATAGGACACCGATACACATGACGGACAACACCCAGCACGGGTTCGCCACACGCGCCATCCACGCCGGCTTCGAGCCCGACCCGCAGACCGGCGCGGTCAACGTGCCGATCTACGCGTCGTCGACGTTCGCTCAGGACGGCGTCGGTGAGATGCGCAACGGCTTCGAGTACGCGCGTACCGGCAACCCCACCCGCCGTCCCCTCGAAGCGAACCTCGCAGCCCTCGAAGGCGGCGCCTACGGTCGCGCGTTCGGTTCGGGTATGGCAGCCACCGACTGCCTGCTGCGCTCGGCGCTGCGGCCCGGCGACCACCTCGTGATCCCCAACGATGCCTACGGCGGCACGTTCCGGCTCATCGACAAGGTCTTCACGCAGTGGGGCATCGAGTACACGCCCGCCGCGGTCAACGACCTCGACGAGGTGCGCGCGGCCCTGCGCCCGAACACCAAGCTCGTGTGGATCGAGACCCCCACCAACCCGCTGCTCAACATCGGCGACATCGCTGCACTCGCCGACATTGCGCACACCGGTGGGGCGAAACTCGTCGTCGACAACACCTTCGCGTCGCCGTACCTGCAGCAGCCGCTGTCGCTCGGCGCCGACGTCGTGCTGCACTCGACCACCAAGTACATCGGCGGTCACTCCGATGTCGTCGGTGGTGCTCTGGTGGCGAACGACGAAGAACTCGACACCGCGTTCGCGTTCCTGCAGAACGGCGCCGGTGCAGTTCCCGGGCCGTTCGACGCCTTCCTCACATTGCGCGGCATCAAGACCCTCGCGGTGCGCATGGAGCGTCACAGCGACAATGCCGAGAAGATCGTCGACGCGCTCTCCGGGCACAAGGCCGTCACCCAGGTGCTGTACCCCGGCCTCGACTCGCACCCGGGCCACGAGGCTGCAGCGAAGCAGATGCGCCGGTTCGGCGGGATGATCTCGGTTCGTCTCGCCGGTGGCAGGCAGGCTGCGCTCGACTTCTGCAAGCGCACCGAGATCTTCACGCTCGCCGAGTCGCTCGGCGGCGTCGAGTCGCTGATCGAGCATCCGGGTGCCATGACCCACGCGTCGACGGCGGGCTCGGCTCTCGAGGTGCCGGACGATCTCGTGCGGCTCTCCGTCGGCATCGAGGATGCCGCCGACCTGCTCGCCGACATCGAGCAGGCTCTGGGATAGTTTCCGCGACACGCGACGAGGCGCCCTTCGGGGCGCCTCTTTCGCGTTCCGGGTCGCCTACCCTGAGGCGATGGGTGCATTCGATCAGGTGCGCGTCGGGGAACCGGAGATCCGTGCGGCCGCGGAGATGCTCGCGCCCGTCATACGACGAACCCCCGTGTTGCCGTCGCGCGTGCTCTCCGAACGCACCGGGGTACCGGTGTCGTTCAAATGCGAGAACCTTCAGCACACCGGCTCGTTCAAACCACGCGGCGCGTACTACCGCATCGCGCGACTCGCAGCCGACGACCGGGCGCGCGGCGTCGTGGCGGCCAGTGCGGGGAACCATGCGCAGGGCGTCGCGTGGGCGGCAGCCGGGCTCGGGATCGCGTCGACGGTGTTCATGCCGGTTGGTGCCGCTCTGCCGAAGGTCGCCGCGACCCGCGCCTACGGTGCCGACGTCCACTTCACCGGCCACACGATCGACGACGCGCTGGTGGCGGCCCAGGACTTCGCGGCGCAGACGGGCGCGGTCTTCATTCATCCCTACGATCACGAGGACGTCGTGGCCGGGCAGGGCACCGTCGGGCTCGAGATCGCCGAACAACTCCCTGACGTGAGCGCCGTCGTGGTCCCGACCGGCGGTGGCGGTCTGCTCGCGGGGGTCGCCGCGGCGCTGACCGCGGTCCGTCCGGGGATCCGAGTGATCGGAGTGCAGGCCGAAGGAGCGGCCGCGTGGCCTGGTTCCCTGCAGGCGGGGCAACCTGAGCGAGCACCGGACATGTCGACCGTCGCCGACGGTATCGCCGTGGGAATGCCGGGGGCCGTGCCGTTTCCGCTCGTTCAGGATTACGTCGACTGCGTCGTCACCGTCAGCGACGACGCCCTCGCCCGCGCTCTGGTGCTGTGCATGGAACGCTCCAAGCTCATCGTCGAGCCCGCGGGGGCAGCCGCGGTCGCGGCGCTGTCCACTGCCGGACTGGAGTTCGACGGCCCGGTCGCCGCGATCCTCTCCGGCGGCAACATCGACCCGCTGGTACTCACCCATGTGATCGGGCACGGCTTGCGGGCCGATGGTCGTTACCTCGCTGTGCGCGTGTCGATTCCGGATCGACCGGGCGCGCTGGTGGGGTTGCTGAGCGTGGTGGGCGACTCGGATGCGAGCGTCGTCGACGTCGTGCATTCGCGCACGGCGAGGCAGCTCGCGCTCGATGAGGTGCAGGTTGCGTTGACGATGGAAACCCGTGGCGCGCAACATCGTAGTGAGGTGCTCGGCGCCCTTGGTGATGCCGGATACGCGGTGGAGATCGAATAGTGCCGCACCGGCGACGGTGAAGTCGTCTGCAACGACCCTCAGGTCGTATCGGCCCCGTACGATCACGCGTGTGGACTTCGACTACGACCTCGCCGCCGATGATGCGCTGATCGCCGCCGTGCTTCCCCTGCTTCGAGAGCACGGACCGCTCACGCTCGACGAGATAGGGGAGCGGCTCGCGTCGGGTGGCGATGCCGACGATCTGAACCTGCCGATCGAGGAGCTGCCCCTGCATCCGATGCTGGCCTATCTCAGCGACGACCGGTACGCCGCGTTCGACGCGCTTCTCGGAGGCCGCGTCCTGACACATCGGCTCACCGAATCCGAGATCGCGTCCGCCGTGCTTCCCGTCGACGAGTTCTCTCCGCTGCTCGTGTTCGTGACCGGAGACGAGGCCTACGACCTCGTCGAGGTGGACGACGAGCCCGACCGTCTCGCAGATCGCGGCATCGTCGACCTCGAGTCGTTCTCCGGCGAGGCGCTCGTATTCCGACGGGGCGCGTTCGCCGAGCGATCGCCGGGTGATCTCGTGGCCGCGACCGTGACGGACACGGGCCTGGTGATCGCGCCGGCAGTTGCGACGACCGACTCCGCCCCCGAACTGGCCTCCGTGTTGGAGGCGGCGCTCGCATCTGGTGATCCCGCTCAACTCGAGGCGTCGGTGTTCGCCGCGATGGTCGAGGCGCCCACCGCGTTCACCGAGCCGGGATTGCCGTTGTCGGAACAGATCGAGAAATCGGGACTGGAGATGTCGGGCGGTCTCGTGGCGCCGTCCGGATTCGACTTCGCGGGCTACCTCGCCCGCAGCGCATTCGATTCCTATGCCGAACAGGTCGGTGTTCCGGTCGAGGCGGTGCCCGGCGTCGTGTTGTTCGCGTCCCTCGTCGACGCGATCGACACGGGAGACGACAGCGACCTCGAGTCGCGGTTCTCGGAGGGCAAAGCCGGACTGTTCGCCGTGTTGTCCGACCCGGACATTGCGGAGACGGTCCTCGACGAGCTCTTCGACCAGGCGATTGCACCCGAGTCGATCGAGCGTGCCGCGTTGTGGTCGAAGGACCACGGGCCGCGGAAGGTCGGTGCTGCGGCGTACTGGCTCGCAGGGAAGGCCGCGGAGGCCGCTACCCGTGTCGATGATGCTGCCCGCTACTTCGAGCGCTCCACGGACCTGGACTCGGAGTTCGACCCGGCTCTCGAAGATCTGGCGCGATACGTTTCCGACGGCGGGGATGCCGTCCGTGCGTTGTCGTTGCTCGGCCGGTCGCTCGACGGCCCGGATCACCCGTTGCATTCGGTACTGGAGGCCTTCCAGCCCGCGGAGCGTCCGGACCTGGGCCGCAACGATCGGTGCTGGTGCGGGTCGGGTCGCAAATACAAGTCCTGCCATCTGGGAAGGGCCGAGCACTCACTGGAGGACCGCGCGCCCTGGCTGTACTTCAAGGCATGCATGCAGTTGACGGAGTTCCTGTGGGTGGAGACGCGATTCGATCTCGCGGATGCGCGTTGTGGATACAGCGACAACGAAGACGACCTGGTGGCGGTGTTGTCCGACCCGCTGCTCGACGATGTGATGCTCGGCGAAGGCGGCGGGCTGGCGCAGTTCGCGGAGGTTCGAGGCCATCTGCTGCCGGAGGACGAACGCGAACTGCTCACGCAGTGGCTGCCGGTGGAGCGCTCGGTGTACGAGGTCGAGGAAGTCGAGGTGGGGGAGGGCCTGACGTTGCGCGATATGCGTTCGGGCGAGCAGTGCGAACTGACTGCGCCCGCGGTGAGTTCGGACGTTCCGGTCGGTGGACTGTTGTGCGCGCGGGTTTTTCCGGTCGGCGACACCTGGCGGATCCTGGGGGCGGCCACGCCGGTCACCCGGGAGCAGTGTGACGCGATCATCTGGTTGCTCAGTGAAAGACAGGACGATGCCGAGTTCACCGCTGTCCGGCTCGTGGAGTTACTGACCGATCCGTCCTTGTCCGCACGGGCAACGGACGGGTAACAACGAGGTACCTCCCGTCACATCAACCCCACTCGTTCCATAACTGGAACGTGTTCCTAAATATATGTGATATCAAGTAGCGGAACCCGTGCCGGTGATCGGCATCACAAGTACGGTGGGGTCGTTCGAAGATGGATGGGGGTTGCGTATGTCGGTAGACCCGTCTGCGGTCATCGTGGCGGTTGCCACGGCAGCGAGTGCGCTCGTGCAAGGAGCGGACATACCAGCAGAGATACAAGATCAGGTGACGTCGGCGATCGAGTCGTTCGAGGCGGGAGCTCCGGAGACCGACAAGCAGGTCGAAGACTTCGTCGCAGCGTTGCCCGAACAGATGCAGGGGCAAGCCGAGCAGGTGGTCGCCGACACCACCGACTCGCTCGCGACGGCTATCGAGCCGCACTTGCCGGAGGAAGCGCTCGAAGCGCTCCGGCCGCCTGCACCGGAATCCGAGATCGCGCCGGCAGCGCCTGCGCCCCGGCCGAATGCCTTCGGAATCGCGCCGGTGCCGCAGGCCCCGATCCTCGGCCCGCAACCTGGCGCCACGATAGGTGGCGTCACCCTCCCGTCGATTCCGGCGATCCTGCCGGGCACCGGCCTGGCGCCCATCGGGGCCATCGCGGTGTTCGCTCCGTGGCTGCGCAAAGCGGGGGAAATCTGCGATGGAATCACCGCGCCGGTGCTCGCGGCCCTGTACTCGGCCGAGAACGGCTTCCGTTTCGGAGCGACCGCCCCTGTGTCGCCGGTCGGCGCGAAGGGGCCCGGACAGTTCATGCCCGGTACGTGGCGTGAGTACGGCAAGGACGCGGACGGCGACGGCAAGGTGGACATCCTCGGCATCGCCGACCCCGTCATGGCGTCCGGCAACCTGTTGTGCGACAACTACAAGCAGATCGACGACTGGAAGAAGCGCGGCCTTGTCCAGGGCGACACGTTGGATCTGACGATTGCGGCCTACAACGCTGGTGCGGGTGCGGTCCGCCGATCGGGGGGTATGCCTTCCGGGCTGCCCGACTACGAGAATCAGACCAAGCCGTACGTCGCGAAGATCCGGGCCACCGAAGCAGCGTTCTCCCGACTGCTCTCGCCGTTCCTCGGCCTCGGACTGGGCGGCGCGAGCGACGTCGGCAACCGCGTCGTCGACCTCGCGTTCAAGTTCCTGGGTCTGCCGTACGTCTGGGGCGGCGGCAACATCAACGGACCCTCCGGTGGCGGCTTCGACTGCTCGGGCCTGACCTCGTACGCGGTGCACGCCGCGACCGGCATCACTCTGCCCCGCACCTCGGAAACCCAGTGGCATGTGGGTACCGAGATTCCGCTCGAGCTTGCCCGCCCGGGTGATCTCCTGTTCGGTAACTGGCAGGCCGGCGGACCCGGTCACGTCGCGATCTACATCGGCGGCGGCCAGATGGTGCATGCACCGACCACCGGCGACGTGGTGCGCGTCGGCGCGGTCTTCCCCGACATGAAGGCCCGTCGGATCATCTGACGCAGTGGCAACGAGCGAGGCCCGGCCGGAAATCTCCGGCCGGGCCT
>NZ_JBHWXB010000027.1:0-40852 GCF_042729855.1 Rhodococcus sp. NPDC060090 | reverse complement strand
CGGCGAGGGCGGTCGGCGCGCTGTCAGCGCGCCGAGGGCTCGAACTCCTGCGACGAGCCGTCCGACTCCTCCAGCGGAGGCCGGACGAAGGGCAGCTCGTCCTCCAGGCTCTCCTGCGGGGAGGTGTCCGGGGCCGGCTTCGTGCTGGGCTTCTGGCCGGGCTTCCCGGAAGGCTTCTGGCCGGGCTTCGCGGGCGGCCTCTGGCCCGGCTTCTGCTGCTGGCCCGTGCCGGGCTGCGCCTGCTGCTGGTCGGGCCTGGCCGGGGGCCGCTGCCCGCCGCCGGGCTGCGCGGCGCCACCGGGCTGCTGGGCGCCGCCGCTCTGCTGGCCGCCTCCGGGCTGCTGCGCGCCGCCCGGCTGCTGCTCGGCGGCCGGCGGCCGCTGCTGGTGGTCCGGCCAGGTCTGCCCGCCGGGGTTCTGCTGCTGGCCGCCGCCGGGAGGCGTGACCGCGCCCGGCTGGGTCGGCCGCTGCGGCGGCTGGTCGCTGCCGGGCCGCTGCTCGGAGCCCTCGATCGCGAAGGCCTCGGCCTTCGACGTCGGGGTCTCGTCGGCTCCCGGGAGACCGCCCAGGGCGTACACGCAGTCGCTCTTTCGGGTCTTGGGGCACGGCGCGGCCGCCGCGGCGAGGGCCCGGCGCGCGGTCGGCATCGGGGGCAGCGTCACCCACGCGTTGGTCACGGGGCTGTACGCGTCGAGCGCGGCCAGGTTGTCCGTGCCGTTGGTACCGCCCACGGCGTACACGCAGCCGTCGGTCATGCCGTCGGGGCAGGGCGCGGTGGCCGCGGCCGTCAGACCGCGCTCGGTCGGCATGTCGGGCAGCGGCTGCCACCCGTCGAGTTCGGGGCTGTACACCTCGGCGGTGATGAGGGCGGCGTCGCCGGTGTTGCCGCCGCCGACGGCGTAGACACAGGTCCCGCGCAGGCCCAGGTCACCGGGGCAGGGCGCGCCGGTGGCGCCGAGGCCGGAACGGGCCGTCTGCAGGGAGGAGACGGTGGCCCAGGTGTTGGTGGCCGGGCTGTACGCCTCCACCCGCGTCAGGATCGGGTCGGCACCGGTGAGGGTCGTCCCGCCGATGGCGTAGACGCAGGTACCGCGGAGTCCGCCGACCCCGGTCGGGCACGGCGCCGTGGCCGCGCCCAGGGAGGCGCGGGGGCCGCCCGGCAGCGGGGGCAGGCTCAGCCAGACGTTGGTCTCGGTGCTGTAGGCCTCCAGGCTGGTCACGGTGGTGGTGCCGCCGACCAGCCCCCCGATGGCGTAGACGCAGTCGCCCCGGACCCCGCCGGGACAGGGAGCCGTCGTGGACGCGAGGTTCGAGCGGGGGGTCCTCAGCGGCGGCAGGGTGGCCCAGGTGCCGACCGCGGGGCTGTACGCCTCCAGCTTGGCGTCGGCCCCGACGGCGTACACGCAGGTGCCGTGGAGCCCTTCCGGGCACTTCGCCGCCGCGCCCGCGAGGTAGGCGCGCGCGGTGGGCATCTGGGGGAGGGTCAGCCACACGCCCTGGGCGCTCGCCGCGGTGGACGGCAGGGCCAGCAGCGGAGCGACGGCGAGGACGGCCAGCCGCCGCCAGCCTCGGTATCCGGTCCGGCCCGGCGGGGATTCGTCCTGGTCGCTGTGCCGCATGCGCCTCATCGGGACCTCTTTCCTGGTTGCCGTGCGGCGCGGTCCGCCGCCGACGGAAGGGGAGCACGATGAAATTACATACGGTGATGCGACTGTCGCCCACTGTGGCGACTGAACGGCTCAACCGGCACCCGCCCGGTCACCCCCGCGGCGGGCCGCCGGGGCGCGCCCGTTCGGCCACCCGGGGTTGCCGGACCGTTTCCCCACGCGCCCGGCGTCGTTGAGCCCGCAGAGGGCGAGGGGGCAGGACCGGACGGTCCCCGGGGGGCACCGGCCCGTTTTGTCGGCCACCGACCGCAGGACGAAGAGATGCTCCTTCCTTCAGCCCTCCCGCCCGCCGCTGCACCCGCCGTCGCGCCCGCCGTCGCGCCCGCCCTTGCGCCCGCGCGTGACCGGGACCGTGACCGTGACCTGCACGACGCCGCGCTCGCCGTCTGGCGGTCCCTCGCGCGGGCGCTGTACGTGCTCGCCGCCGCCCCCGAGGCGGAGACCGGTCCGCCGGCCGCCCGGGCGGCGGCCCTCTATGACCTCTCCTCCGCGCTCCTCCTCCAGGGCGGCCCCGCCTTCCGCGAGCCCGTCCCCGGCGCCCTGCGCGCCGCCCTCGCCGGCCATCCGGGCGCCCCCGCGCTCGACCCGCTGCACGAGTAGCTGCGCGATGCGGTCGCCCCGGTTCACTTCGACGGCCTGCTCGGTGTCGTGGTTGATCAAGCAGACCTTGATCTCTCCCCGGTAGCCGGCATCGACGGTTCCCGGTGTGTTCACCACGGACAGTCCGAACTTGGCGGCGAGTCCCGAGCGCGGGTGGATCAACCCGACGGTTCCCACCGGCAACGCCACGGATATTCCGGTTCCGACGAGCACGCGCTGCCCGGGTTCGATCGTCACATCGCTGGTAGAGCACAGATCCACGCCCGCGTCACCTGCGTGCGCACGTGTCGGCATGGGGACACCCGGGTCGAGACGACGCAGCGGGATGGGGGAAAGGTCGGTCACGTGGACCGAGACTACTCTCCGGATGTCGATGTCCCATTTCGAGGCGACTATCCTGGGTGCGTGTCTGATACCTCCAGCTCCGGCAGCACCACCGGTTCGTTGACCCACACGCCGACCTACTCCGAACGGTTGTGGGTTCCGATCTGGTGGTGGCCCATCGGTATCGGAATCGCAGCGTTGCTCGCGGCCGAGCTGCACATGGGCGCACCAGGGGTATACGAGTGGGTTCCGTATGCCGTTCTCGTCCCGTGCGCACTGTGGACGTTGGTGTGGCTCTCGCGACGGCGAATCGAGGTCGTCGACGGAGAACTCGTCGTCGAGCAGGCGCACCTTCCGGTGGAGCTGATCTCCCGCGGGGTGGTCGTCCCGGCCTCCGCAAAAAGCGCCGCGCTCGGCCGACAGCTCGACCCCGCAGCGTTCGTACGGCATCGTCCGTGGATCAAGACGATGGCTCTGATCGTCCTCGACGACCAGGACGATCCGACCCCCTACTGGTTGATCAGCACGCGGCGACCCGCCGAGCTCCTGGCGGCCCTGGGACACAGCGAGTCGTCGACGAGCTGACCCTCGCAGCACATACTTCTACGCCGCAGCCGTGGCCCTTCCGGGCCACTGCTGCGGCGTTTCGAAGTAGGTCAGCGCGTGTGCTTTGTCACCAGGCGCAGTCACGGCAGATCATCCGACCGCCCTCCTCGCTCGCGAGGCGACTCCGGTGATGTACCAGGAAGCAGCTCGAGCAGGTGAATTCATCGGCCTGTTTCGGCACCACACGCACCGACAGTTCCTCGCCGGACAGGTCCGCACCCGGGAGTTCGAAGGATTCGGCCGTGTCCGATTCATCGACGTCCACTACCGCGGACTGCGCCTCGTTACGCCGTGCCTTCAGTTCTTCGAGTGAGTCTTCCGACACATCGTCGCTATCGGTCCGCCGCGGTGCGTCGTAGTCAGTCGCCATTTCCCTCTTACCTCTAGTCCTCTTACAGGTGCTCGACAGGAACCACGGTGATGCTCCCGGCCAAAGCAACGCTCGACCGTGCGGTGAAGTTCCCACAGGTGCCGGTTTGTCGGTGGTACCCCGAATACCCCGAGTCCGAACCCCGTCGCCTTCGTCGATGGACGACGCTCGGCCGCCGAACAATAGCCGACGACCGAACGAAATATGCAATCGATTCGCTGTTTCTTCGGAATCGACCGAAAATCGTCACCTACATCACGGTGAACGTGACATTCCTGACGGGGTACGCCTCCATCGCGTCGACCACCTTGCCCTCTAGAGTGAACGTCGCACCGTACACACGGCAGGTGAACGACGTACCGTTCGCACGGCGAGGAGACGAAAGGCAGGCCTGCGTGGTTTCCCTGATCACCGAAGGCAGCGCAACCGACAAGCGCGGTCGCCCGTTCCATCGTCGCCGCTGGATTCCCGCCGCGATAGCGGGTGCAGTTCTCGCCGCCGGGACGATCGTGGTCTGGAGCTCGGTGTTGACCACGGCCGACACCACGACGGCCACGGTGGCATGCCCGCCGCCGCCCACCGCGCCCGCTGATCCCGAGAGCCCCGCCCCTGCCCCGCTCGGGCAGGTTGCGGAGCGTTCGACAATGCTCGACGTCGAGCCGGCTCCGCTCGCCGCAACCAGGGTGCGAGTGTTCAACGCGAATGGTGAACGTGGACAGGCATCCACCGTCGCGGCCCAGCTCAGCGACTACGGTTTTGCGAGTGCGCCGGATGTGCAAGCGGGTAACGATCCGGTGTACGTCGACCAGAACATGCAATGCCACGGTCAGGTTCGATTCGGCGAGACCGGTCGCGCCGCTGCGAATACCGCACGACTCGTGGCGCCCTGCGCAGAGTTGATTCTCGACGATCGTCAGGACGACACGGTCGATCTCGCCCTCGGCACATATTTCCGTGACCTGACACCGAGCGCCGACGCCGAAGAACTGTTGCGCACGTTGCGTGAAGCCTCCGTGGGCGAGAAATCCGCACCTCTCGATGTGGAACTTCTCGATGCTGCGCTCAACGCACCCTGCTGACCGCGCACACATTTCGCAAAATCGGGCAATTTCCCCTTTTCGTCCGAACGCTCCCGTGATTTCGGACCGAATTCACCACAGTTTCCCGCACGAGAACTCGCGGCGTTGTTATGCGGGAACAGGAGCGATCGCACCGATTTTCGCAAGCGCCGCAGCGAATGCCTCCGCCACGCCCGGTGCCGAGGCAGTCATGATCTCGCCTTGATCGCCGAATCCGGCGGGCAACCGGACCTCGGCTCCCGCTTCGGACGCGATGAGCGCGCCGGCCGCCCAGTCCCAGGGATTGAGGCCGTGCTCGTAGTGGGCGTCGACCCGTCCCGACGCCACCATGCACAGATCCAGGGCCGCAGCTCCGATCCGCCGGATATCTCGCACCTGCGGTAGCAACTCCGCCACGAACCGACCCTGGACAGCTCTCCTCTCCGCCGAGTAGGAGAACCCTGTGGCGACGAGTACAAGCGCAAGATCGGCCACCGGCGTGCAGCGCAGCCTGGTCACGCTCCCCTCGGCGTCGGTACGCGTGGCGCCGAGGCCTGCTGCCGCCGAGTAGAGATCGCCCGAGGCGACATCGACCACGGCACCTGCCACCGAGATACCGTCGATCCGGGCCGCCACACTCACTGCGTAGGCGGGAATCCCGTAGACGAAGTTCACTGTGCCGTCGATCGGGTCGACGACCCACTGGATGCCCGTCCCGCCCACGCCGTCCGCGCCCGGGCCGTCGCTGCCACCACTCTCTTCGCCGAGAAAAGCGTCGCCGGGCCTCAACTGCCTGAGCCTGCTCCGAATGAGGTCCTCGGTCTCGGTGTCGGCGACGGTGACCGGGTCGGTGCCGGACGACTTCGTCTGCACCGCGTCGGCCTCGCCACCGAACGGCCGCTCCGCCCCGAACAGCTCGGCACGGCGACGACGCACATGGGCAGCCGCCTCCGAGGCAACGGTGGCGGCGACCGCGCGCAGTGCGGCGGGATCGGACTCGACGACTGGGGAATCGATGGCATCTGACACTCGACCATCGGAACACACGTGCATCGGCCGCACCACCCGCACAACCGTGACTTTAGAACTATCGTTGCCCCACAAGCGTTGCGGCCGACCGACCAGAGCTGTGCGACCGACGGGAGAGTGAGCATCTCTTAACGTCTCTCCTGCCCTGTTGACAGGAGATTCGCAGCTCAGACTGCACCCGAAGGAGGCGGACCCCAGTGACCTACGTCGTCGACACCGGTGTGGCCACGCTCCGCCACAGCCAGAATCACTCTGGCAGCGTTCCGATCCCGACCCCCAGACAACCCGCAGGTACCGCACCGGAAGACTCGTTCCCCGAGTCCGAGGGGTTGCCCGGCTCTCGCGAAACACCCCGAACACGTCATCGTCGTATACGCGGGCCGCACCAACACCACCTTCCGGGCCTTGTAGCGGGGACGTCGGCGGCCTTTGACGGTGAACGAGTCGTCGAGGGCCTGCGCGTACGTGCGGAGTATCTGCTGCTGCGCGACCTGAGCACCCTCCCGCAACCAGGACGAACGGGCGCAGGTCTCGGTCAGCATGGTGCCCAGTTTCGTGAAGTTCGGTTTCCGGCCGGTCTTCTGTTGGTGGACGGCTTCGTTCCACAAAAATCGGCAGCGATGCCATTCCTGGATGAGGGTGCGTTCGGCGAGTGTGCCCGGCCGCAGTCGGTACTTGTAGCGCACCACCTCGGTCCCCATGCCCGGCACGACAACCGCGCCCACCGACACGGTGTGCTCGGTCCGACACGGTTGCTCCACGCAGCCCACCTTTTGGAAGGAGGACGGCGCTTCCTCTCCCCCGTGAACGAGGGAGTATCCGCGCCGAACACCAGATGACGCAGGGAACACCCCCGCCCCCGACCTACTCCACCGACGTGGGATTCGGCGTCGATGTCGGCGGCAGCGGAGTGAAAGGGGGTCTGGTCGACCTGACCACGGGTCAGCTGATCGGCGACCGGATCAAGATCCTCACTCCCCAGCCCTCGACTCCCGACGCCGTGGCCGCGACGGTGGCAGAGATCATCAGGCAGGCGAAGTGGGAGGGGCCCGTCGGAATCACCCTCCCGAGTGTGGTGACCGGAGGGGTCGCGAGGACCGCCGCCAACATCGATTCCTCATGGATCGGAACGGACGCGCGAGCACTCTTCTCGACCGCGCTGGGCGAACGACACGTCACGGTTCTCAACGACGCCGATGCCGCAGGGATCGCCGAGGATCGGTTCGGCGCAGCGGCCGACACCCCAGGCCTGGTCATCCTCGTTACCTTCGGCACCGGAATCGGCTCCGCGATCCTCCACAACGGCGTCCTGCTCCCGAACACCGAACTCGGACACATGGAGATCGACGGCATGGAAGCAGAGCATCGCGCCGCGTCGTCGATCAAGGAGAAGAACGACTGGTCCTACAAGCGCTGGGCTCGAGAGGTTTCGCTGGTCCTGGAGCGTATCGAGGCCCTGTTGTGGCCCGATCTGTTCATCGCCGGCGGCGGAATCAGCCGAAAGCACGAGAAGTGGATTCCGCTGTTGACGAACGACACTCCCGTCGTCGCAGCCGAACTGCGCAACACGGCGGGGATCGTCGGTGCTGCATACGCTGCGAAAACAGGCGCGACTCCTTGAGTCCGACACATCCTCCGTCACGGGGATCGTTACAATGGTGCACAGCCGGCCGGAACCCGGCCTGATCCCGACAGACCTCTCCGCCGGAACTCCTCTGGCGCGACGCCGCACTACCTCGTCACGAAAGGGCGTACGTGGCAGCCACCGACATCCACACCGCTGATTCACAGAAGGAATCGGCACCCGTCGCGGACGCTTCGGGCGCCGCCGACGCTGCAAACCCCGCGACGCCTACGGCGACTCCGCCGGCCAAGAAGGCCGCCGCGAAGAAAGCACCGGCCAAGAAGGCCGTCGCGAAGAAGGCACCCGCCAAGAAGGCCGCCAAGAAGACTGCCGCGAAGAAGACCGCGGCCAAGGGCGCGAAGGCGGGCGACGACGACTTCGACAGCGCAGCAGAGCCTCAGCTCGAAGACATCGAGGTGGCGGAAGGCGAGCTCGTCGCCGAAGACGCCACAACCGAAGGGGACGAACCCAGCGAGAAGGACAAGGCGTCCGGCGATTTCGTCTGGGACGAAGAGGAGTCCGAGGCACTGCGCCAGGCACGCAAGGACGCCGAGCTCACTGCCTCCGCCGACTCGGTGCGCGCCTATCTCAAGCAGATCGGCAAGGTTGCCCTCCTCAACGCCGAGGAAGAAGTCGAACTCGCCAAGCGCATCGAGGCCGGCCTGTACGCGACATTCCGCTTGCAGGAACTCGCCGCGAAGGGCGAAAAGCTCCCGGTGGCCCAGCGCCGCGACATGAACTGGATCTGCCGCGACGGTAACCGAGCGAAGAACCACCTCCTCGAGGCGAACCTTCGACTGGTCGTCTCTCTCGCCAAGCGTTACACCGGCCGCGGTATGGCCTTCCTGGACCTCATCCAGGAAGGCAACCTGGGTCTGATCCGTGCGGTCGAGAAGTTCGACTACACCAAGGGCTACAAGTTCTCGACGTACGCGACCTGGTGGATCCGTCAGGCCATCACCCGCGCCATGGCCGATCAGGCCCGCACCATTCGTATCCCCGTGCACATGGTCGAGGTCATCAACAAGCTCGGCCGTATCCAGCGCGAGTTGCTCCAGGATCTGGGCCGTGAGCCCACGCCAGAAGAGCTCGCGAAGGAAATGGACATTACGCCGGAGAAGGTGCTGGAGATCCAGCAGTACGCGCGTGAGCCCATATCACTCGACCAGACCATCGGCGACGAGGGCGACAGCCAGCTCGGCGACTTCATCGAGGACTCCGAAGCGGTCGTCGCCGTCGATGCGGTGTCGTTCACGTTGCTGCAGGATCAGCTGCAGTCCGTCCTCGAGACGCTCTCCGAGCGCGAGGCCGGTGTCGTGCGACTGCGCTTCGGACTCACCGACGGTCAGCCCCGCACCCTCGACGAAATCGGTCAGGTCTACGGGGTGACTCGTGAGCGCATCCGCCAGATCGAGTCGAAGACGATGTCGAAGCTGCGCCACCCGTCGCGGTCCCAGGTCCTGCGCGACTACCTCGACTAGTCAGGTACGTCGACCGGTCACGCGGCGTGGCCAAGGACGATCGAGGTGGCCACGGACGATCGAGAACGGCGTAGGGACGACATCGTCCCTACGCCGTTTCCTGTGGCATGGCCGTTTCCGTGTGGCATGGCTCGCTCACAGAGGTACGAAGCGTCCGTCTTCGCCCGGCAGGTAGTCGGCGACATCGACGACCGCGTCGACCGGCAACGGCCCGTACAGATGCGGGAACCGCATCGAGTCGGGGTCCTCCGGCACCCCCGGTTCGAACCGCACGTCATCGGTAAGGCGCGACGGGTCGATGTGGAG
This sequence comes from Rhodococcus sp. NPDC060090, assembly GCF_042729855.1. Classification (NCBI taxonomy): domain Bacteria; kingdom Bacillati; phylum Actinomycetota; class Actinomycetes; order Mycobacteriales; family Nocardiaceae; genus Rhodococcus; species Rhodococcus sp. NPDC060090. The sequence continues at coordinate 31,787 of NZ_JBHWXB010000027.1, read as the reverse complement.
CAGGACGAGGTCCGTGCGCCCGTGGAACAAGCGATTCGCGGGCAGGTGCGCCTGGTCGGGTGTAGACAGGTGCACGAAGCCCACGTCGGCCAATGAGGGAGGCGTCAGGGCGCCGGACTTCCGGGCGCGGAGCCACTCGTCCCGCGGGCAGATGTGCAGCAGCGGTTCACTCATGCCCCTCATTGTTGGCGACGCCGAAGCACCTACCAGGCCGCGACGCGCCGTTCCGGCTGCTGCGCTGTGAGCGAACATCCGCGTGGTGAGACACCGAACAAATACGCAAACGCCCACGTCCTGGGGTTTCTTCTGCACAATTCGTGAAACACGACACGAATGGGCGACTAGGGGAACAACCCGCGAACGCGAATCGTCTGTAAGAGTAGATCTACCGCGCTACCCCCGGCGCGGCGGACCAGACCCCAGGCGACCGTTGTCGAAGGTGGCCAGTTTGGAGGAGTCATGCCCGGTACGTTGACCACCCCGAAGTTGACAGCCGCCGACAGGTGCGATCGGTGCAATGCAGCCGCTCGCGTACGCGCTGTCCTTCCCGCAGGCGGCGAACTGTTGTTCTGCGGTCATCACGCAAACGAACACACCGATCGGCTCCGTGAGCTCGGTGCCACGATCGTCACCGAGGCCGACGCCGACGCATCCGTCTGATCCGCCGTCCGGAACCTGATGGTTCCGCGACCCGACATGAACGGGCGACTGCTTCCAGCAGTCGCCCGTTTCGTCGTTCACAGTCCGGTCGTCACTGCAGGCCGTCACCAGCTCCGAAGGATCGCGATGCGATCGCGCAGCTGCTCGGCGCTCGCGATCGCCGTCGGTGGGCCACCGCACTGGCGACGGAGTTCTCCGTGGATCACACCGTGTGGCTTCCGTGTGCGGTGGTGCACGACCGCCACCAGCGAGTTGAGTTCGCGGCGCAGCTGAGGAAGCTCGTCGGCTGCGGCGACCCGCTCCGCCACCTGCGGCGGCGGGGCCGTTGCCTGCGGCGTCGCCGGCTTGTCGAGTTGCTTCTCCTGACGCTGACGCAGCAACGCCCTCATCTGGTCTGCATCCAGCAGCCCCGGCAGACCGAGATAGTCCGCTTCTTCGTCACTGCCCGAGAACGTGGCAGTTCCGAAGGATGAACCGTCGTAGATCACCTGATCGAGTTCGGCCTCCGCGCCGAGCGACGTGTAGGGCTTCTCGTCCTCGCCGGGCTCGTCTTTCCTTCGGTTCGCGTCGGCGAGCAGTTCGTCGTCGAAGCCTTCCTTGACCCGGTGCGGCTTACCCAGAATGTGGTCGCGCTGCGCTTCGAGCTGGCTGGCGAGGTCGAGCAGCACCGGTACCGACGGCAGGAACACGCTGGCCGTCTCGCCCTTCTGCCGGGCACGCACGAAACGGCCGATCGCCTGAGCGAAGAAGAGTGGGGTCGAGGCGCTGGTCGCGTAGACGCCGACTGCAAGCCGCGGAACATCGACGCCTTCGGACACCATCCGCACCGCGACCATCCATCGCTGGGTCCCCTCGCTGAACTCGGAGATGCGTGAGGAGGCGGTGGCCTCGTCGGACAGGACGACGGCGGGCGGCTCCCCCGTGAGTCGTTCGAGGATCTTGGCGTAGGCGCGAGCAACCGCCTGATCGGTGGCGATGACGAGCCCGCCGGCATCCGGCATGCCGCCCGCGCGTAGCTGCTCGAGGCGGGTGTTGGCGGCATTCAGGACCGCAGGCACCCAGTCGCCTTCGGGGTCGAGTGCGGTGCGCCACGCGCGGGCCGTGTGTTCGGCGCTCAGCGGCTCGCCCAGCCGGGCGGTGTACTCCTCCCCCGCGCTGGTGCGCCAGCGGGCCTCACCGGAGTAGGCAAGGAACACGACGGGTCGCACGACGCCGTCTGCGAGCGCATCGGAGTAACCGTAGGAGTGGTCGGCCTTCGATTGCATCAGGCCGTCCTCGTTCGGTTCATACGTCACGAACGGGATAGCGCTGTCGTCGCTGCGGAATGGGGTACCGGTCAGTGCGAGTCGTCGGGTCGCATCGCCGAACGCCTCGAGAATCCCCTCACCCCAGCTCTTGGCGTCGCCGCCGTGGTGGATCTCGTCGAGGATGATCAGGGTGCGACGCGATTCGGTGCGCACCCGGTGCTTGAACGGGTGGGATGCGACCTGCGCGTAGGTGACGACCACGCCCTGGTAGTCACTCGAGGTCTGCCCTGTGGAGTTGGTGAAGTTCGAGTCCAACGCGATCCCGACTCGTGCCGCTGCCGATGACCACTGATGCTTGAGGTGTTCGGTCGGCGCAACGACCGTGACCTGGTCGACGGTCCGGTCCCTCAGCAATTCCGACGCGACCCTCAGCGCGAATGTGGTCTTGCCGGCCCCAGGCGTGGCCACCGCGAGGAAATCGCGAGGTTTGGTGGCGAGGTACTTGGTCAGGGCGCGACGCTGCCACGCGCGCAACTGTCCCCCGGATACGGAGGTCGTAGCCTGTCCGACGGTTTCGGTGCTCACCGGTTCTTCGCGCTCCTTGTCCGCTCAACTCCGGTCGGTGACGGCAGAATTCGAAGCCCGGCCACCGACCGCCATGCAGCCTATCGCCTCCGACCGTCGATCGACGTCCCGAACCGCCAGGGCGATGGGGATGGGACGTGATGATCGTGACAGAATCCGAGACACCGACAACCGCATGTGGGGCGCGCATTACGTCGTGTCATCAGGAATGCTGGAAGTAGATGAACGCCACACCTGTGCCTCCCACGTCCGGACCGCGCCGTCTATGGCGCGCCGTACGCCTGTGCGGTCGGGTCCTCGGCCACACTGCGCGATCCGCGTGGGATCACTCGATCTTCAGCAAGGCTGCGACGGCCGCGTTCTGGCAGACCCTGTCGCTGCCGCCGCTGCTCCTGGGCCTGCTCGGCAGCCTCGGTTACGTGGGCGGATGGTTCGGCCCCGACATAGCCGACATCATCGTGTCCAAGATCGTCACATTCACGCGCACCGCCTTCAGCGACAGCGTCGTCGACGAGATCATCGCTCCGACCGTCTACGACGTACTCAACCGCGGACGGGCGGATGTGATGTCACTGGGCTTCGTACTGTCGCTCTGGGCCGGCTCGTCGGCGATCTCGACGTTCGTCGACTCGATCGTCGAAGCACACGGACAACAGGACCACCGCCACCCGGTCTGGCAACGCGTGTTCGGCCTGCTGCTGTACGTGATGTTTCTCATCCTGGCCGTCGTCACACTGCCACTCGTGGCGCTCGGACCGACCGTGATCGGTCGTCTGCTCCCTCAGTCGTGGTACTCGCTCGGGTCGCAACTCGTGGACACCTTCTACTATCCGGCGGTCGGCCTGCTCCTGCTCGTCGCTCTGACCACGCTGTACAAGGTGGCGTTGCCGAAGTCCCTGCCCTGGCATCGGCTACTCGGCGGCGCGGTCCTGGCAGGTGCGTTCTTCATTCTCGCGAGTGCGGGCTTGCGCAGATACCTGACCTGGATCGCCGAACACGGATACACCTACGGTGCTTTGGCCGCGCCCATCGCGTTCCTGCTGTTCACGTTCTTCCTCGGCTTCGCGGTGGTCATCGGAGCCGAGTTCAACGCCGCCATCCAAGAGATGTGGCCCGCGCGAGCGACACGGATCGAGCAATGGCGCGTGTGGCTCGCCGAGCAGGCCGACAAGCAGCCGTCGCCCGAGGAAGGGGCGGTCACCAACCTGACCCGACGGATCACGATGGCCAGTCCCATCCGGCTCACCGATCTTCTCCGCTCCGATGAGCTTCCCGGCTACGACGACCCGCGCCCTTCCGACGAGCGTGAGGCCGACGCATGCCCGATCGACCGTCCGGACCGCTCGACCGCGTCCAGTGATCCATCGTCCCGGAATCCATCGGTGTCCGGACACGACGAAACGGCCGAGGAGGATTCGATCACCTCGGCCGACAACGGTCCGGTTTCGCCGCGAGACCCCGGATCGGAGGAGAACGCTCCTCTGACCCGACTACCTCAGTCGCCCTTGCGCAGGCCTTCGTAGACCTTCTTGCACTCGGGGCACACCGGCGAGCCCGGTTTCGGCGACATGGTCACCGGAAAGACCTCACCGCACAACGCAACAACATGGGTTCCCATAACGGCGCTCTCCGCGATCTTCTTCTTCTTCACGTAATGGAAGAACTTGGGAGTGTCGTCGCTGGTGGTTTCGTCGGTGGTGGTATCCGGCCGTTCCTTGGTATCCGTACTCACATGTCCATAATGCCGCACCGCTGCGCCGAACCGGTATGTGCATTCGATCTACGGGCGTGGGAAAGTAGTAGATATGGCGAGAACACCTGGTTTCGGCGGATCCCACGAGAGCGGATCGCCCGATAACCCGGTCCTGATCACGGAGGCGGAGGCGTCTCTCGAAGACCAGCACCGAGCGCGGGTCCGCAAATACATGACACTGATGGCATTCCGTATCCCTGCGTTGATCCTGGCCGCCGCCTCGTACGGAATATGGGCGAACCCGTGGATCGCGATGGCGATCATCGGGCTCTCGATACCCCTCCCGTGGATCGCGGTGCTCATCGCGAACGACCGGCCACCACGACGCAAGGACGAGCCGAGTCGCTGGGACGGACGGAGCGAAGAACACGCCGCCCTCGAGGCGCACCAATACCGCGTCATCGACGGCTGATCCGACACGGGCGATGCGTCGGGTGGTGCGTGGTGCTGCGAGAATAGCGTCGTGGACCGCGACCTGCTCTTGTCGATCTGCCCGCCCCTACGTATTGCGTTGATCCGGTGTCGCTACGACATCGATACCGTGCGCGATCTTCTGGGTGCCGAAGCGCACGCCGCGCTGGGACGCAGCGAGCCCGTTCCGGCGCGACGCGCCACGCGCGACGCAGGCGATCTCGGTGTGCTCGTACGACTCTTCCTTCTGCAGGACACCTGCCCCGCCGACGAGGTCACCGTGGCCCTCGCACCTCTCGCCCTCGACGACGCGCTCGCCGCAGGTCTGCTCGAACGCGACACGAACGGTGTACGGACCTCGCTGGATCTGCGGCCGTTGGACGCAGGCGTCGGCAACCGCTGGGTTCTGTCCGACCTCGACGGCGCCCTTCGCGCCGTATCCACCCGTCCCGACCATGTCCTGGGGGTCGGGCAGGCATCCCTGTCGCTGCTGCAGGCCACTCCCACCGATCCGGTGGGCTCCGTGCTCGATCTCGGCACTGGTTGCGGTGTCCAGGCGATCCATGCGGCCGAGTATGCCGACACGGTGACCGCGACCGACATCACACCGCGGTGTCTCACACTCGCCGCCGCATCGGCCGCGCTCAACGAACTCGACCTCGAACTGCTCGAGGGCTCGTGGTTCGAGCCCGTGGCAGACCGCTGTTTCGACCGGATCGTCGCGAATCCCCCGTTCGTGGTGAGCAGCGGCCAGGTGGAGCACAGTTACCGTGATTCGGGGCTGGATCTCGACGGCGCGAGCAAGCTGATGGTCTCTCAGGCCGTCGATCACCTGAACCCCGGAGGAACCGCGTCGATCCTCGCGTCATGGGTCCATGTCGAGGATGAGGACTGGCGGGCACGCGTTGCGTCGTGGTTGCCCGCGCACGGTGTGGACGCGTGGGTCGTGCAGCGCGACGTCGCCGATCCGTCGCTGTACATCGGTACCTGGCTCAGGGACGGCGACGCCGACCAGCGCGACCCGGCGGTCGCGGCGCGCGCTGAAGACTGGTTCGACCACTTCGAACGCAATCGCGTCGAGGGCGTCGGTTTCGGCTTCGTCTATCTGCGCCGCACCGACCTGCCGTCGGATGTGCTGGCCGAAGACCTCCGCCATTCGTTCACCGATGCGCTCGGTCCCGAATCGATCGACTACTTCGCACGGCTCCAGTGGCTCCGCGATCACGACGTCCTCGACTCACGATTCCGGGTACGCACCGACACCGCGCTCGAGCGTGTCTTCCTGCCCGGCAACGACGGCTGGGCCCGGGTCGTCACACGGGTGCATCGCGGGGGCGGGCCCGCATGGCAGCACGAAGTCGACGACCTGGCGGCGAATCTGCTCGGCGGGCTCCGTGCCGACGGCCTCCCCCTGGGCGATCTGGTCTCTCTCCTCGCCGCCGCCCACGGAGAAGACGAAGCCGAACTCACGGCCATGGCGGTGCCCTTGATGCAGGGGCTCGTCCGTCACGGCTTCGTCGAACCCGCCTGATCCGACGATGCGGGTGCAGTTCCCGCAGCGACGTCCTCCACCGATCTCTCAGCAACTTCTCAGACGAGCCTCCGGGTTTGTGCAGGTCGCAGCGTTGGGGCTCGGGAACCGGCGGGAACTTTCCCGGCCCACTCGAGCGTTGAACCCTGTGAGACACCACCGATGAGGAGGCACGTCATGGCACGCCCCGCAACAACCGCTCGAGTCACTTCCGACCTCGACAACCAAAGTCCCGCCGCCGATCTTGTGCGCGTTTATCTGAACGGCATCGGAAAGACGGCTCTGCTGACCGCAGCGGACGAGGTCGAACTGGCAAAGCGGATCGAGGCCGGCCTGTACGCCAAGCAGGTGCTCGAGACGAAGAAGCGTCTCTCACCTGCCAAGAAGCGCGATCTTGCGATTGTCGTACGCGAAGGACAGGCGGCTCGTAACCACCTGCTCGAAGCGAACCTGCGCCTCGTGGTGTCGCTCGCAAAGCGCTACACCGGACGCGGCATGCCCCTGCTCGATCTGATCCAGGAAGGCAACCTCGGCCTCATCCGTGCCATGGAGAAGTTCGACTACGCCAAAGGCTTCAAGTTCTCGACCTATGCCACGTGGTGGATCCGTCAGGCCATCACCCGCGGCATGGCCGATCAGAGCCGTACCATCCGGCTCCCCGTCCATCTCGTCGAGCAGGTCAACAAGCTCGCCAGGATCAAGCGGGAACTGCACCAGCAGCTCGGTCGCGAAGCCACCGACGACGAACTGGCGGAAGAGTCCGGCATTCCGGTCGGCAAGATCGCCGATCTGCTCGACCACAGCCGCGACCCGGTGAGCCTGGATATGCCGGTCGGCAGCGATGAGGAAGCCCCGCTGGGCGACTTCATCGAGGACGCCGAGGCGACCTCTGCCGAAACCGTAGTGATCGCCGGACTCCTGCACAGCGATGTCCGTAGCGTCCTCTCGACCCTCGACGAGCGAGAACAGCAGGTCATTCGCCTCCGGTACGGGCTCGACGACGGCCAGCCGCGCACTCTCGACCAGATCGGCAAGCTGTTCGGCCTCTCTCGCGAGCGCGTGCGGCAGATCGAACGTGAAGTGATGGGCAAACTCCGCGAAGGTGAGCGTGCAAACCGCCTCCGCGCCTATGCAAGCTGACCGGGCGCGTCAGCTGTAGCGATCCCCGAGAACCGGGCTGGGTTCTCGGGGATCGCGCCGTTCGGAGCCTGTTCTGTCTCGGTCACCGCAGGCGGCGCGGCCCCAGGTCGAGCGGATGTGGCGCTTCCGGGCCGATCCGCAGATGTGCGTCGGTGAGCTCGGCGCCGATCGGAGAGGCCAGCACCGGTTCGCACACGAGTTCGCGAACCTCGGGCAGATCGTCGGCGAGCGCAGAGATGCGCTGCACGATGTCGACGAGCGCCGCGCGATTGGCCGGCGCGGCATTACGGTACCCCGTCAGGAGCGGCGCTGCCTTGGGCGCGTCGATCAGTTCGACGGCCTCGTCTTCGGTCAGCGGCAGCACCTGATAGGCCCGGTCACCGAGCAGATCGGAGATGACGCCGGCGACACCGAAGGAGATCAACGATCCGAAGGAGGGGTCGTCCTGCACCCGGATCGCGCATCCGATCCCTTTGGTCGCCATCTTCTGCACGTGCAGCAGCGGCTCCCCCGACACCGCAGCGAGATCCCGGTAGGCGATGCGGACCGAATCGTCGTCGACGAGGTCGAGTCGGACACCGGTCAGATCCGGCCGGTGACGCCACTGTGCTCCGGTCGCCTTGACCGCAACGGGGAAGCCGATCTCGTGAGCTGCAGCGACCGCCTCTTCCTCGGTGGTGACCGACCGGAATGTGGCGATGTGCACCCCGTAGCACGCGAGCAGCAAGGCGGTTTCGGTGTCGGACAGGTAGCGACCGTTCGGCGTGGTGCCGAGCCAGCCGTCGACCAGGGCTCGGGCACGCTCCGGGTCGATCCCGGCCGGACGTACGACCTGCGACTGTGGGCGGGACCGCCACTTGGCATACCGCCAGGCGCGGGCCAGCGCGGTCGCCGCCCGCTCCGGCCCGGGATACGAGGGCACCGATCCCCTGACCGGATTGCCGTCCTCATCGCGGACCGCAAGAACGTCGGGGATCCCCTCCGTCGCAAGGAATGTGGTGACTACCGGCTTCTCCGCGCCCGCCACCGCATCGCGCAATGCCTGTGCATAGGGCTCGACCGTCACCGCGACCGGAGGCACGAACACCGCGATGACCGAATCGATCTCGGCCGAACCGAGCGCCCGGGTGACGGCGTCGGCGAATTCCTCGGGTGTTGCCTGTGCACCGAGGTCCACCGCGTCGGCGGGTTTGAGACCTTGCCCGCGCGCGGCATCCACCGCCAGCACACCGAGCGCTGTGGAGTTGCCCACCACCGCGACCCGCGGCCCCGCGGGCAGTGGCTGGTAGCTGAAGAGCAACGCCGAATCGAACAGCTGCGCAATGGATTCGACCTGCACGACGCCGGCCTGCTCGAACAGATGACGCACGATCGCGTCGTCCATCTCACCGGTACGGGCCTCGAGCACCGGGGGTACCGCGTGTCGACCGGACTTGACCGCCACGATCGGTTTGCTTCGTGCGACACGGCGTGCGATGCGGGAGAACTTTCGCGGGTTGCCGAAACTCTCGAGGTAGAGGAGCACCACCTCGGTCGCCGGGTCGGTGTCCCAGTACTGCAGTAGGTCGTTGCCCGACAGATCGGCGCGGTTGCCCGCCGAGACGAACGAGGACAGGCCCACTCCGGTCTTGGCAGCTTCGTCGAGAATAGCGATGCCCAACGCACCGGACTGGCAGAAGAACCCGACATTGCCCGCGGGCGGCAGGATCGGAGCGAGTGTCGCGTTGAGCCGGAAGGCCGGATCGTTGTTGGCGACTCCGAGCGCGTTCGGACCGATGAGCCGCATCCCGTGTGCACGTGCGGCGTGCGCGAGACGCCGCTCCGCGTCGCGCCCTTCGGGGCCGGTTTCACCGAATCCGGACGACACGACGAGCAGTGCCTTGACACCTTTCGCGAGGCAGTCGTCGAGGACCGAGTCGATCGATTCGGCAGGGACTGCGGCGATCGCGAGGTCGACCTCGTCGGGGATGTCGCGCACCGTCGGGTAGGCCCGCACGCCCCGCACCGAGCGGTGCTCGGCATTGACCGGGTACACCGGTCCGGTGAACCCACTGCGCAGCATGTTCACCAGGACCGCGTTGCCGACCTTGCGACTGTCGGTGGACGCGCCGATCACCGCGACGCTTCCCGGGCTCAGGATGTTACGGACGCTGCGGGCCTCGGCGGCGCGTTCGCGCGCGTTGCGCACGGATACGAGTGCCTCGGTGGGGTCGATGTCGAACTCCAACCGCACCACACCGCCCTCGAAGCTACGGCTGACCTGATATCCGGCCTCTCGGAACACCGAGATCATGTGACGGTTTTCTGCGAGGACCTCCGCAACGAAGCGACGGAGCCCGTTCTCCGCGGCAGCTCCCGCGAGGTGCTCGAGCAGGATGGGACCCAACCCTCGCCCCTGATGCGAGTCCGACACAGTGAATGCGACTTCCGCCGACAGTCCGTCTCCCTCCGCAGTAAGCCCTTCGTAGCGGCCGACCGCGATGATCTCGTCGCCGAGCATCGCCACGAACGCCACCCGTGTGTGATGGTCGACGACAGTGAAGTTGAACAGGTCGCGCTTCGAGATGGTCGGATAGGGACCGAAGTAGCGGAGATACCGCGTCCGTTCGGACAACTTTCCGTGGAATTCGACGATCTTGTCGGCGTCCTCCGGCACGATCGGCCGCAGATGGACGACACCACCGTCGGAGGCAAGTACATCGGCGACCCAGTGGCGGGGATAGTCACGCGCGACGACGAGTGCGCGCTCGCGAGCGGGGTCGGCAGCCGGATCGAGCGCTCGGGTCGATGCTCCGCCCGCCGGTGCCTGCGTGCTCTCCGAGTCAGTCACGGGGATCCTCCGGGTCGAGTCCGAGAAGTGGGAAGCATGCTCGGCGAGTAGCGATGATCGCGGAGTCGATTCGGGTCAGCGCGCGATCCAACGACGCAACACCGGTTTCCGGTGTGCCACCGGGACCGTCCCACGGCAGATACGACAGGTCGGCTCCCTCCCCCATTTCGGTGGGAAGGTCGACCCCCGGCGCCATGGCCCCGACTCGCTCGCGCCAGTCGTCGGGAACCGTTGTCGTGAGGTCGATCTCGCGGTCGAGCGCAGCGGCGATCAAGTGTGTCCATGAGCGCGGCACAACCCGGACCAGACCGTATCCTCCCCCACCCAAGGCAAGCCAGCGTCCTTCGCAGTGCCGGTCGGCGAGATCACGCATCGCGAGATACGACGCCCGCTGTCCGTCGACTGTGAGCGACAGATCGGCCAACGGATCCTCGCGGTGGCTGTCGGCGCCGCACTGGCTGATGAGAATCTGCGGACGGAACGCGGCGATCGCGCCGGGCACGACGGCGTGGAACGCACGTAACCACAACGAGTCGACGGTGCCGGGAAGCACGGGCAGATTGACGGCGGTGCCTTCGGCCGCCCCCGCCCCGACCTCGCTCGACCAACCGGTGTTCGGCCACAGAGTTGCCGGATGTTGGTGAAGGGACACTGTGAGCACACGCGGGTCGTCCAGGAATGCGTGCTGCACCCCGTCGCCGTGGTGTGCGTCGACGTCGACGTATGCGATTCGGTCGTAGCCCTGATCGAGGAGCCACGAAATGGCGATCGCTGCGTCGTTGTACACACAGAATCCGGCGGCCCAGTCGGCCATCGCGTGATGCATGCCACCGCCGATGCTCACCGCCCTGCGGGTACGGCCGGACGCGATCTCGCGAGCAGCGGCCAGCGTGCCACCCGCCAGTGTGGCGCTCGCCTCATGCATCTTCGGAAAGATCGGATTGTCCTCGGTACCCAGACCGTGCGGGGTATCGGACGACGGCTCGGACCCGACGGGCGTCGAACCCGCCCTCTTGACGGCGTCGACATACCCCGAAGTATGGATACGAAGTAGATCTGCGTCACCGGCGGGATCCGGACGCACCGTTTCGACACCCTCGAGCAGCCCGAGACTGCGCGACAGAGCCATCGTCAGGTCGAGCCGGGTCGGGTTCATCGGGTGGCTCGGCCCCCACCGATAGTCGAGGTAGTCGGGGCTCCAGACCACCACACGGTCGCCGCCCAGATGTGTCGAACCGCCTGCCGCGGTGGAGCTCGTGGTCATGAACACAGACGCTACTTGCCCGCCTCGGGTCGCGCGAGCATCGGACCTCACCCACCACCTGAACGCCACGGTTAGAATCGGGCGCAGACGAAGGGGTGTGAGAGTGAAGGACCTGGTCGATACAACGGAGATGTATCTCCGGACGATCTACGACTTGGAGGAGGAAGGTGTGGTGCCCCTGCGGGCACGCATTGCCGAACGCCTCGAACAGAGCGGTCCGACGGTCAGCCAGACCGTCGCCCGCATGGAACGCGACGGATTGCTGCGGGTCGCAGGTGATCGCCATCTGCAGCTGACGGAGAAAGGCCGGGATCTTGCCGTGTCCGTCATGCGTAAGCACCGCCTCGCAGAGCGGTTGCTCGTCGACGTGATCGGGCTCGACTGGGAGAACGTGCACGCCGAGGCGTGCCGCTGGGAACATGTGATGAGTGAGGAGGTGGAGCGTCGTCTCGTCGAGGTCCTCAACAATCCGACCACCTCGCCGTACGGCAACCCCATCCCCGGCCTCGCAGAGTTGGGTCTCGAGAAGGCCACCGTGTCGGACGAGAAGCTGATTCGACTGACCGAGATCCCGAGCGGGCAACCGACCGCCGTGGTGGTCCGCAGGCTCGCCGAGTACGTCCAGTCGGATCCCGACGTGATCGCTCGGCTACGTGAGGCAGGTGTCGTTCCCGACGCACGCGTTACAGTCGAGACGCGACCGGGTTCGGTGATGATCACCGTGACCGGTCACAGCACATTCGAGCTTTCCGACGAGATGGCCCATGCCGTGCAGGTGAAGCAGGTCTGACGCCGGGCCTCTTCCACCGGCCCCGGGTGGGCCGGTGGAAGAGGAGACCCAGCGTGAAACTTCTGGTGACCGGCGGCGCCGGCTACGTGGGCAGCGTGTGCAGCACTGTGCTGCTCGAAAACGACCACGAGGTGGTCGTCGTCGACGATCTGTCCACTGGCAACGCCGACGCCGTCCCCCCTGGTGCCGAGTTCATCCACGGTGACATCGCCGATGTTGCCGCAGACGTGCTGGGCGTCGGGGGTACGTCATCTCGATTCGACGGTGTTCTCCACTTCGGCGCGCAATCACTGGTCGGCGAGTCGGTGGAGTTCCCCGAGAAATACTGGCAGGGCAACGTCGTCACCACGCTCGCACTCCTCGAGGCAATGCGCTTGTCGGGAACGCCACGACTGGTCTTCTCATCCACCGCGGCCACCTACGGTGAGCCCGAGCAGGTGCCGATCACCGAGGACGCGCCCACCCGTCCGACCAACCCGTACGGTGCATCCAAACTGGCGATCGATCATGCGATCTCGTCGTATGCCCATGCCCACGGACTGGCCGCGACGAGCCTGCGCTATTTCAACGTGGCCGGAGCGTACGGGGGCGCAGGCGAGAATCGCCTCGTCGAAACACACCTGATTCCACTCGTCCTGCAGGTCGCCCTGGGGCAACGCGAGCGCATTTCGGTGTTCGGGACGGATTGGCCGACCAAGGACGGCACCGCGATCCGCGACTACATCCATGTCAAGGACCTCGCCGACGCCCACCTGCTGGCACTGTCGAAGGCAGCCGCGGGGTCACATCGCATCTACAACCTGGGCAGCGGTGAGGGCTTCACCGTGCGCGAGGTCATTTCGGCGTGCGAGCGCATCACCGGACTGCCCATCGCCGCAGTCGACGCACCGCGACGCGCCGGTGATCCTGCCGTCCTGATCGCGTCGAGCACACGAGCGATCGACGATCTCGGGTGGAAACCCGAACACACCGACCTCGACGAGATCGTCGCGGATGCCTGGGAATTCATGCGGAATCTCGGTGATCGCGCGCACGCGGCGCGCCGCTGATCATTCCGACGGCCCCGGCGGCGGTAGCACCACGCCGAGTCGGGCAGCGATCTCGTATCCGGTGTCGGCGAGTCCCCGAATGGCTTCGGGACGCAGTCCCGCCTGCAGCGCTTGGTCGAGGAGATCCGAGAGGCGGTGGCGCGGGTTCGATTCCAGCGCCACTCCGAGCGCAACGCCCGCGAACGGGCCGTCGCCTCGCACGTAGGCGCTGAATGCGACGAGTGCCGCAGCGTCGGCCCGTTCCGGATCGGGCAACGCACGGGCGAGCTCGACCCACATGCGTTCGGCTGCACGCGCCTGCACTCCTGCCGCCAACGCGAGCGCCGAGTCACGCACAGTCGGATTCGCCAAGAGCACAGCCACTTCGGCGCATTCCCGGGCCCGCAGTTCGGCACCGTCACCGAAGGTGGTGAGGCGTCCGAGCAGTGCCTCGAGTTCCATGCGGTCCGCACGGTCGGCACCGCCGGCCCGCGCCGCGTGCTCGTAGGCCAGGTCGCGGGCATCGATGACGTCATCGATGTACTGCCCCACCCGCCTGCGATGCTCCGGCGGAGCGGGAGCGAGCAGCGCCTCGAGTTCGTCACGCGACCGCCGGATCGGACTGCCGCCGAACACCCGTGTGGCGGCGACGACCGAACTCTCAGGGTCGGGAATCGTCCCGTTCACTTCCCCGTTGGGCGTGAACCACACGCGCCCACGCGCAATTTCCGGAGTGGCGTGGATACCGGCCACCTCGACCCCGGACGCTGCGAGTTCGTCGGCGAACTCCCCGAGCAGGCGTGTTGCAGCATCGGCGGCGGGGCCGTGCGGATGGTCGAGCCTGTCGTCGACGAGCACCACCAGTACCGAGCGTGCTCCTTCACGGACGCACACTGTGCAGAACCGCTCGAATGCGGCACTCATCGGAGCAGGAATCGCCTCGTCGGCGCGGGGTAGCAGAAGATCGTGCCGCATGACGGCGCCGATTGCATCGCCTCGACCGTCGCCGTCCGGTGATCGCGGCGCGGGCGAGAGGGTCAAGACGAGGAAAGAACGTGTCGGGTGGAAGCCGAGCATGGCCGGAACTGCTGCGAGGAGTTCGCCGATGTCGGACAGGTGCAGTGGCTGCGAAGAAGAGGTCGATGTGGTCATGTCCAGCACGATCCACGATGACGCCCACCGAAAACCGGTCGCGGACGCGTAATCCGGAAATCTGTGGATGGATGTGGTGGCTGTGGACAACCATCGCACCGACGCCGAATTCCACGACCGGAACCTCCGGCGTGTCGGAGTCACGCGTTATGGAACACCGTCTCGGCCTCGAACAGGGTCGTGGAAGCCGGATCAGCCCCCGAACGCATACACCACGGCATTGTGGAATGCGATGTCGAGCGCGTCCCGGTCGATCCCACTGTCGTCGAAGGTCATGTAGGTCACCAGGATCCTGGCGTCTCCGAGTTGGGCACCGCGGGATTCCATGGACTGGGTCAGCTCGTGGCCCGGTTGACCGGATGTGACTGTGCGGGTGTAGGCCACGGTACGCACGCCGCCCATCGGCGGGAGCGGCTCCGGTGCAGCGACGGTGGTGACGGTGGAGGTCACTCCCTTATGGGTGGCGTCGACCTCGCCGCACTCTCCGAGGTGATTCTTCAGCTCGGCAAGTTCCGGGGCCGGGACGACGACTTCGACGCTGATGGTGGCCCTGCCGTCGACGGATGTCCCGACGGCCATCGCGGTCCCCGCGGGGCCGTAGTTCTGCGGGAGCGGGAGGCATCCGGGCGGTTCGACCTTCGCTCCGACCGGAATCCCGGCCAGATCGGGAGCGGCCTGTGCGACTGCCGACGGGGGGAGTGTCACTGCCGGGTAGGAGGCGGGGAACTGGGCGGGAGGTAGCAGAAGCGCGGCGGGCAATGGCCGGTCGAGGCTGGGATCGGATACCCCTGTCACCGGAACGGTCCTCGATGTGAATTCGGGCATCGCGGTGCCTACGACCGTGGTCGAGCACCCGGACGCAGTGACGATCAGTGCCGCGCAGATGACCACACGGCCGACGTGTCGATGGTGTTGCCGACGAGCTGCATACACGGCCACCCGAACCTCCGCTGTTCTCGGCCACCGGGGCGGAACACCCCGTCGAGCGCTGTTTTCGGTTCAATTAGACTCGAACACCACCATGCCACGCCGGTACGCCACCGGGCAGAAGGCTACGACGACGTGATCGGAGTGGTTCGGATATGGACGAGCAGTCCCGGATGTACGAGCTGGAGTTTCCCGCTCCTCGACTGACAGCGGCCGACGGGCAGGGCCCTGTGCTCGTGCACGGGCTGGAAGGGTTCTCCGATGCAGGGCACGCCGTGCGTCTGGCCACCACACATCTGCGAGAGCAACTGGAGACGGAGGTCGTGGCGTCCTTCGCAGTGGACGAACTGGTCGACTACCGCTCTCGTCGGCCGATGATGACGTTCGAGTCGGATCACTTCTCGGAGTACGCCGCGCCCGAGCTGAATCTGTACGCGCTCGTCGACAACGCGGGTACCCCGTTCTTACTGCTCGCCGGCACAGAACCCGACCTGCGGTGGGAGCGTTTCATCACCGCGGTACGCCTGCTGGCGGAGCAATTCGGGGTCCGGCGCACGATCGGCCTGAACTCGATCCCGATGGCGATTCCGCACACCCGCCCGTTGGGAGTCACGGCACATTCGACCAACAAAGATCTGATTTCGGATCATCACCGCTGGTCCGGGCAACTTCAGGTCCCGGCAGGCGCGTCGTCGTTGCTCGAGTTCCGGATGGCGCAGCACGGACACGAAGCCGTCGGGTTCTCGGTCCACGTCCCGCACTACCTCGCGCAGACCGACTACCCGGCGGCCTCCGAGTCGTTGCTGATCAATGTCGCCGAGGTCGGGAATCTCGACCTTCCGCTCGAGGCGCTCGGCGAGGCTGCCGCACGTGTCCGCGAGCAGGTCGACGAGCACATCGAGGGTAACGAGGAAGTGCTGTCCGTCGTCAACGCGCTCGAACGGCAGTACGACAGTTACGTAGCGGCGCAGGAACAGCAGTCCACTCCCCTGCCGACCGATGAAAGCCTGCCCAGTGGAGACGAGCTCGGAGCCGAGTTCGAACGGTTCCTCGCCGAATACGAGCGCCGGGACGACGGCGGCACGGATCCCGAATCCTGACGACCGGGGTCCGGCTCTGTTCGGCCGAATCCGGTACGGCTCAGTAAGGCCACGGGTGCATTACATACCGGCGACGATCGTTGTTGCCGACCTCACATACAGGAAGTATGCTCGCCCGGCATGCAAGGGTGAACCAGCGACGATCACCTCCCGAGTTCGATCGGAGACCCCGACCGGAGAACACCGACCCGAGAACACCGACAGGTCGACTGCAGCCCGTGGACACGGCAGGAGAGACTGATGGCTACATCGCGAGCGCGCACGTTGCGTCCGGTTCCCGACGCCGAACCTCGGATGGTGTTCCGGACCATCCACGGATACCGGCGCGCCTTCCGTCTTGCGGGCAGCGGTCCGGTGCTGGTATTGATCCACGGCATCGGCGACAACTCGTCCACCTGGGCCGATATCATTCCGCACCTCGCGAAGAAGTACACCGTCATCGCCCCCGACCTACTCGGCCACGGCCGTTCCGACAAGCCTCGCGCCGACTATTCCGTCGCCGCCTACGCGAACGGGGTGCGCGACCTGCTGTCGGTACTCGGCGTGGAGCGGGCCACTGTCATCGGCCACTCCCTCGGTGGCGGGGTGGCGATGCAGTTCGGCTATCAGTTCCCTGCGATGGTCGAGCGACTCGTACTCGTGTCCTCCGGTGGTGTCACCAAGGATGTCCATCCGGCCCTGCGGCTGGCGTCCCTCCCCGGGGTGAGCGACGTGCTCAAGCTCCTCAGGCTGCCCGGGGCGGTACCTGTGGTGAAGCTCGCGGGCACCGTTCTCGGCCACCTCCACGGCTCGCCGCTCCGACCTGGGACGTTGCTCCTGGATACGAGCGATCTCGTCCGGATCCTCGCCGGCCTTCCGGACCCGACCGCATACGAGGCCTACCTGCGCACCTTGCGGGCGGTCGTCGACTGGCGTGGTCAGGTGGTGACGATGCTCGATCGTTGCTATCTCACCGAAGACGTCCCGGTCCAATTGATCTGGGGCGATCAGGACAGCGTGATCCCGGTCGGGCACGCGCACCTCGCACATTCGGCCATGCCGGGGTCTCGACTCGAGGTCTTCCGCGGGTCCGGGCACTTCCCGTTCCGGGACGACCCGATCCGGTTCCTGCGGGTGGTCGAGGATTTCCTCGACTCCACCACTCCGCTGAGGTTCGACGAGGAGCAGTGGCGTCAGCTGCTGCTCACCGGTGTGAGCGAATCCCGGATCACCGGCGGCCCGGCCACACGCACGGCGGTCCTGGGCGCGATGGGATCGGACGAACGCAGCGCGACGTAGGGCCGGCCGCTGTTCCGACTAGCCTGGAGCGGTGCTGCTTCCGGATCTGATACCCGACACTGTCGACGACGACTCTCTGTTCGACGCGTTCACCTCCTGGACGACGGACCGGGGCATCACGCTCTACCCGGCGCAGGAGGAGGCGTTGATGGAGCTCGTCTCCGGCGCCAACGTGGTTCTTGCGACGCCCACCGGTTCGGGTAAGTCGATGGTCGCCCTCGGCGCCCATTTCCACGCGCTGGCCACCGGAAGACGTACCTTCTACACCGCACCGATCAAGGCGCTCGTGAGTGAGAAGTTCTTCGCGCTGTGCGACGTGTTCGGAGCCGACCTGGTCGGAATGATGACCGGTGACGCGTCCGTCAATGCGGGGGCTCCGATCATCTGCGCGACCGCCGAGATCGTTGCGAACCTCGCGTTGCGCGAGGGCGCGGACTCCGATATCGGTCAGGTCGTGATGGACGAATTCCATTTCTATTCGGAGCCCGAACGCGGCTGGGCGTGGCAGGTGCCGATCGTCGAACTTCCCCACGCGCAGTTCCTGCTCATGTCGGCGACACTCGGCGACGTCACTTTCCTGAAGAACGATCTCACGCGGCGAACCGGTCGGCCCACGGTCGAGGTATCAGGCTCGGAACGGCCCGTTCCCCTGACGTTCTCGTACTCGCAGGTTCCGATCGGCGAGGCCATCGAAGAGCTCGTCACCACCCATCAGGCCCCGGTCTACGTCGTCCACTTCACGCAGGCCGCGGCGCTCGAGCGGGCGCAGGCCCTCACGAGCGTCAACATGTGTTCCAAGGAGGAGAAGGCGGCCATCGCCGACGCACTGGGCGGCTTCCGGTTCACGACCGGATTCGGCAAGACTCTCTCGCGACTGGTCCGGCACGGAATCGGCGTCCACCACGCCGGTATGCTGCCCAAGTATCGGCGCCTGATCGAGAAGCTCGCGCAGGAAGGGCTTCTCAAGGTCATCTGCGGCACGGACACGCTCGGTGTGGGTATCAACGTGCCGATCCGCACGGTGTTGCTCACGGGGCTGACCAAGTACGACGGCACCCGCACGCGGCAGCTCAAGGCGCGTGAGTTCCACCAGATCGCAGGGCGGGCGGGGCGCGCAGGCTACGACACGATGGGAAGCGTCGTCGTGCAGGCACCGGAGCACGAGATCGAGAACATCCGCGCACTCGCCAAGGCCGGTGAGGATCCCAAGAAGCGACGCAAGGTCCAACGCAAGAAGGCTCCCGAGGGATTCGTCTCCTGGGGTCAGGCCACTTTCGACAAGCTCATCGTCGCATCCCCGGAGTCGCTGCAGTCCCGGTTCGCTGTGAGCAATTCGATGCTTCTCAACGTCATTGCGCGGCCCGGGAATTGCTTCGACGCGATGCGTCACCTACTCGAGGACAATCACGAACAGCGGTCCGCACAGCGCAAGCACATCCTCAAGGCGATTTCGCTGTACCGCGGTCTGCTGCAGGCGGGGATCGTGCAACAGCTCGACGAACCCGACGAGGACGGACGTACGGCACGTCTGACCGTCGATCTGCAGCGTGACTTCGCTCTGAATCAGCCTCTGTCCCCGTTCGCGTTGGCCGCGATCGAGCTGCTCGACGTGGCGTCGACCACGTACGCGCTGGACGTGGTATCGGTGATCGAGTCGACCCTCGACAATCCTCGTCAGATCCTCATGGCGCAGCAGCACGCGGCGCGTGGCGAAGCGGTCGCCGAGATGAAAGCCGACGGTATCGAGTACGACGAGCGGATGGAACTGCTCGAAGAGGTCACCTGGCCCAAGCCGCTCGTGGAGCTTCTCGAGCCCGCATTCGAGACCTACCGTGGCGGGCACCCGTGGGTGTCCGAGTTCCCGCTGGCGCCGAAGTCCGTCGTGCGCGACATGGTCGAGCGTGCGATGACGTTCGCCGAGCAGGTGAGCCACTACGGACTGGCGCGATCGGAAGGCCTGGTGCTGCGGTATCTCGCCGATGCGTACCGGGCGCTGCGTCAGACAGTTCCGGACGCCGCGCGTACCGAGGAACTCGAGGACATCACCGAGTGGCTCGGCGAGCTGATCCGACAGGTCGACTCGTCCCTGCTCGACGAGTGGGAGTCGCTCACCAACCCGGGTGCCGAATCCGACGATCAGCAGATCGCCTTCGGCGCCGATACACCGCGACCGCTCTCTGCGAACATCCGCGCGTTCCGGGTGATGGTGCGCAACGCGATGTTCAAACGTGTCGAACTCGCGTCACGTCGACGCTGGAACGACCTCGCCGAACTCGGTGACGGGCTCGACGCGGAGGACTGGTCGGATCTGCTGGAGCTCTACTTCGACGAGTACGACGAGATCGGTACCGGGCCCGATGCACGAGGCCCGCTGTTGTTCTCGGCCGAGATGGACTCGGACGTGTGGCGGGTGCGTCAGACCCTCGCCGATCCCGCGGGCGATCACGGTTGGGCGCTGCTCGGGGAGGTCAACCTCGCCGAGTCGGATGCGGCCGGGGAGGTCGTCTTCGACGAGTTCGAGATCGTCGAGGGCTGAGCTCCGCACAGGACCGGTACCCTGGTTCCGGTGAACGATGAGTCCGCTGCGGCGTTTCGCCTGTCCTACGTCCCCGGCGTAACCCCGGCCAAGTGGGTTCGAGTGTGGAAGGAACGGCGTCCGGGCGTACCGATCGAGCTGGTTCCGGTGGATTCGACCTCGGCAGCCGAGTGCGTGAGGGACGGCAGGGCAGATATCGCGCTGTTGAGGTTGCCACTCGAGCGTGACGGGCTGTCGGTGATCACCCTCTACACGGAGGCCTCGGTGGTGGTCGTACCGAAGGAGCACGCCATTGCGGTGGTCGACGAGGTGTCGGTGGCGGACCTCGCGGACGAGACCGTGTTGCACCCCCTCGATGATGTGCTCGATTGGGTGAGTCTGCCCGGCGAGGGCGCGTTCGAACGGCCCGCGACCACAGAGGACGCGATCTCGCATGTCGCGTCCGAGGTGGGGGTGCTCGTGACTCCACAATCACTCGCCCGGCTGCATCATCGCAAGGATCTGACGTATCGGCCGGTCATCGATGCTCCGCAGTCGCAGGTGGGCCTCGTCTGGCTCACCGACCGCACCACCGATCATGTCGACGAGTTCGTCGGCATCGTGCGAGGCCGGACTGCGAACAGTTCCCGTGGCAGGCAGGATCACACCGGAACCGAGGCTTCACCGAGCTCCACGGGCAAACGTCGGGGCGAGCGTCAGGGTTCGCAACCGAAGAAGGTTGTCGGCGACAAAAAACCGAAGTCGCGGCGGGCAACGACCAGCCGTGGGAAACACTCCGGGCGCTCCCGCCGCGGACGCAGCTGATCAGCTGATGGTTCTGGATTGCGGCGGTGCCTGTGACCGCAACACGTCCGCCAGCGCGCGGTAGTCGTCGGCGCGTGCACTCGAGGCCCGGAAGACCAGCCCGATGGTGCGCCCCGGCTCTGGTGCAGCGAAGTGTGCCACGGCCAGGTCGCCACCGGCCGTTTCCACCGGCACTGCCGACGCGGGTACGAGTGTGACACCGAGACCACCTGCGACGCATCGCACGACGGTGGCCAGCGAGGTTGCCCGTGTGTCGCCCGCATCGGGTCGGGCGTCCACCGATCGGCACAGGTCCAGGGTCTGGTCGCGGAGGCAGTGGCCTTCGTCGAGGAGCAGGAGCGGGAGTTCGTCGAGGAGCGACAGTGGGAGATCTCGTTTGCCGGCGAGACGATGATCCATGGGGACGACGAGGATGAAATCTTCGGTGTACAGCGGGATCTCCACGACACCTGCGACGTCGGACGGCAGGGCGAGTACGGCGACGTCGAGGGTGCCGGAACGGAGCGCACCGAGAAGTCGGGCCGTCTGGTCTTCGATTACGTGCACGGCGAGATTCGGCATGCGCGTGCGTAGTTCGGGGAGCAGGCCGGGAAGGAAGTAGGGCGCTACGGTGGGGATCAGCCCGATTTTCAGCGGGCCCGAGAATCCGTCGGAGACGCCGGCTGCGGCGGCGACGAACCCGTCTGTGGCGTCGAGGATCGCCTTGGCCTGGGCGAGGAGTCGCGCGCCGGCCGGAGTGACGAGCACACGGCGGGTACTCCTCTCGATCAATTGCACGCCGAGCCCGTTCTCGAGCGACGCAAGACCCTGCGACAGTGTGGGTTGGCTCACACTCAATCGTGCTGCGGCAGTTCCGAAGTGCTTGTACGTGGCGACCGCCACGAACGCACGCAGCTGTGACAGGGTCGGGTGATAAGTCTGATCGGACACGCCTATCAGTATAGTGCGAGTAATCACCTTTACCTTTTGAAAATTTTCCGGCAGGATGAATCTCATACCGGAGAACGGACCGCAAGGATCGTCCGGTAACGCACCGCCCCACGTCGACGTGCGTGGCGTGCGCGATCGACTCGCTTGTTCACGAGACACCCACGAGAGGACCGAAAATGGCATTGCTGACCATCGGCGATCAGTTCCCCGCTTTCAACCTGAAGGCCCTCATCGGCGGCGACCTGTCGCAGGTCGACGCTGCACAGCCCGACGACTACTTCACCACCATCACCAGCGACGACTACGCAGGTAAGTGGAAGGTCGTCTTCTTCTGGCCGAAGGACTTCACCTTCATCTGCCCCACCGAGATCGCCGCATTCGGCAAGCTGAACGAGGAGTTCGCAGACCGCGACACGCAGGTCCTCGGCGCGTCCGTCGACAACGAGTTCGTGCACTTCCAGTGGCGTGCACAGCACGAAGAGCTCAAGACTCTCCCCTTCCCGATGCTGTCGGACCTCAACCGTGAGCTCGTCTCGGCAACCGGTGTCCTGAACGCCGACGGCGTCGCCGATCGTGCCACCTTCATCATCGACCCGAACAACGAGATCCAGTTCGTGTCCGTCACCGCCGGTTCCGTGGGCCGCAACGTCGACGAGGTCCTCCGCGTCCTCGACGCTCTGCAGTCCGACGAGCTGTGCGCATGCAACTGGAAGAAGAACGACCCGACCCTCAACGCGGGTGAGCTCGTCAAGGCGGCGCTGCAGTGAGTGTCGACAACCTGAAGAACGCTCTCCCCGAGTACGCGAAAGATCTCAAGCTCAACCTGAGCTCGCTCGCTCGTTCGACAGAGCTCAACGAGCAGCAGCTGTGGGGCACGTTCCTCGCCGCCGCGGCCGCCACCAGGTCGGCGACCGTGCTCCAGGAGATCTCCGAGGAAGCCGCTGACGTCCTGTCGGCCGAGGCGTACAACGCCGCACTCGGCGCAGCGTCGATCATGGGCATGAACAATGTCGCCTACCGGGCCAAGAGCTTCCTCGGTGACGAGTACGCACAGGTCCGTATGGGCCTGCGGATGAACATCATCGGCAGCCCCGGCGTCGAGAAGGCCGACTTCGAGCTGTGGTCGCTGGCAGTGTCCACGATCAACGGCTGCCACGACTGCACCGCCGCGCACGACAACGTCGTTCGCAAGGAGGGCCTCACCAAGGAGCAGGTCTGGGAGGCCGTCAAGGTCGCCGCGACCCTCCAGGGCGTAGCCCAGGCGATCACTGCCGGCGAGGTTCTCGCCGGTACCAACGCCTGATCTCCGGCGCCTGATCTACTGCATCACCGAGAAAGGGACCTCTCCTCGGAGGGGTCCCTTTCCTCATGTCGGCCAAGTGCTCGCGGTCGTCGGCTTCCCGCCGAGCGCCTCACCCGCCGCAATGTCACTCGCTTCGAGAACCACTTCGATCTCACCACCGAGTGCAACGCCGGGCGCCAACGGCAATCTGTCGCCACTCCAGAAGCGCCCCGGGTCGTACCAACTGCTCCCGCGACGTCGCTGTTCGAGTAGGCCCATCGCCTCCATCGTCAACCCGACGACCTCTGCACAATACGCACTTTCGAGACCGGACTCACGTCGTTTCAGGCGTGGCAGACGACCGGCAAACCAGCGTCCGGTGAGCTTCGCCGTCGACGGGAACGGCGTTCCGTCCAGACGAGCGATGGTGCGCAGCAGCTGATCTTCCTGTTCCGCGGTGACGGGGACCGAGAGTTGACGAAGCCACCCGCGCTGCCCGTAGCGAGCACCCCACACCTGCACTGCGCTGCGCAGGTCGTGCAGCTGGACACCGCGCTGATGCCTGCCGGTCCACATGTCCGGCAGGCTGCGTCCCAGCTCCGCATGCCACATCAGCGGAGGTAGATCCGCGAACGCCAGCGACATCCCGACGTGGTTGACAGGGGCATTGGTCAGGGTCTGGATCGCCCTGTCCGCTCCGCTCGTCCCGCGGAAGATCCAGATGTCCCCCGTCCGTGTGAGATCCACCGCCTCGTCGAGGGTGACTCGTGACGGCGTCGGAGCAGGTGGGATGGCGCCTCCGTGTTGCATGAGCACAACACTGTCACGAACGGTTGACAAGACCTATAGCCAGCTAGGGTCAGTGCATGGCCCCTCGTACCAGCACGATGTGGAAGCTGCTCGGACTCGCCGGTGTCGTCGGTGTGGCGGCGACCGGTGCGATCACGCTGCGCAACGAGCGCAAGCGCCGCGACTACAGCCCGGACGAAATCCGCTCGGTACTGCACGAACGGTACGCACGAGCGGTCGCGGCGCAGGACGGCACCGGAGAAGTACCCCTCACCGCGGTTCGAATGAGCGCGAAGACCCGGATCCGCCGTCTGCTGCGGCGGATCCGATCCGGGGCCTGAGCGATTCGGTCTGCCCAGAGGACGTCAGCCCAGGGCGGCAGCGAAGCCGTCGGCGAGAGCCTGCGCCTGATCGTCCGTCATGACGAACGACGGTGAGATCTGCATCGCGCCCTGACCGGCAGCGCGGCCTGAGATGCCGTGTTCCCGCAGGGTTTTGACGAAGCCCATGGCCTCCCCTGGATCGACAAGCTGTACAGCCGCCACCGCACCGATACCGCTACGGACCTCCGCAACCCGTGGATGATCCGCGAGCGGGGCGAGCTTCTCGTGGAGCGTCTTCTCGAGGCGTGCCGACTCGTCGAGCAGGTTCTCGCGTTCGAGGATGTCGAGATTGGCATGCGCGGCCGCAGCTGCCGCCGCATGACCGCCGTAGGTGTAGCCGTGACGCCACCAGACGCCACCGGCGAAGAACGGCTCGGCGACGCGTGGTGCCACGAACACCGCTCCCATCGGCAGATATCCCGAGGTCAGGCCCTTTGCTGTGGTCACGATGTCGGGCTGCAGATCGAACTTCGTCGATGCGAACCACGAACCGCCGATCCGGCCGAACCCGGTCACGACCTCGTCGACGACGAACAGGATGTCGTGGTCGCGGCAGATGTCGCGGATCTCCGTGAGGTAGCCGTTCGGCGGCAGGTACACGCCCCCGGCGCCGAGGATCGGTTCGCAGAAGAACGCAGCGATGTTGTCGGCTCCGACCTTCTCGATGAGCTCGAGCAGAGCTTTCGCGTCGTCCCAGGGCACGGTGGCGGTGTCGGTCCACAGTGGGCCGTAGCCCTCTGCGTTGACGGGGATTCCCGCCATCGACGTACCGCCGACGTGCATACCGTGGTAGGCCTTCTCCCGGCTGACGATCAGTGTCTTGCTCGACCGTCCACTCTCCTGCCAGTAGCGGCGAGCGAGCTTCGCTGCGGTGTCGATCGAGTCGGATCCACCCGAGGTGAAGAAGATCTTGCTGCCGACGATCGGCGCGATGGCCGAGAGCCTCTCGGCGAGGGCGATCGTGGGCTCGGCAGCGAAATCACCGAAGTTCGAGAAGTGCGCGACCTTCGAGAGCTGCGCAGCAACGGCCTCACCGATCTCCGTGCGACCGTGTCCGACGTTGGCGAACCACAGGCCTGCCGTCGCGTCGAGATAGCGGGTGCCGGCATCATCCCAGATGTATGCGCCCTCTCCACGGGCCACGACGAAGGCCCCGTCCCGTTCGACCGCACCCATATCGGCGAATCCGTGCCACAACGCACCCACAGTCAGCTCCTGTCCACGGCTCTCGGTTCTCCGCCATCGTATGGGTTCGTATCGAACGCGGTGCCCCTACCCGCCCGGGTGCGCCTTCGCCCGCGCCTGCCGGCTTTCCGCGGCTGCGAATCGCGCGCTCGGCAAGCCGGTTCGATCGCGCGAGCGCCCACACGTCGACGGCGCCTGTGTCGCCGCACGGCATCGACACTCGCTAAGCTGTATCACCAGCATGTCCATCTCTCCTGCCCCGAGCCGTCGCGACCTTCGCGAAGCCCTGACCGAGGTGTCGCTCAGCGACGAGCATCGGTTCCGTCGGCGCATCGATCGAGCCCGCGGCGACGACGCGCTCACCAAGATCGCCGGCGACATCGACACCGCGCGCGGTCGCCTCGCGCGACGTGCCGAGTCCGTCCCCGCCATTCGCTACCCGGAAGACCTACCGGTCTCCCAGCGCAAGGACGACATCGCGGACGCCATCCGCGACCACCAGGTCGTCGTGGTCGCCGGTGAGACCGGGTCCGGCAAGACCACTCAGATCCCGAAGATCTGCCTCGAACTCGGGCGCGGAGTGCGCGGTCTCATCGGGCACACACAGCCCCGCCGTATCGCGGCGCGTGCAGTGGCCGAGCGACTGTCCGAAGAACTCGATTCCGAACTCGGCGACACCGTCGGCTACACGGTGCGCTTCACCGACCAGGTGTCCGACCACACCTTGGTCAAGCTGATGACCGACGGCATTCTCCTCGCCGAGATCCAGCGCGACCGGATGCTGCGGCGCTACGACACCCTGATCATCGACGAGGCACACGAACGCAGCCTCAACATCGACTTCCTTCTCGGGTACCTCGCGCAGCTACTCCCCCTCAGACCCGACCTCAAGGTGATCATCACCTCGGCGACGATCGACCCCGAACGGTTCGCGCAGCACTTCGCCGACGCCGAGGGCAGATCTGCCCCGATCGTCGAGGTCTCCGGGCGCACCTATCCGGTGGAGGTACGGTATCGACCGCTGACCGTCGAGAGGGGCGACGAACTCGTCGACCGCGATCCCGTCGATGCCGTGTGCGAGGCGGTCGAGGAGCTGCAGTCGGCCGGCGACGGCGACATCCTCGTGTTCCTGTCGGGTGAGCGCGAGATCCGCGACACCGCCGATGCACTACGCGATCGCAAGCTACGCAATACCGAAATCCTCCCCCTCTACGGCCGATTGTCGGCCGCCGAACAACACCGCGTCTTCACCTCCCACACCGGGCGCCGGGTCGTGCTGTCGACGAACGTCGCCGAAACTTCGCTCACCGTGCCCGGCATCCGGTACGTCGTCGATCCTGGTACGGCCCGCATCTCGCGGTACTCGGTACGGACGAAAGTGCAGAGACTGCCCATCGAGGAGATCTCGCAGGCCTCCGCTCGGCAGCGCTCCGGTCGTTGTGGTCGTGTCGCCGACGGCATCTGTATCCGCCTGTATTCGGAGGACGACTTCGAGTCGCGCCCCGAGTTCACCGAGCCCGAGATCCTGCGCACCAACCTCGCTTCGGTCGTGCTGCAGATGACAGCGCTCGGTCTCGGTGATATCGCGGCGTTCCCGTTCGTCGAGCCGCCGGACCCGCGCGCGATCCGCGACGGTATCGCACTGCTCCACGAGCTCGGCGCGATCGAACCCACAGGCAAGGACGAGACCCCCCGTTTGACCGGTACCGGCCGGGAACTCGCACGGCTGCCTGTCGATCCACGCATGGCGCGCATGATCGTCGAAGGCCATCGCAACGGGTGTCTGCGCGAGGTCCTGATCATCGTGTCGGCTCTGTCGATCCAGGATGTACGCGAACGTCCCACCGAGCACCAGCAGGCGGCCGACGAGAAACACTCCCGGTTCAACGTCGATGGATCGGATTTCCTCGCCTTCCTGCGCCTGTGGGACTACCTCAAGGACCAGCGGAAAGAGTTGTCGTCCAACCAGTTCCGCAAATTGTGCCGCACCGAGTTCCTGCACTGGATGCGCATCCGGGAGTGGCAGGATCTGCAAGGGCAGCTTCGTCAGATCACGCTGAGCCTCGGCTGGGAGACCGCGCACCAGGAGGTCGGCGACGACGCGATCCACCAGTCGCTGCTCGCCGGTCTGCTGTCGCATGTCGGGCTCCGCGAGGGCGACAAGCACGATTTCCTCGGGGCACGCGGGGCGCACTTCGCGATCTTCCCCGGCTCGTCCCTGTTCAAGAAGCCGCCGCGGTGGGTGATGGCGGGTGAACTGGTCGAGACGTCACGGCTGTGGGGCCGGATGGCGGCACGGATCGAACCCGAATGGGCGGAGAAGCTGGCTCCGCACCTGGTCAAGCGGACCTATTCGGAACCTCACTGGTCGACGAAGCAGCAGGCGGCGATGGCGTACGAACGCGTCACGCTCTACGGCATCCCACTCGTCGCGCAGCGCCGGGTGCAGTACGGACGGATCGAGCCCGAAGTCTCGCGCGAGCTGTTCATCCGGCACGCACTCGTGCTTGGCGAGTGGCAGACCCGCCACAAGTTCTTCCACGAGAACCGGGCGTTGCTCGACGACGTCGAAGAGCTCGAGCATCGCGCGCGGCGGCGCGACCTGGTCGTCGGCGACGAGACTCTGTTCGAGTTCTACGACCGGCGTGTCGGCCCAGAAGTCGTCTCGGCAAAGCATTTCGATACCTGGTGGAAGAAGACCCGGCAGCAGCAGCCGAATCTGCTGACCTTCACACCCGAGACGGTGGTCAACCAGGACGCGGCCACGGTTCTGGAAGGCGACTATCCCGACGCATGGCGTCAGGGCGAGCTGCAGTTCCCGCTGACCTACCAGTTCGAGCCCGGCACCGAGGACGACGGGGTCACCGCAAGGATCCCCGTGGCGCTGCTCGCGGGAGTCCGGCCCGTCGGATTCGACTGGCTGGTCCCGGGACTGCGGCACGAACTCGTCACCGTCCTGATCAAGGGCCTGCCGAAACAGATTCGACGTCAGGTGGTTCCGGCACCCGATTTCGCGAAGGCCGCCCTCGCCTCGGTGACCGCGCGTAGTGAACCGCTCGTCAACGCGCTCGCCCGCGAGTTGTCGCGGTTGGGCAACTGCAGGATCGAACCGGGCGACTTCGCACCGTCGGCACTGCCCGACCACCTGAAGATGACGTTCGCGGCGGTCGACGAGAACGACAAGGTCCTGGGACGCAGCAAGAGCCTCGCCGCGCTGCGGAAGCAATTGTCGACGCGAGTCGACGCCGAGGTCGCGCGCGCTGCGGCGGGTACCGAACGCGCGCCGACAGTGGTGTGGACCGCCGACACCCTCGGCACTCTCCCCCAGACCGTCACACGCGATGTCGGTGGCCAGCAGGTGACCGGCTATCCCGCCCTGGTGCCCGAGGGCGAGGGGGTCGCGGTACGCGTTCTGAGCACGCCGCAGGCGCAACGTGCCGCCACCCGAACAGGGTTGCGCGCGCTCCTTCTCGCCGCCGCACCCACCAAGGCGAAGGTCGCGACCTCCGGTTTGACGAATCCGGAGCGGCTGGCGCTCGGCCGCAACCCGGACGGTTCGTTCGACGCTCTCCTCGAGGACTGCCGGACGTGCGCGGTCGACGAGATGATCGCTGCACACGGCAAGTCGGTACGCACTCCTGACGAATTCGACGCGCTCGTCAGGGTCGTGCGCAGCGAACTACCCGGGAGAGTCGCGCATCTACTGAAGTCCGTGGTGCCGGTGTTGAGCAGAGCCCATCAGGTGGGCGTGCTACTGGATTCTGTTCGCGGCGAAGCCGCGGACGACGTACGAGAGCAGCTGTCTTCGTTGCTCTTCGCCGGGTTCGTCACCGACCTGGGCACTCGTCGTCTGGCCGACCTTCCGCGTTACCTCGCTGCTGCAGCTCAGCGCCTCGAAGCGCTGCCTGCAAGCGCGAATCGCGATGCTCAGGCGATGGATGTGCTCGATCGGGTATACGCGGCCTACGACAAGCTGCTCGCGCGGTCGACCGAAGAACGCCGAGCCGCACGCGACGTGGTGGACATCTACTGGATGATCGAGGAACTACGCGTGAGCTTGTTCGCGCAGGGAATGGGCACGCGCGCTCCGGTGTCGGAGAAGCGCGTACTCAAGGCCATCGATTCGGTCCGCTGACCCTCCAGCCGCCGCACCGGCCTGTCTCGGGCGTGGCCTGCTCAGTCCGCGTCGGCGGACACATCGCGGGTCCGTTGATGTTCGCGCAGCTCAGTGATCTCACGTTCGAAATCCTCAGCGGAGCTGAACGAACGGTACACCGAGGCGAAGCGGAGGTAGGCGACCTCGTCGAGGTCGCGCAGCGGCCCGAGGATCGCAAGCCCCACCTCGTGACTGGGAATCTCCGGTGCACCCTTGGCCCGCACAGCGTCTTCCACCTGTTGCGCAAGCTTGTTCAGGGCGTCGTTGTCGACATGGCGCCCTTGGCAGGCTCGCGCGACACCGCGCACGACCTTCTCGCGGCTGAAGGGCTCGGTGACGCCGCTGCGCTTGACGACGGACAGCACGGCGGCCTCGACCGTGGTGAATCGGCGACCGCACTCCGGACATGCCCGACGGCGGCGAATCGCGGCGCCCTCGTCGGCTTCACGCGAGTCGACGACCCTGGAGTCGGGGTGCCGGCAATACGGGCAATACATGTCGATTCCTTCGTCGCTGCCGTAGTGGCCGCGACGTCGCCGACGAAACGATGCCGTGTTCGAAAGATCGATCTCGCCCGGGGGCGAGGTCGTCCCGACGCGACCACACGGGGTGGTGTGACTGACAGATTCAGACAATACCCGCACGTGTGCTGCACTCCTGAAGTCCGGGTTGGTCGACACCGCACCGTCATCTCCCACCGGTGGCCGCACCCCTCATCCAGGGCGGAGATGGTGCGTCGGTGGCAGCCGGTATCGAGCGGGTGGAGTCCGCTGCAACCTCGCTCGCGCGAAGGTGCGCGATGCACAGGATCGCAGTGACCGCGACCGCCGTGCACAACACCGTTGCGAGAACCTGCAGCAGTGGACGCCCGAGCCCGATGCGGATACCTGGCGGGCGAGCGCAGGATCTCCCAGACCTTCTCGGGTACTGATCACTGTCCGCCACCCACAGTGGCGCTTCGGCCAGCGGAATCGCAATGGTTCCGGCCGGAGCGGCACTCCGGAATTCCGTCAACAGTACTGTGCCCATCGAATCCTCCGTGGCAGTCGGGGTCGGTAGCTTCGCCCACGCATTCGAACGAATGTCTGTTCGAACTTTCTACCATGACCACCGCAACCTTGTCGCCGGTTTGTTCGAAAGAATCTCGAACAGATGTTTGATATAAGGCTCGGATCCGGTTAGATTCGATAGATCACACACAACACATCAGAAACTCGACGCACGGAGGTCACGACATGACGGACGCCAACTCCGCGACCAGCCGGCCGAAGAAGCCGTCCGGCACCGACGGCACCGCGCTCACCGAGCGTCAACGCCGCGTCCTCGAGGTGATTCGCAACTCGGTCGCCGAGCGGGGCTACCCGCCCAGCATCCGCGAAATCGGAGACGCTGTGGGCCTCAACAGCACGTCCTCGGTCGCACACCAACTCCGCACTCTCGAGCGCAAAGGCATGCTGCGCCGCGACCCCAACCGCCCCCGCGCGGTCGACGTACGCGGATTCGACGACCCTCGAGTCGCGCCCGACAGCGACGGCGAGGTAATTCCGGCCCTCTCCTCCGACGACATCCCGTCGGCCGCACTCGTTCCCGTGGTGGGACGAATCGCGGCGGGCGGACCGATCCTCGCCGAGGAGTCGATCGAAGCCGTCTTCCCTCTTCCTCGTGAGGTCGTGGGCCAGGGGTCGCTGTTCCTGCTGAAGGTCGTCGGCGAATCGATGATCAACGCAGCGATCTGCGACGGCGACTGGGTCGTGGTCCGTCAGCAGAACGTGGCCGAGAGCGGCGATATCGTCGCAGCCATGCTCGACGGCGAGGCGACGGTCAAGACGTTCAAGCGGGTGAAGAACGACATCTGGCTCATGCCGCACAACCCGATGTTCGAGCCGATCCCGGGTAATGACGCCGTCGTTCTCGGCAAGGTCGTCACGGTCATCCGCAAGCTCTGACCTCGCATATCATATCGGTCACACACATACACGTCCCCGTCGCGCGAGGCCGGTGTGGCTCCATCTCGGTGGAGCCACAC
>NZ_JBHWXB010000026.1:0-46064 GCF_042729855.1 Rhodococcus sp. NPDC060090 | reverse complement strand
CAGGTTCCGGTGCGGGCGTTGTTCGAGGCGTCGACGGTGTCGGCGTTGGCGGCGCGGGTGGAGCAGGAGTCGGGTCGTGGTGGCCGGGTTCCGCTCGAGGCGCGGTCGCGCCCGGCGCGGGTGCCGTTGTCGCCTGCGCAGCAGCGGATGTGGTTCTTGAATCGGTTCGATCCGGAATCGACGGCGTACAACATTCCGTTTGCGTTGCGGTTGACCGGCGAACTCGACGCCGCAGCGCTGCAGTCCGCAGTCGCCGACCTGGTGGCGCGGCACGAAACGCTGCGCACCGAGTATCCCGAGACCGGCGACGGTCCCGTGCAGAGGATCCTCCCCGCTTCCCAGATGTCCGTCGATCTCACTCCGATGAACATCGACGCGGGAGACCTCGAGACGCGCCTTCGGGCGATCGCCGCGACGACCTTCGACGTGACGGCCGAAGTGCCGATGCTCATGCAGCTGCTGCGAGTGGCCGACGACGAGCATGTGCTCGTGGTCGTGGTGCACCACATCAGCGCAGACGGCTCGTCGATGGTTCCGCTCGTGCGCGACCTCGTCACCGCCTACGCGGCGCACACCTCCGGTACCGATCCGGTGTGGCCGCGGCTGCAGGTGCAGTACGCCGACTACGCGCTGTGGCAGCGTGAGGTGCTCGGCTCCGAGGACGACACGGAATCGATTGCGGCACAGCAACTCGGATACTGGCGCGAGGCGCTCGCCGATCTGCCCGACCAGCTGGATCTGCCGCTCGACCGTCCGCGGCCGGCGCAACAGACCTTCCGCGGTGATCGCGTCGAGTTCGTCATCGGCTCCGATGTCCACGCCGGGCTCCGAGACCTCGCCCGTAGCCACAATGCAACCGTGTTCATGGCGGTGCACGCGGCCTTCGCGGCGCTGCTCGCGCGACTGTCCGGAACCTCGGACATCGCGGTGGGCACCCCGATCGCGGGCCGAAACGAGCAGGCCGTCGAAGACATCATCGGCATGTTCGTCAACACCCTCGTGCTCCGGCTCGACGTATCCGCAGAGGCCACGTTCGCCGATCTGCTCGCAGCGGCTCGCGAGACGGATCTGCAGGCATTCGCTCACGCCGACGTGCCGTTCGAACGACTCGTCGAGGTGCTCAACCCGGCGCGTTCGACGGCCCGCCATCCGCTGTTCCAGGTCGGTTTCTCGTTCCAGAACCAGGCCGGAACCGAACTGCAACTGCCCGGACTCGAGGTGTCTCCGCTCGATCTCGAAGGTGGAACCGCCCAGTTCGACCTGCACCTGATCGTCGCCGACCGCTACGACGACGACGGTGCACCCGCCGGTATCGACGCGATCCTCACGTACGCCACCGATCTGTTCGACGACGACACCGCCCGCGGTGTCGCTGCGAGGTTCGAACAGCTTCTCGGTGCCGTCCTGCAGGCCCCCACAGTGCCGGTCGGTGATCATGCGGTGCTGCTCCCCGGCGAGCGCGACGACGTGCTCACCACGTGGAACGACACCGATCACGACGTCGACGGGACGCGCACGCTCGTCGACCTGTTCGACGAGCAGGTCGAACGCGACGGCGACGCGGTGGCGCTCGTGTACGAGGGCGCACAGTGGACGTACGCGGAATTCGATACGGCCGTCAACCGTCTCGCCCGGCACCTGATCGGGCTCGGCGTCGGGCCGGAGAACCGCGTCGCACTCGCCGTTCGCCGCTCACCCGAGTTGCTGATCGGCATGTATGCGATCGCCAAGGCCGGCGCCGCCTACGTGCCCGTCGACCCGGACCAGCCGTCGGAACGCAACGAGTACATCCTCGGTACCGCTGCACCCGCGGCGGTGATCACCACGACGGCCGACAGGATCGAGTATCCCGGTGTGGCCGAGGTCGTGCTCGACGATCTCGACCTGTCGAATCTGTCCGACGCGCCGATCACCGACCGCGACCGCACGGCCCCGCTGCGCGCACACAACACCGCCTACGTGATCTTCACGTCGGGGTCGACCGGTCGGCCCAAGGGCGTCGCGGTACCGCATGCTGCGATCGTCAACCAGCTCGAGTGGAAACGCGCCGCGTTCGACCTCGGACCGGACGACGCGGTGCTGCTCAAGACCATCGCCACGTTCGACCTGTCGGTGTGGGAGTTCTGGTCTGCCCTGACCTCGGGGGCGCGTCTTGTCGTCGCAACCGCCGACGGTCACCGTGACCCCGACCACCTGCTGACCCTGCTGCGTGAGCAGCACGTGACGACCCTGCACACCGTGCCGTCGATGCTGTCGATGCTCATGACCGTCGCGAACGGTGAAGTGTCGCAGTTGTTGCGGCGGGTGCTCGCCATCGGCGAGGCACTGCCGGCGCCGGTCGCACAGCAGTTCCGCGCGTCGAACAGTGCGGCCCTGTTCAACCTGTACGGCCCGACCGAAGCCGCCGTGTCCGTCACCGTCCACGAGGTGGGCGACGACGACACCGCCGCTGTCCCCATCGGTGTGCCCGAGTGGAACACCGCTGTGTACGTGCTCGACGGTCGCCTGCGGCCGGTCCCGCCGGGCGTGGCCGGCGAGCTGTACCTCGCGGGCGCCCAGCTCGCCCGCGGTTACCACGACCGCGCCGACCTCACCGCGGACCGATTCGTCGCCGACCCGTTCGGCCGCGGGCGGATGTACCGCACCGGCGACATCGTGCGCTGGAACCGTGAAGGCCACCTCGAATACCTCGAGCGCGCCGACTTCCAGGTCAAGGTTCGCGGTTACCGCATCGAACTCGGCGAGATCGAAGCGGTCCTGCGCGAGCGCGACACGGTGCGCGACGTCGCGGTACTCGTCCGCAGCGACGCCCACGTCGGTGACCGCCTCGTCGCGTACGTCGTACCGTCGGGCGAGGATGTCGACATCGACACGCTCAGAGTGCAGCTCGGCGAACGGTTGCCGTCGTACATGGTGCCGTCGGCGTTCGTCGTCCTCGACGCCCTGCCGCTCAACACCAACGGCAAGCTCGATCGGGCGGCACTGCCCGAACCGGAACTCGACGCGGGCACCTTCCGGGCACCCACAACTCCGGTCGAGGAGATCGTCGCGGCGACCGTGGCGGAACTGCTCGGCATCGAACGGGTCGGTCTCGACGACGACTTCTTCGAACTGGGCGGCAACTCGTTGCTCGCGACGCAGCTGTCGGCCCGACTCGGTGCGGCACTCGACACCCGTGTCGCGGTGCGCACCGTGTTCGAGGCATCGACGATCGTGGCACTCGCGGCGCACATCCAGCCGTCAGTCGGACGCGGTGCCCGTGCTGCGCTCGTGGCGGGCCTCCGACCCGATCGGATTCCGCTGTCGCTGGCACAGCAGCGCATGTGGACCCTCAACCAGGTCGATCCGGATTCCGGTGTCTACAACATCCCGGTCGCGGTGCGGCTCACCGGTGCCCTCGACACGGACGCGCTCCGTGCTGCGGTCGCCGACGTCGTCGCCCGGCACGAGGTGCTGCGCACGGTGTACCCCGACACCGAGGACGGTCCGATCCAGGTCGTGCTGCCCGTTGCGGAGGCAACGTCCGATCTCGAAGCAATCGAGGTGTCCGCCGCCGACCTCGTCGGACGGCTGACCGAGGTGCTCGGCACCGGGTTCGACGTCACCGCACAGATCCCGCCGGTGCGGGTCGCACTGTTCCGGGTCGCCGATACCACCGAGCATGTGCTCGCCGATACCACCGAGCATGTGCTCGCAGTTGTCGCCCACCACATCAGCGCCGACGGCTATTCGATGCGCCCACTGATCCGCGACGTGATGGTCGCGTACCTGGCGCGTGTCGAAGGTACGACGCCGGACTGGGCCCCGCTGGACGTTCAGTACGCCGACTACACGCTGTGGCAGTCGTCGGTGCTCGGTGACGCCGCCGATCCGGACAGCGAACTGGCACGCCAGCTCGCCTACTGGACCGACGAGCTCGCCGGAGTACCCGAAATGCTCGCGCTGCCCACCGATCGGCCGCGCCCGGCGCGACAGTCGACCAACGGTGAATCCGTCGTGTTCGGGCTCGGTGAGTCGCTCGCCCAGCGGGTCGAGAAGACCGCGCGTGATCAGGGCGTCACCGTATTCATGGTGATGCACGCCGCGTTCGCGGTGCTGCTGTCGCGACTGTCCGGATCCGAGGACATCACGGTGGGCACCCCGACCGCCGGCCGCGGGGAAGAGGCACTCGACGACCTCGTGGGCATGTTCGTCAACACCCTCGTGCTGCGCACCCGGGTCGCGGGAGGCTCGACGTTCTCCGACCTGCTCGGGCAGGCGAAGGAGAAGGACCTGGCGGCATTCGGCAACGCCGATGTCCCGTTCGAGCGACTCGTGGATTCGCTGGGGGTGCGCCGCACGAGCGCGCACACCCCGCTGTTCCAGGTGATGCTCACCTTCCAGAACATCGACACCGGCACACTCGAACTTCCGGGGCTGGCGGTCCAGCCGCTCGAGACCGGTGCGGACCAGGCGAAGTTCGATCTGCAGTGCACCGTCGTCGAACGGTTCTCCGCTGCCGGCCTCCTCGACGAGATGGACGTGACCTTCACCTACGCGACCGCGCTGTTCGATCGCAGCACGATCGAGGTGTTCATCGAACGGTTCCTCCGCGTCCTCGACGCCGTGACCGATGATCCGCAGGTCGTGCTGCGCTCCATCGATCTGCGAAGCGAGGACGAACGCGCGCGAGCAGCTCGACCACGGAAGGCTCGCACCGTGGCGGACCTGCCGGACCTCGCCGCCCGTGCGGCCGCGGTCGCCCCCGATGCCGTCGCGTTCGATCACGGCGACCGCGACGTCACATTCGGAGAGTTCGCGCAGCGTCTGGAGACGATGGCATCGACGACGGGCGGCGCACTCACTGCGGAGGCCTTGGTGTCGGTCGTGCTCAACGGGCTCGTCCCGGGAATGCTGCCTCAACTGGGTGCCGATGGCTTCGCTCAACTGATCCGCAACGTGATCGCCGCCGCCGAAGCCGTCGCGGACGGGGATTAGTCCGCTGCGGGTTGGTTCGGGATAATGGAGGATCGACTGTCGTTCGAACACCGGGGGCCGTACCGTCGCCGGTGGTATCGGGCTGCGGCGCGTGCGGGGATACGCCGGACGTAAGCAATTTCAGGAGGATGACGTACATGACGGGTGGTATGGCGGGCAAGCCGGCACTGACAATCGAGGACCTTCCTCGGTTGCTCGCCGCAGTTGTGGACATCGAGCCCGACCGCATCGCTCTCTCCGACGGTGACACGCACCTCACGTACGCCCGGTTGCAGGAGGAGATCACCACTCTCGACGCCGCGATGGGTGGCGTTCTCGGCTTCGACGCACTCCTTCCCGTCGTACTGTCCAACGTCGCACCCGGCCTGCTCGGCGGCGATGGCCTCCCCGCGGTCGTCGACACCCTGCTCACCGACTCGTCCGAGGTGCTCGGAGACGAGGCTCTCGTCCCCGCGACCGCGGACCCGAATACCCTCGTCGCCCGCTTCGACGCGCAGGTCGCGGCTACCCCCGACAGCACCGCACTCGAATTCGAGGGGGAGACCCTCACCTACCGCGAGTTCGACGCACGCGTCAACCGCCTCGCACGTCACCTCATCGGGCTCGGCGTCGGACCGGACGCGCGAGTCGGCCTCTCGATCCGCCGTTCCTTGGACCTGCTCATCGGCATGTACGCCATCGTCAAGGCCGGCGGCGCGTACGTCCCCCTGGATCCGGATCATCCCGCCGACCGCAGCGAGTACGTGCTCGACACGGCCGAACCGGTCGCGGTGGTCACCACCGAACGTGACGCCGTCGATCTGCCCGGTACCGTGCCGGTCGTGGCGATCGACACCGTCGATGTGTCGGGATACGCCGACGACCCGATCGGCGAGGACGAGCGCACCGGTCCACTGACCGCCGCTCACCTCGCCTACGTCATTTTCACCTCGGGTTCGACCGGCCGCCCGAAGGGCGTCGCAGTGGAGCACCGAGCCATCACCGCGAATATCGCATGGCGTCAGTCCGAATATGCGATGCGCGCCGACGACGTCGTGCTGCAGAAGACGCCGTTCACGTTCGACGTGTCGGTGTGGGAGTTCTTCTGGCCCCTGCAGGTGGGCGCGACCCTGACCATTGCGGTCCCCGACGGGCACCGCGACCCCGCCTACCTCGCCCGGACGATGATCGACCGGGGAGTGACCATCGCGCACTTCGTGCCGTCGATGCTCGCGGTCTACCTCGCCGAACCCACCGCCGCAGCGGTGAGCACCCTGCGCTACGTCTTCGCGTCCGGTGAAGCCCTGCCTCCGCAGACGGTTGCCCGCTTCTACGAGATCAGCTCCGCCGGTCTGCACAACCTCTACGGCCCGACCGAGGCGGCCGTGGACGTCACCTACTTCGCGACCGCCGCAGGCAACACCGTCGTCCCGATCGGTGAGGCGGTGGCCGATACCGGACTGTACGTGCTCGACGAAGGACTGAGGCCCGTCCCCGCCGGTGTCGAGGGAGAGCTGTATCTCGCCGGCGTCCAGCTCGCGCGCGGTTACCTGCGGCGCCCCGACCTCACGTCCGACCGGTTCGTCGCCGACCCCTTCGGTGAACCCGGCGACCGGATGTACCGCACCGGCGACCTCGTCGAACTCGACGACGCCGGCCGCCTCGTGTACATCGGCCGCACCGACTTCCAGGTCAAACTGCGCGGCCTGCGCATCGAACTCGGCGAGATCGAGTCTGCGCTGCTCGATCATCCGGGTGTGCGGCAGTCCGTCGTGGTCGTGCATTCCGATCCCGGACTCGGCGATCATCTCGTGGCCTATCTCGTCACCGACGGCAGGCAGATCGAGCGGACGGAGCTGGCCGACGCTGTGCGTCACCGGCTGCCCGACTACATGGTGCCGTCGCTGTTCGTCGAGATGGACGAATTCCCGATCGGCGCAAGCGGCAAGCTCGATCGCAGGGCACTCCCCGAGCCCGACTTCAGTTCTCTCGCACGCGAATACCGGGCGCCGAGCACACCCACGGAACACGCCGTTGTCGCGGCGTTCGAGCAGGTGCTCGGGGTGGAGCAGTTCGGTGTCGACGATGATTTCTTCGAGCTCGGTGGTAACTCGCTGAGTGCGACCCGCGTGGTGGCGCGCATCAATGCCGACCACAAGGTCCGCATCGACGTCCGCGAATTCTTCGACGCGCCCACCGCGGCCGAACTGTCGTCCCTCATCGACACGGCGATAGCCGCCGGGGGTGACGGGCGTGCGCCGCTGGTGGCTCAGGTTCGTCCGGAGCGGGTGCCGTTGTCGTTGGCGCAGCAGCGGATGTGGTTCCTCAACAGGTTCGAGCCGGATTCCGCGGTGAACAACATTCCGGTGGCGATCCGGTTGTCGGGGTCGTTGGATGTGGCGGCGTTGCAGGCTGCGGTGTCGGATGTGCTGGGTCGGCACGAGTCGTTGCGTACGGTGTATCCGGATGTCGATGGTGTCGGCTATCAGCGGGTGTTGCCGGTGTCCGAGGTCGCTCCCGATCTGTTGCCCGTCGAGGTCGACCGGTCGGATGTCGTCGAGGAGATCACCGCGCTCGTATCGGCGGGATTCGACGTCACCTCGTCGGTGCCGGTCCGAGTGCAGTTGCTCGAGCTGTCCGACACCGAACACGTCCTCGTCCTGGTGTTGCATCACATTGCGGCCGACGGCTTCTCGATGGGTCCGTTGACGCGCGACGTCGTCACGGCCTACGCATCCCGTGCTGCGGGCAGTGTGCCTGCGTGGG
This sequence comes from Rhodococcus sp. NPDC060090, assembly GCF_042729855.1. Taxonomy (NCBI): domain Bacteria; kingdom Bacillati; phylum Actinomycetota; class Actinomycetes; order Mycobacteriales; family Nocardiaceae; genus Rhodococcus; species Rhodococcus sp. NPDC060090. Next base: position 38,342 of record NZ_JBHWXB010000026.1, on the reverse strand, counting down.
AGCCGTTGCCGGTGCAGTACGCGGATTATTCGCTGTGGCAGCGGGAGGTGCTGGGTTCGGAGGACGATCCGGACTCGGTGATCTCGTCGCAGGTGGCGTTCTGGCGCGATGCGCTGGCGGGGATCCCGGAGCAGCTGGATCTACCATCCGACCGTCCTCGACCGTCGGTGGAGTCGTACCGCGGTGCGGCACAGCAGTTCACGATCGGATCCGACCTCCGTGCACACGTCGCCGACCTGGCGCGTCGCACCGGAACCACCGACTTCATGGTCGTGCATGCGGCGTTGTCGGTGTTGCTGGCACGGTTGGCGGGTACCGACGACGTGGCGATCGGTACTCCGGTTGCGGGTCGTGGTGAGGCTGCGCTCGACGATGTGATCGGCATGTTCGTCAACACGTTGGTGTTGCGGACCCGTGTCGACGGCGGTGAGTCGTTCGACGAGGTGCTTTCTCGGGTTCGTGGCGGTGATCTGGATGCGTTCGGGCATGCGGATGTGCCGTTCGAGCGTCTTGTGGAGGTGCTGAATCCGGAGCGTTCGACGGCGCGTCATCCGTTGTTCCAGGTGATGCTCGCGTTCCAGAACCTCGACTCCGACTCGCTCGAACTCCCGGAGCTCACCGTGTCGGCGCTCGAGACCGACGCCGCGGTAGCCAAATTCGACCTGCAGGTCACCGTGTCGGACAACGCCGCCGAGGGCTACCTCGTCGACCTGACCTATGCGACCGACCTGTTCGATGCATCGACCATGACGACCTTCGCCGATCGTTTCGTGCGGGTGCTCGAGACGGTAGTCGCGGACCGGCAGGTGCGAGTCGGTGATATCGATCTGCTCGATGCCGATGAGCGGTCTCTGGTGCTCGAGCGGTGGAACGATACTGCGCACGAGGTCGAGTCGTCGTTGACGTTGGTCGCTCTGTTCGAGGCGCAGGTGCGTCGGACGCCGGATGCGGTGGCGCTCGAGTTCGAGGGGCAGTCGCTGACGTATGCGGAGTTCGATTCTCGTGTGAATCGGGTTGCGCGTCATTTGATTTCGGTGGGTGTGGGGCCGGAGTCGACGGTGGGTCTGGCGGTGCGTCGTTCGTTGGATCTGTTGGTCGGGATGTACGCGATCGTCAAGGCCGGTGGTGCGTATGTGCCGGTGGATCCGGATCAGCCTGCGGATCGCAATGGATACATTCTGGCCACCGCTGCGCCCGTTGTGGTGGTGACGACTGCTCGTGACGGGTTCGTTGTCGAGGGCGTGTCGGTCCCGGTGATCGAGTTGGATTCCCTCGACGTGTCGGGATTCTCCGATGCGTCGGTGACTGATGTGGATCGTGTGTCGCCGTTGCGGTCGTCGAATGCGGCGTATGTGTTGTTCACGTCCGGGTCGACGGGTCGGCCGAAGGGCGTCGCGGTCTCGCATGCCTCCGCGGTCAACCAGGTGCTGTGGCTGACTTCCGAATACGACCTCGGCCCGGCCGACGTCGTCCTGCAGAAGACGCCGTTCACGTTCGACGTGTCGGTGTGGGAACTGTTCGGTGCGCCGGCCGTCGGCGCCCGCCTCGTGATCGCCACCCCTGACGGCCACCGCGACCCCGCCTACCTCGGATCCGTGATCCGTGATCGGGCAGTGACGGCGACTTCGTTCGTGCCGTCGATGCTCGCGGTGTTCGCCGGTGCCGTCTCCGCCGAGGAATGTGTCTCCCTCCGCCTCGTCCTCGTGGCAGGTGAAGCCTTCCCCGTGTCGATCGCCGAGCAGTTCGCGCGCGTCAGCGATGCGGAACTGCACAACCTGTACGGACCCACAGAGGCGACCGTGCACGCCACCGCGAGGCCCGTGGGAGCCCTCACCGCAGGATCCGTGCCGATGGGCTCGCCGGTGTGGAACACCGGCGCCTACGTCCTCGACGAGCGCCTCGCACCCGTCCCCACAGGTGTAGTGGGTGAGCTGTATCTGTCGGGCATCCAGGTTGCTCGCGGTTACTTCGGACGGCCGGAGCTGACGGCCGAGCGCTTCGTGGCCTCGCCGTTCGAGACGGGCGCGCGCGTCTACCGGACCGGTGACCTCGTCCGGTGGACACCCGCCGGTGAACTCGAATATTTGGGCCGCAGCGACTTCCAGGTCAAACTCCGCGGTCTGCGCGTCGAACTCGGCGAGGTCGAGTCGGCGCTCCTCGAACACGCGCACGTGACCCACGCAGCAGTCGAGGTGCGGCACGAGCAACTCGTCGCGTATGTCGTTCCCGCTCAGGGAGACACGTTCGACAGGTCGGCCGTACACGAGGCCCTGTCCTCGGCGTTGCCCGCATACATGGTCCCGACGACCTTCGTGGTGCTCGATGCCATGCCGTTCGGTAGTTCCGGCAAGATCGACCGCAAGGCACTCCCCGAGCCCGCATTCGAAAGCCGCAGGTTCCGCGCTCCCACGACCCCGATCGAAGAGATCGTCGCGGGGGTGTTCGCGGCCGTGCTCGATATCGACCGCGTGGGCCTCGACGACGACTTCTTCGCACTCGGTGGTAACTCACTGATCGCCACCCAGGTGGTGGCCCGCCTCGGCGCGGCACTGGGAACCACCGTGCCGGTTCGCGCATTGTTCGAAGCGTCCGGTGTCGAAGACCTGGCGGCCCGCGTCGAGCAGGCCGGGGGTGACGGGCGTGCGCCGCTGGTGGCTCAGGTTCGTCCGGAGCGGGTGCCGTTGTCGTTGGCGCAGCAGCGGATGTGGTTCCTCAACAGGTTCGAGCCGGATTCCGCGGTGAACAACATTCCGGTGGCGATCCGGTTGTCGGGGTCGTTGGATGTGGCGGCGTTGCAGGCTGCGGTGTCGGATGTGCTGGGTCGGCACGAGTCGTTGCGTACGGTGTATCCGGATGTCGATGGTGTCGGCTATCAGCGGGTGTTACCGGTGTCCGAGGTCGCTCCCGATCTGTCGCCGGTGACGATCGCGGAGTCCGACCTGGTGACGCAGGTGCCCTTGTTGATCTCGGCGGGCTTCGACGTGTCGGAGACAGCACCGTTCAGGGCCCGACTGTTCGAGCTCTCTCCGTCCGAGCACGTACTGGTCCTGGTAGTGCATCACATTGCGGCCGACGGCTTTTCGATGGGTCCGTTGACGCGCGACGTCGTCACGGCCTACGCATCGCGGGCTGCGGGCGAGTCGCCCGCGTGGGAGCCGTTGCCGGTGCAGTACGCGGATTACGCGCTGTGGCAGCGGGAGGTGCTGGGTTCGGAGGACGATCCGGACTCGGTGATCTCGGCGCAGGTGGCGTTCTGGCGCGACGCGCTGGCAGGGATCCCGGAGCAGCTGGATCTGCCGGCGGACCGCCCGCGTCCCGGTGTTGCCACCAACGGTGGTGCCCAGTACGAGTTCACCGTCGACACACGCATCCACGACGGAATCCTGCGGCTCGCCCGTGAGCGCGCCGCGACACCGTTCATGGTGGTGCATGCTGCGTTGTCGGTGTTGCTTTCTCGGTTGGCGGGTACCGACGATGTGGCGATCGGTACTCCGGTTGCGGGTCGTGGTGAGGCTGCGCTCGACGATGTGGTGGGCATGTTCGTCAACACGTTGGTGTTGCGGACCCGTGTCGACGGCGGTGAGTCGTTCGACGAGGTGCTGTCTCGGGTTCGCGGCGGTGATCTGGATGCGTTCGGGCATGCGGATGTGCCGTTCGAGCGTCTTGTGGAGGTGCTGAATCCGGAGCGTTCGACCGCGCGTCATCCGTTGTTCCAGGTGATGCTCTCGTTCCAGAACCTCGCGGCCGACAGCGTCGAACTCCCGGCGCTCGCAGTGTCGGGTGTCGACATCGACACCACCACAGCCAAATTCGATCTTCAGTTCGTCGTCACCGAGACCGCCGAATCTGAGCGCACAGCCTACCGTGTGGGCCTGACCTACGCGACCGACCTGTTCGACGAATCGACCATCACCGGTTTCGCCGACCGGTTCGTGCGGGTCCTCGACGCCGTGGTCACCGATTCATCTGTTGCGGTCGGCGACGCCGACCTGCTCGACGCCGACGAGCGCACGCGGATGGTCGAGGAGTGGAACGACACCGACCGGGCGTCGGACACCTCGTCGACCCTGGTCGATCTGTTCGAGGCCCAGGTGCTCCGCGCGCCGGACGCGGTCGCACTCGAGTTCGAGGGCGAGTCGCTGACCTACGCGCAGTTCGCCGACCGCGTCCATCGTCTCGCGCGCCATCTGATCGGGCTCGGTGTGGGTCCGGAAACCCATGTGGGGCTGGCAATTCGGCGCTCGATCGACCTGCTGGTCGGCATGTACGCGATCGTCGAGGCCGGTGGTGCATATGTGCCACTCGACCCCGATCAGCCCGCCGACCGCAATGCCTACATCCTCGAGACCGCAGCGCCCGTCGTGGTGCTGACCGCCGAGCGCGACGGTGTCGAAGTCTCGGGGCAGATGAGCTCTGTCCCCGTCTTGTCGATCGATGCGGTCGATCTCTCGGCGGAGGCGTCCGGGCCGCTCGTGGATTCGGAACGTACCGCGTCGTTGCGGGCATCCGATACCGCCTACGTGATCTTCACGTCAGGGTCGACCGGCCGCCCGAAGGGTGTGGCCGTCACCCACGAGGCCATTGTGAACCGCCTGCGCTGGATGCAGGGCGAATACGACCTCACACCCGCCGATGTGGTGTTCCAGAAAACTCCGTTCACATTCGATGTGTCGGTGTGGGAGTTCTTCTGGCCCTTGCAGATCGGCGCACGTCTGCTCATTGCAGTACCCGACGGCCATCGCGATCCGCGATACCTGGTGACGACGATGCGTGAGAAGTCGGTGTCGGTGGCGCACTTCGTGCCGTCGATGCTCGCGGTGTTCGCGGCCGAACCGGCGGTGGCGGAACTGTCGGAGCTGCGGTATCTCTTCGCGTCCGGTGAGGCGCTTCCGGCCGCGCTCGCCGCCCGGGTCCGGGCGGCACTGCCCACCGTGGGGATCCACAACCTGTACGGCCCCACCGAGGCCGCCGTCGACGTGACGTACCACGAGGTGACCGATGCGGACGCCGTGGCGGTGCCGATCGGTGCCCCCGTGTGGAACACGAAGGTGTTCGTCCTCGACGACCGACTGCGGCCTGCTCCGCTGGGCGTCGCAGGTGAGCTGTATCTGTCGGGCGTCCAATTGGCCCGCGGCTACGTCCGCCGCGCCGACCTCACTTCCGAGCGGTTCGTCGCTTCGCCGTTCGGACCGGGGCAACGGCTGTACCGTACGGGCGACCTCGTCAGGTGGCAGGTCGACGGCGAACTCGAGTACATCGGCCGCACCGATTTCCAGGTCAAGCTGCGCGGTCTGCGCATCGAACTCGGTGAGATCGAGTCGGCGCTACTCGAACGGGACGACGTCGACCAGGCGGTCGTGCTGGTCCGTCAGGATCAGCTCGTCGCGTATGTCGTGCCAGCCTCCGGGCACACCTTCGACGATGGCGCGGTCGGCCGGGAACTGTCGTCGCTCCTACCCGCATACATGGTGCCCGCGACGTACATCGTGCTCGATGCTCTGCCGCTCGGTGCGTCCGGCAAGCTGGACCGCAAGGCCCTTCCGGACCCGGTGTTCGAGGTCAAGAAGTTCAGGGCGCCCACGACGGCGATCGAAGAGATCGTCGCAAGCGTGTTCGCCGAGGTGCTCGGTCTCGATCGCGTCGGCCTCGATGACGACTTCTTCGGTCTCGGCGGCAACTCGCTCATCGCGACGCAAGTTGTGTCGCGGATCGGTGCGGCACTCGACTCGACGGTGCCGCTGCGTCTGCTGTTCGAGGCATCCTCGGTGGACTCTTTCGCAGCTCGATTGGAGCACGGCGCGGCTGCCGGCCCCCGACGCCCGCTGGTGGCGGACGATCGCCCCGCACAGATCCCGTTGTCGCCGGCGCAGCGACGCTACTGGTTCCTCAACCAGTTCGATCCCGCATCGTCGGCGGTCGACAACATTCCGATCGCGGTGCGCCTCGTCGGCGACCTCGACGTCGCGGCGCTCCAGGCCGCTGCGCGCGATGTGATCGCCCGGCACGAATCGCTGCGTACGGTATATCCGGACTCGGCGGACGGTCCGCATCAGGTTGTGCTCCCGTTGGATCAGGTGGAGCCGGATCTCGCGATCCAGGACGTGAGCGACGAGGAGATCGAGCCCGCGATCATCTCGTTCATGTCCACCACATTCGATGTGACGCAACAAGTGCCGCTTGCCGTCCGTATTTTCCGGGTGCGCGAGGACGAACATATCCTGGCGCTCGTGGTTCACCACGTGTCGGCTGACGGAGCGTCGGTCGGTCCGCTGACTCGCGATCTCATGCGCGCATACGCAGCCCGCTCACAGGGGGAGGCTCCCGGGTGGGAGCCGCTGCCGGTGCAGTACGCGGACTACGCGCTGTGGCAGCGTGAGATTCTCGGTTCGGAAGGCGATCTCGAGTCGCTCGCAGCGAAGCAGGTCGACCACTGGAAGGGCGCGCTGGACGGCTTGCCCGACCAGCTCGATCTGCCCCCGGACCGGCCGCGTCCGCCGAGCCAGAGTTTCCGCGGTGAATCCCTGCAGTTCACTATCGATCCCGAACTTCACGGCCGTCTGCAGAGCCTTGCGCGATCCAAGAATGCCACCCTGTTCATGGTGGTCAACGCTGCCTTCGCGACCCTGCTGGCGCGCTTGTCCGGAACGGACGACATCGCGATCGGTACGCCGATCGCCGGCCGCGGTGAGCGCGAACTCGACGATCTGATCGGCATGTTCGTCAACACGCTGGTGTTCCGCACCCGAGTGGACGGCAGTACGAGCTTCGCCGAACTCCTCGAACAGACCCGCGAGAGCAACCTCGGTGCATTCGCGAACGCTGATGTCCCGTTCGAGCGTCTCGTCGAGGTTCTCAATCCGGTCCGTTCCACGGCGCGTAACCCGTTGTTCCAGGTGGGGCTGTCCTTCCAGAACCTGGCCCGCACCGAACTCGAGCTGCCCGGACTCACGGTCAGCTCGACCGACTTCGAACTCCAGCTCGCCAAGACCGATCTGCAGCTCACCGTCTTCGATCACTACGACGACGACGGCGCTCCTGACCGGATCGACGCCACCTTCACTTACGCGACGGATTTGTTCGACGAGTCCACGGTCGCGGGCTTCGCCCACCGCTTCGTGCGAGTCCTCGAGGGGATCGTCGAGGATCCTTCCCTTCCCGTCGGCGACATCGAACTGCTGGATCCGGCCGAGAAGACGCGGGTACTCGAGGCGTGGAACGATACCGCGCACGAGGTCTCCTTCTCCTCGACGCTGGTGGACCTGTTCGACGAGCAGGTTCGGAGCAATCCGGACGCTACTGCGCTGGCGTTCGAGGACAGGACCCTGACCTACGGAGAGTTCGACGCTCGCGTCAACCGTCTGGCCCGGTATCTCATCGGTCTGGGTGTGAGGCCGGAGTCGACGGTCGTGCTGACGATGCGTCGGTCGGTAGAACTGCTGGTGGGCATGTATGCCGTGGCGAAGGCCGGTGGCGCCTATGTGCCGGTGGATCCGACTCAGCCGGACGAGCGCAACGCCCACATTCTCGACACGGCCGCTCCGGTCGCGGTACTCACGACCACCCGCGACGGGCTTGTGGGGACGGGGGACAGCTCTGTCTCCACCATCGAAATCGATGTCCTCGATCTATCCGGGTTCTCCGCCGAGCCGGTGGTCGACGCGGATCGCGGTGCGCCGCTGCATTCGTCGAACACGGCGTATGTGATCTTCACGTCGGGTTCGACGGGCAGGCCGAAGGGCGTGGCCGTGCCGCACTCCGCGGCAGTGAACCAGATGTTGTGGAAGCGCGAGTACTTCGGTCTCGGCGCCGACGATGCGTTGCTGCTCAAGACCGCAGCGACGTTCGACCTGTCCGTGTGGGAGTTCTGGTCGGCGCTCGTCTCCGGTGGTCGTGTGGTGATCGCATCGCCGGACGGGCATCGTGATCCGGCGTATCTGAATGCGCTGATCGCGGAGCAGGGCGTGACGACGTTGCATGTGGTGCCGTCGATGCTCGAGGCGTTGCTCGTCGAATCGTCGGGCGTGTTGTCGTCGTCGTTGCGTCGGGTGTTGGCGATCGGTGAGGCGTTGCCGCCGTCGACGGCGCAGCGGTTCGTGGCGTCGAACGAGGCGCGGTTGGTGAACCTGTACGGACCGACCGAGGCTGCGGTGTCGGTGACTGCAGGTGAGGTGGTCGAGCCGTCGGGTGCGTCGGTGTCGATCGGTGTGCCCGAGTGGAATACCCGGGTCTATGTTCTCGACGAGCGTTTGCATCCGGTGCCTGCAGGTGTCGCGGGTGAGTTGTATCTGGCGGGTGTGCAGTTGGCGCGGGGCTATCACGGTCGGGTGGATCTGACCGCGGAGCGTTTCGTCGCGTCGCCCTTCGCGGCGGGGGAGCGGCTGTACCGCACGGGTGATCTCGTCAGGTTCACCGCTGACGGCGAATTGGATTACTTGGGGCGCACGGACTTCCAGGTGAAGGTGCGTGGTTTCCGGATCGAGCTCGGTGAGATCGAGTCGGCGCTGCGTGGCGTGGACGGTGTCCGTGACGTGGCTGTTGTTGTTCGGGAGGACGAGCGGACCGGTGCGCAGTTGGTGGCGTACGTGGTTGCGGCGCCCGATGTCGACATCGATGTGGCGTCGGTGAAGGCGGGGTTGGCGGCGGGGTTGCCCTCGTACATGGTGCCGTCGGCGTTCGTAGTGCTCGAGGCGTTGCCGTTGAATGTGAACGGCAAGTTGGATCGCAACGCGTTGCCGGATCCGGTGTTCGAAGCTCGCGAGTTCCGTGCGCCGGTATCGCCGGTGGAAGAGTCGGTGGCGGCGGTGTTCGCCGAGGTTCTCGGGGCCGACCGGGTGGGTCTGGATGACGACTTCTTCGAACTCGGCGGCAACTCTCTGCTCGCAACCCAGGTAGCGTCGCGGTTGAGCTTCGCGCTCGGCACGAAGATCCCTGTGCGTGCCTTGTTCGAAACACCGACGGTCGAGGCGCTCGCTACGACGGTCGAGTCGCAGGACACCGAGACCCGTGTGCCGCTCGAGGCCGGTCACCGGCCCGAACAGGTGCCACTCTCGCCTGCACAGCAACGCATGTGGTTCCTCAACCGCTTCGACACCGACACTGCTGCCTACAACGTGCCGATGGCTATCCGGTTGAGCGGCGATCTCGACGTCGATGCACTGCAGGCCGCGGTCGCGGACGTCGTCACGCGCCACGAATCTCTGCGCACCTACTACCCGGAGACCGCCGACGGTCCTGTTCAAGTGATAGTCCCGGCCACCGATGTCACACCGGACCTCACCCCGGTCCGCGTAGCCGAGCACGACATCATCGATGCCGTGATCGCCGTGGGAGCCACCACGTTCGACGTCACTGATGAGGTGCCGCTCGCCGCGAAGCTCTTCCACGTCGGCGATTCGGATTACGTGTTGGCGTTCGTCGTACACCACATCTCCGCGGACGGCTCGTCGATGGGACCGCTCACCCGCGACCTCATGCAGGCGTATGTGTCACGTTCCGAAGGCGGCGTCCCCACGTGGGAGGCACTTCCGGTGCAGTACGCGGACTACGCCGTGTGGCAGCGGACGGTGCTCGGCTCGGAGGATGATCCCGACTCGATCGCGTCCAAGCAGGTCGGCTACTGGAAGCAGGCTCTCGCGGGACTTCCGGACCAGCTGGATCTTCCGACCGATCGCCCGCGCCCCGCAGCGCAGTCGTTCCACGGCGCACGGGTCGACTTCACGGTCGACGCCGATCTACATCAGCGACTGACCGATCTCGGACGGCAGACCAACACGACGCTGTTCATGGTGCTGCACACCGCGTTCGCGGTGTTTCTCGCGCGTATGTCGGCGAGCAACGACATCGCGATCGGCACACCGATCGCCGGCCGTGCCGAGCGCGAGCTCGACGACCTGATCGGCATGTTCGCCAACACCCTGGTGTTCCGTACTCGGGTCGACAGGGGTGTGGGCTTCGCCGAGCTCCTCGAGCAGACACGCGAGACGGATCTCGGTGCGTTCGCGAACGCGGACGTCCCGTTCGAGCGCCTGGTCGAGGTGCTCAACCCGGCTCGGTCGACCGCGCGGCACCCGCTGTTCCAGGTGGGCCTGTCGCTCCAGAACCTCGCGCAGTCGTCGCTCGAACTGCCCGGGCTGACGATCTCGGGGATCGACGCCGATATGGCGATTTCGCAGTTCGATCTGCACCTGATCGTCACCGATCGATACGACGCCGACGGGCGCGCAGCCGGCATCACCGGTTTCTTCACCTACGCGACCGATCTGTTCGACGAGTCGACGGTGGCAGGCTTCACCGAGAGGCTCGTCCGGGTCCTCGCCACTGTGGTCGCCGACGCGACGTTGCCGGTCGGCGACGTGCCGCTGCTCGACCCGGTCGAGAAGACCCGAGTACTCGAAGCGTGGAACGACACCGCGCACGAGCTCGACGGTGCGGTCACACTCGTCGATCTGTTCGATGAGCAGGTGCGAAGCAATTCGGATGCCGTCGCGTTGGTGTCCGAAGACGGATCGCTGACATACGGCGAGTTCGATTCCCGAATCAACCGTCTTGCCCGGAAGCTTGTCTCGATGGGCGTCGAACCCGAGGCGACCGTGGTCCTGGCCATGCGTCGTTCGGTCGAGTTGCTCGTGGGCATGTATGCCGTGACGAAGGCCGGTGGCATCTACGTGCCGGTTGATCCGGATCAGCCGGACGAGCGCAACGCGTACATCTTCGAGTCGGCTGCGCCCGCGGTGGTGCTGACGACCGAACGCGACGAGTTCGTCATGCCGGGGACCGGGGCCGGAGCGGGGGCCGGGGCGAGCGAAGCGACGGGGGATGGAGCCGGGGCGAGCGAAGCGACGGGTCACTCTGTTCCCACCGTCCTGGTGGATGTTGCGGATCTGTCCGAGTTCTCGGCAGAGCCGATGACGGATGCCGATAGGCGTGCACCTTTGCGGTCGTCGAACACCGCGTACGTGATCTTCACGTCGGGTTCGACCGGCCGGCCCAAGGGTGTGGCCGTGCCGCACGCGGCGATCGTCAACCAGATGCTGTGGAAGCGCGACCATTTCGCGCTCGGTGCCGACGACGCGGTGCTACTCAAGACCGTTGCAACGTTCGACCTGTCGGTGTGGGAATTCTGGTCGGCGCTGGTGTCCGGTGGTTGTGTGGTGATCGCCTCGCGGGATGGTCACCGTGATCCCGCGTATCTGAACCGTCTGATGGACGAGCACGGTGTGACCACGTTGCATGTCGTGCCATCGATGCTCGAAGCGTTGATGATCGACGGTAGCGGCCGCTTGCCGACGTCGTTGCGCCGTATTCTCGCCATCGGTGAGGCGTTGCCGGTGTCGACTGCGGAACGCGTCGCGGAGCACAACACTGCCCGGCTTGTGAACCTGTACGGGCCGACCGAAGCTGCGGTGTCGGTGACCGCGGGTGAGGTGGTCGAACCATCCGGCGCATCGGTTCCGATCGGCGGACCCGAATGGAACACCCGGGTCTACGTCCTCGACGAACGCTTGAATCCCGTCCCGACGGGTGTCCCGGGTGAGTTGTATCTGGCGGGCGTCCAGTTGGCCCGGGGCTACTACGGTCGCGTCGATCTGACCGCGGAGCGTTTCGTTGCCTCGCCGTTCGGGTCGGGGGAGCGGTTGTACCGCACCGGCGATCTTGTGAAGTGGACGGCGCAGGGAGAGTTGGATTACCTGTTGCGTACCGACTTCCAGGTGAAGGTGCGTGGCTTCCGGATCGAGCTCGGTGAGATAGAGACGGCTCTGCGGGAGCAGCGCGAGGTGCGTGAGGCCGCGGTCATCGCACGTGAGGACGAGCGCACGGGCGCGCAGTTGGTCGCGTACGTGGTCCCGGAGTCGGGCGTCCGACTGGACATGACCGACGTCAGGACAGCACTCGGCGAACGTGTTCCGTCGTACATGGTGCCGTCGGCGTTCGTGGTGCTCGAGGCGTTGCCGTTGAATGTGAACGGCAAGTTGGATCGTAAGGCGTTGCCGGATCCGGTGTTCGAGGCCCGCGAATTCCGGGCACCGCGCACTCCGGTCGAGGAGATCGTCGCCGGTGTCTTTGCCGACGTCCTGGGTGTCGCCCGAATCGGTGTCGACGACGACTTCTTCGAACTCGGTGGCAACTCCCTGCTCGCGACGCAGGTGGTCTCCCGAATCGGTGCAGCACTCGGTACACGGGTGCCGGTCCGGATCGTGTTCGAGTCTCCGAATGTCGCTGCACTCGCGGTTGCCGCCGAGCAGCACGTGGACACCGGTGTGAGAGCACCGCTCGTACCGCAACAGCGCCCCGATCGGGTGCCGCTGTCGCTCGCGCAGCAGCGCATGTGGTTCCTCAACCGCTTCGACTCGGGCTCGGCGGTCGACAACATTCCCGTCGCCGTGCGTCTGGCGGGTGAACTCGATGTGGCCGCCCTGCAGACCGCGGTACAGGACGTGCTGGCACGCCACGAGGTGCTGCGCACGACCTACCCCGAGGTCGACGGTCAGCCGTACCAGCTGGTCGTCCCCGCGGCCGACGCTGCACCCGAAGTCGTCGCCGAAGTCGTCGCGGAGGCCGAGCTGCCCGCGCGAGTCCGCGAGGTGGTGTCGGAGGGGTTCGACGTCACCTCCGAGATTCCGTTGCGTGTTGCGCTGTTCGCGTTGTCGGGCAACGAGGGGGAAAGTGTTGCCGACCACGTGCTCGTGTTCGTGGCGCACCACATCAGTGCTGACGGCTGGTCGATGGCGCCGCTCACGCGTGATGTGATGACCGCCTACATGTCCCGCGTGGCCGATACGGCTCCGGGCTGGGCGCCGCTGCCCGTGCAGTACGCGGACTTCGCGCTGTGGCAGCGCGAGGTACTCGGCTCGGAAGACGATCCGGCGAGTGTGCTCTCGGCCCAGGCGGAATTCTGGAAGCGCACCCTCGCGGGCGTTCCGGACGAGCTGAACCTGCCGATGGACCGCCCGCGCCCGTCGGTACAGTCGTTCGCAGGCAGCAAGGTCGGGTTCGCACTCGATGCACAGACCCACCGCGGCCTTGCGGCGCTGGCCCGCCGGACCGGCACGACCATGTTCATGGTCCTGCACACCGCGTTGGCGGTGTTCCTTGCGCGGATGTCCGACTCCGAGGACATCACGATCGGTACGCCGATTGCGGGTCGCGGCGAGTCGGAACTCGACGACCTGATCGGCATGTTCGTCAACACCCTGGTCTTGCGCAGTCACGTCGATGCCGGGGACGGGTTCGAGGATCTGCTGTCGCGCGTGCGGGAGTCCGATCTCGAGGCGTTCGCACACGCCGACATCCCGTTCGAGCGTCTCGTGGAAGTGCTGAAGCCCGAGCGATCCACCGCGAGGCATCCGCTGTTCCAGGTGGTGCTCTCGTTCGAGAACATGCCGGAAACAGCCCTCGAACTGCCCGGGCTGAGTGTGTCCAGCGTGCCGTTCGACCTCGACATCGCGAAGTTCGACCTCGGGCTGACTCTGCGAGAACATGTCGATGCTTCCGGAGATCCGGGCGGAGTGTCCGCGGAATTCTCTTACGCGAGTGCACTGTTCGATCACAGGACGGTCGAGCGGTTCGCGGAGCGATTCACGCGACTCGTGAACGGTATCCTCGCCGGAACCACGACACCGGTCGGAGACCTGCCCCTGCTCGGCGACGAGGAATTCGCGCAGCTCACCCGCATGCGCGGGCACGAGGTGATCACCGAACCGAAGACCCTCGCGGACTTCCTCACCATCGGTGTGACGATGGATCCCGATGCCGTGGCAGTCCGCTACGAAGGGCGCTCGATCACCTACCGCGAAATCGACGAGACGTCGTCGAAGCTCGCCCGGTTGCTCATCGGCCGTGGAATCGGAGCGGAGGACTTCGTCGCCGTCTCGTTCCCGCGTTCGTACGACATGGCGGTCACCGTCATGGCCGTCGCGAAGACCGGCGCCGCGCACATTCCGGTGGACCCGACCTACCCCGCCGAACGCGTGCGGTACATGCTGTCCGATTCCGGTGCAGCGCTGGGGATCACGTCGACGCAGTACGTCGCTGGTTTGCCCGATGACGCGGAATGGCTGCTCGTAGACGAGCCTGACTTCGTCGCGGAGGTCGACGCGCGCGCGTCCACACCCATCAGTGACGCGGACCGTGTGCGACCCACCCACGTGGATCAGCCCGCTTACCTGATCTACACGTCGGGTTCGACAGGGCAGCCCAAGGGCGTCGTCGTCACCCACTCGGGCCTGGCCGGCCTGAAGGACATGGTCACCGATCTGTACGGGGTGACCTCCGAATCGCGCTTCCTGCAGATCTGCTCGCCGAGCTTCGACCCGTCGGTGCTCGAGTGGATGGCAGCGTTCTCGTTCGGTGCGACGTTGGTCATCGTGCCGTCCACCATCATCGGTGGCCCGGACCTCGCAGAGCTGCTGCGCACCGAGCGGGTGACGCACACGATCATCACCCCGGCGGTGCTCGGGACGATGGAGTCCGACGGCGTCGACAGCTTCGAGGTCCTGTCGGTCGGTGGCGACGTCACCACTCCGGAACTGCTTGCGGAGTGGTCGAAGCGCACGACCTATGTCAACGCGTACGGGCCCACCGAGGCCACGATCGTGTCGACCTTCGGACAGATGGTGCCCGAGCGTCCGATCACCATTGGCGAGCCCATCGTCGGGATGACCACCCTCGTGCTGGATTCACGCCTGCGGCCGGTTGCGGCAGGCATGGCAGGTGAGCTCTATGTGGCGGGCCGGGCGCTTGCCCGCGGTTACCACCGCCGAAATACCCTCACCGCTGAGCGATTCGTGCCCAACCCCTACGGCGAGCCCGGCGACCGCATGTACCGCACGGGCGACGTGGTGCGGTGGCGGGCGGTCGAGGATCGCCTCGAGCTCGAGTTCGTGGGGCGCAGCGACTTCCAGGTGAAGGTGCGCGGTTTCCGTATCGAACTCGGCGAGATCGACGCCGTGCTCTCGGCACACGGCACCGTCAACTGGTCAACCACTGTCGGTCGTTCCACGGCGTCGGGTGCGACGGTGTTGGTGTCGTATGTGTTGCCGGTCAAGGGCCGGACTGTGGATGTGGCGGGGTTGACGGAGTTTGTGGCTCGGTCGTTGCCGCCGCATATGGTGCCGTCGGCGATTGTGGTGCTCGATGAGGTGCCGTTGACGCCGGTGGGCAAGTTGGATCGTGATGCGTTGCCGGAGCCGGTGCTCGCCGAGCGTAAATATCGTGCGGCTGCCGGTGAGGTCGAGGAGATCATTGCGGAGGTGTTCGCGGAGGTTCTGCACCTGGAGAAGGTGAGTGTGGACGAGTCGTTCTTCGCGCTCGGTGGTGACAGTATCGTGTCGATTCAGTTGGTGTCGCGGGCGAAGGCTCGTGGTGTGGTGTTCTCGCCGCGGGATGTGTTCGAGCGGCGTTCGGTGGCGGGCCTTGCCGAGGTGGCAGTTCGGAGCGACGAGTCCCAGGGCATCGTGCGACTCGAGGAACTGCCCGGTGGCGGTGTCGGTGATGTGCCGTTGACGCCGATCATGCGTGAGGTGCTCGGGTGGCCGGGTGGCTTCGACCGGTTCTCGCAGACCATCGCTGTCGACCTTCCGCAGGACATCACCGCGGACGTGCTCGAGCGAACCATCGGTGCCGTGGTGGATCATCACGACGCGCTGCGGTCGATCCTCGAACGCATCGGCGACGAGACGACGCTGCGCATTCGCGCGGCGGACACCGTCGACTCCGCATCCTTGATCGCCAGGGTCGAGGTCGCTGCCGAGATCTCCGATGCAGAGCTGACCGAGATCGCTTCGCACGAACTCGATTCTGCGCTCGGACGTCTCGACCCGTTCGCCGGGTCGGTGCTGCAGTTCGTGTGGTTCGATTTCATCGGCGGCTCCCGGCCGGGTGTGTTGCTGATCGTTGCCCACCACTTGGTGATGGACGGTGTGTCGTGGCGAATCCTGTTGCCGGATCTCGGTCTTGCGTGGGGACAGATCGTTTCCGGGCAGGAGAAGGTCGAACTCGCCGCGGTCGGCACGTCGCTGCGTCGGTGGGCACACGGCCTCGTCGAGGCGGCGCCGTCGCATCGCGACGAAATGGAACTGTGGGAGCGAGTTCTCGGTGAACCCGACCCACTGCTCTCGCAGCGTCCTTTCGACCCCGCGGTCGACGTCACCTCCACCGTGGAACGCATCGAGCTGACTCTGGATTCACGCCGAACCGAGGCGTTGTTGACGTCGGTGCCGTCGTTGTTCCGCGGTGGTGTTGCCGATGGTCTGGTGGCGGCGTTGGGGTTGGCGTTGGTGCGGTGGCGTCGTGATCGTGGGGTCGAGTCGTCGTCGGCGTTGGTGAAGTTCGAGGGTCACGGCCGTGAGGAAGCGGTGGTGCCGGGTGCGGATCTGTCGCGGACGGTGGGGTGGTTCACGAGTGCGTATCCGGTGCGGGTGGATCTGGCCGGTGTCGACGTGGACGACGCATTCGCCGGTGGGGATGCGGTCGGTGCTGCGGTCAAGGCTGTGAAGGAGCAGTTGCTGGCGATTCCGGACAAGGGCATGGGCTTCGGTTTGTTGCGGTTCTTGGATGGTGAGTCGTCGGAGCGGTTGGCGGCGGTGGTGAAGTCGCCGCAGATCAGTTTCAACTATCTGGGGCGGGTGTCTGCTGCGGATGTGCCGGAGGAGTTGGCGGCGATCGGGTGGGCACCGACACAGGCCCTCGGCCAGGTCGATGCTGCACTCGACGCCGATATGCCGGCGAACGCTGCGATCGACATCAACGCGATCGTCAACGACGGGCCGGACGGACCGCAACTCGGTGCCGGAATCGCATTCCCCACCGGCCTGCTCGACCGGGACGACGTCGAGGAATTCGCGCAGCACTGGCGCGCAGCCCTCGAGGCCCTCGCCGGACACGCCTCCGCGCCCGGTGCCGGCGGGCTCACTCCGTCCGACGTGCCGCTGGTGAACGTGACCCAGGCAGACCTCGAACGGTGGGAATCTCGGTACCCGGCGCTCGGCGACGTGTGGTCGCTCTCGCCGCTGCAGTCCGGTCTGCTGTTCCACGCGTTGATGACCGGCGACGACGACGTCGACGTGTACACGATGCAGGCCGTGTTGGATCTCGAAGGCACCGTCGACGCAGAGCGTCTGCACCGAGCAGCCCAGGGACTGCTCGATCGACATGCGAACCTGCGCACGGTCTTCGTCACCGACAACGAGGGCGATTCGGTCCAGTTGGTGCTCGACGAGGTGCAGGTGCCGTGGCGCACGGTCGACATGTCGTCGGAGGTCGCGGCCTCCGGCGTGACCGCCACCGTCCCGTTCTGGCGCGACGAGGAGACCCGCGGGTTCGTGATGGACACCGGGCCGCTCATGCGGTTCGTGCTCGTCTCGCTCGGCGATGATCGTTACCAACTCGGCGTGACCACGCACCACGTGCTGGTCGACGGCTGGTCGATGCCGCTGCTCATGCAGGATCTGATGGCCCTGTACGCAACCCGCGGCGATACGTCGATGCTGCCGCGTGTCCGGTCGTACCGCTCGTTCCTCGAATGGGTCGGCACACGCGACCTGGATGCCTCGCGCGCGGCCTGGTCGCACGTGTTCGACGGATTCGACGAGCCGACATTGCTCGCCCCGCAGTCACCCCGACATCCGGGCGAGCAGGGCGACGACCGCGTCAAGATCGAGCTGGACGCGCAGCGCCTCAATGCGATCAGCGACGCTGCCGCGCGCCTCGGCGTCACCGTGAACACTCTTGTGCAGGCCGCATGGGGTGTGCTGATCGGTCGGCTCACCGGCCGCGACGATGTGGTGTTCGGCGCGACCGTCTCCGGGCGTCCCGCCGACCTGTCCGGCGTCGAGTCGATGGTGGGTCTGTTCATCAACACCCTGCCGGTACGGGTGTCGTTCGACCCCGACGAGCCCGTCGTCGAGTTCCTCGGCAGGCTGCAGAGCGAACAGGCAGCGCTGCTCGAACATCATCACCTCGGCCTGACCGACATTCAGCGGGCCTCGGGCCCGGCGGTCGCATTCGACACCCTCACGGTGTTCGAGTCGTACCCGCTCGACGAAGAAGGCCTCGCCCAGCAGGCCTCGTCGATCGACGGTATGTCCGTCACGGGTGTCGGTACGCACGACGCAACGCACTACCCGCTGAGCTTGTTCGTTCATGTCAAGACAGGCATGGAAGTCGAACTGCGCTACCAGCGTGCTCTTTTCGACCGTGACCAGGTGTCCACGCTCGTTGCCCGCTTCGTGCGCGCACTCGAATCGCTCGCTGCGCAACCCCAGAATCAGGTGGGCGACATCGAGCTCCTCGATGCTGAGGAACTCGACAGGATCCTCCACGACTGGAACGATTCGGCGCACGAACTCGACGCGTCGACATTGCTCACCGACCGCTTCGACGCGCAGGTGGCACGCACACCGGGCGCCGTCGCACTCGTCTACGAGGGTGAATCCCTCACCTACGCAGAGTTCGACGCTCGTGTTACGCGCCTCGCGCGACACCTGATCGCACAGGGTGTCGGTCCTGACGCGTTGGTGGGATTGGCCATCCGGCGGTCTCTCGACCTGATGGTGGGCATGTATGCGATCGTCCGGGCCGGTGGTGCGTGGGTGCCGATCGATCCGGACCATCCCGCCGACCGTGTCCGGCACATCCTCGACACGGCCGATCCGGTCTGCATCGTGACGACGGCCCGCGACGAGTTCGAGGTGCCGTCGGACCTCGCCCTCCGGTCGATCGCCATCGATGTGCTCGACCTGTCGGACACCTCGTCCGCACCGATCACGGATGCGGATCGGATCGCCCCGCTGCGTCCCGACAACACCGCCTACGCGATCTTCACGTCGGGCTCCACAGGACGTCCGAAGGGCGTCGCGGTGACACACCGCGCGATCGTCAACCAGACGGAATGGATGCTGCACGAGTTCGAGATGACCTCGGACGACGTGTACTTCCAGAAGACAGCCACCACGTTCGACGTGTCGCTGTGGGGCTTCTTCATGCCGCTGAGCGTGGGTGCCCGACTGGTGATCGCCACCCCGGACGGCCACCGCGACCCCGCGTACCTGTCCGAGGTCATCGCGCGCGAACAGGTCACGATCACCGACTTCGTGCCGTCGATGCTCACGGTGTTCGCCGCTCACGCCGACGCCGCGGAATGCCGTACTCTGCGCGATATCTTCGTGATCGGTGAAGCACTGCCACCCGAGACGATCGACGGCGTCCGCCGGATCAGCTCGGCAGACATCGACAATCTGTACGGCCCCACAGAAGCAGCCGTATCCGCCACCTATTGGCAGGCACCGGCGACCGGCTCGGTCGACATCGTGCCGATCGGTGTCCCGGAATGGAACGTGCAGGCCTACGTCCTCGACGGCCGGCTCCGGCCGGTTCCCGTCGGTGTATCGGGAGAGCTGTATCTCGCGGGTGTCCAGCTCGCGCGCGGCTACGTGCGCCGGCCCGACCTCACCTCCGATCGGTTCGTGGCGAACCCGTACGGGGAACCCGGCGACCGGATGTACCGCACGGGCGACCTCGTGACCTGGGACGAACAGGGCGCACTCGAATACATCGGCCGCACCGACTTCCAGGTGAAGTTCCGCGGTCAGCGCATCGAGCTCGGTGAGATCGAAACCGCTCTGCTGGCCCACGATTCGGTGAACCAGGCCGCGGTGCTCGTGGTGCAGACGCCTACCGGCGACCAGCTCGCCGGATACGTCGTGCCGACACCGGGGCGGAACATCGACACCGGAGAGCTGGTCGACTCCGTGTCGGAGACACTGCCCTCCTACATGGTGCCGTCCGCATTGGTCGTCCTCGACGAGTTCCCGCTCAACACGTCCGGCAAGCTCGACCGCAAGGCCCTGCCGGCACCGACCTTCGAAGCGCGGGAGTTCCGTGCTCCGACGACACCGATCGAGGAGATCGTCGCGACGACCTTCGCCGATGTTCTCGGCGTCGAGCGGGTCGGCCTCGACGACGACTTCTTCGCGCTCGGCGGCAACTCGCTGATCGCCACGCAGCTCGTCGCACGTCTCGGGTCGGCGCTGGATGTACGGATCCCGGTGCGGGTGTTGTTCGAGTCTTCGACGGTGCACGCGCTTGCCGCGCAGGCAGAGCAGCACACCGGTTCTGTGCGTCGGGCACCGTTGGTGCCGCAGCAGCGCCCGGATCGGGTGCCGCTGTCGCTCGCGCAGCAGCGCATGTGGTTCCTCAACCGCTTCGATGCCACGTCGAGCGCCGACAATCTTCCTGTCGCAGTGCGTCTGACCGGCGCGCTCGACGTGGATGCATTGCAGGCGGCGGTTCGTGACCTGCTCGATCGGCACGAGGTGCTCCGCACGATCTACACGGAGGACGACGGTCGTCCCTACCAGCAGATTCTCTCGGTCGATGAGGCGCTGCCGAACCTCGATGCTGTGCAGGTCGACGAAGCCGAACTGCCCGCGAGGATCCTGGAGATCGTGGGAACAGGGTTCGACGTGACCACGCAGGTCCCGTTGCGTGCGGTGCTGTACCGGCTGGGGGAGTCCGTTCCCGATCATGTGCTCGTGTTCGTGGTCCATCACATCAGTGCCGACGGCTGGTCGATGGCTCCGCTCACGCGTGATGTCATGGCCGCCTATGTATCCCGTGCGGCCGGTGAAGAACCCGCATGGGCTCCGCTTCCGGTGCAGTATGCGGACTTCGCGCTGTGGCAGCGCGAGGTGCTCGGTTCGGAAGACGATCCGGAGAGTCTGCTGTCGACGCAGGCTCAGTACTGGAAGCGCGCACTCGCCGGTGTTCCGGACGAGCTGAACCTGCCGATGGACCGTCCGCGTCCGCCGGTGCAGTCGTTCGCCGGTGGTCGGGTCGAGTTCGCGCTCGACGCGTCCACGCATCGTGCGCTGGCGGCACTGGCCCGCCGGACCGGCACGACGATGTTCATGGTCGTCCACACCGCGTTGGCGATCTTCTTGGCACGTATGTCCGACTCCGACGACGTGGCGATCGGCACGCCGATCGCGGGTCGCGGCGAGTCGGAACTCGACAACCTGATCGGCATGTTCGTGAACACTCTCGTGTTGCGGAGCAGGGTCGATGCGGGCGAGCCGTTCACGGATCTGCTGTCGCGGGTTCGTGAGACCGACCTCGAAGCGTTCGCCCACGCGGATATTCCGTTCGAGCGGCTCGTCGAGATCGTCGAACCCGAGCGGTCGACCGCACGGCACCCGCTGTTCCAGGTGGCCCTGTCGTTCGAGAACCTGCCGTCGGCGGGACTCGAACTGCCGGAGCTGAGCGTGTCCGGGGTGCCGTTCGATGTGGACACCGCGAAGTTCGACCTGTCGCTCACGTTGCGCGAGAGCATCGGAGAAGACGGTGCACAGACCGGCATGTCGGCCGAGTTCTCCTACGCGAGTGCGTTGTTCGATCACAACACCGTCGAGCAGTTCGCCCACCGGTTCGAACTGTTGCTCGCGGGCATCCTCGCGGATCCGCAGGCACCGGTCGGGGATCTCCCGATGCTCGGCGACGACGAGTTCGGCCGGCTCACGCATGTCCATGGGGATCACGTCGGTGCAGGTGGATCTCTTGCCGACATCCTCACGGCGGCGGTGACGCTCGATCCGAATGCAACTGCGGTCCGGTACCAGGGGCGTTCGATCAGTTACCGCGAACTCGACGAGACCTCGTCGAAGCTCGCACGGATCCTCATCGGACGCGGTGTCGGTCCGGAGGACATCGTCGCGGTGTCGTACCCGCGGTCGTACGAGATGGTTCTGAGCGTGTGGGCGATCGCGAAGGCCGGTGCCGCGCACCTGCCGGTCGACCCGACGTATCCCGTCGACCGGGTCCGGTACATGCTGGCCGATTCCGGTGCGGTCCTGGGTATCACGTCCTCGACCTATCGGGACGGGCTGCCCGGCGACTCCGACTGGATCGTGCTCGACGATTCGGCGTTCGCGAGCGAACTCGACGGACAGTCGGCGTTGCCGGTGGGCGCCTCCGACCGGGTGCGTCCGCTGTCGCTGTTCCACCCGGCCTACGTCATCTATACATCGGGTTCGACGGGCCGCCCCAAGGGCGTTGTCGTCACGCACCAGGGTCTCGGCGGGGTGGTGGATACCGCTGTCGAGCTGTACCACCTGCGCGCCGGCCATCGTTTCCTGCACATCTGCTCGCCGAGTTTCGACCCGTCGGTGCTCGAGTGGATGGCAGCCTTCACGAGCGGCGCGACGTTGGTCATCGTGCCGTCCACCATCATCGGTGGCCCGGACCTCGCCGAGCTGCTGCACAGCGAGCGGGTCACGCACACGATCATCACGCCTGCGGTACTCGGGACGATGGATCCGACCGGTATCGACAGCCTCGAGGTCGCGTCGGTCGGCGGCGACGTCACCACACCCGAACTGCTCGCCAAGTGGGCACCGGGACGTAAGTACTTCAACGGGTACGGCCCCACCGAGACGACGATCATCTCGTCGTTCGCGCGGCTCGAACCGGGACGTCCGATCACGATCGGTCATCCCACGCACGGTGTGTCCGCACTCGTGCTCGACACGCGGTTGCGTCCCGTCCCCGAGGGCGTCGCCGGTGAGCTGTACATGGCCGGCGCTGCGCTTGCCCGCGGTTACCACGGCCGTAGCGCTCTCACCGCCGAGATGTTCGTTGCCAATCCTTACAGCCCGGACGGTTCACGCATGTACCGCACGGGTGATGTGGTGCGGTGGCGTGCCGGCGAAGACCGGCTCGAGCTCGAGTTCGTGGGGCGCAGCGACTTCCAGGTGAAGGTGCGCGGTTTCCGTATCGAACTCGGCGAGATCGACGCCGCCCTGGCCGCACACGAGACCGTCGACTTCGCCGCAACCCTCGGTCGTTCCACGGCGTCGGGTGCGACGGTGTTGGTGTCGTATGTGTTGCCGGTCAAGGGCCGGACTGTGGATGTGGCGGGGTTGACGGAGTTTGTGGCTCGGTCGTTGCCGCCGCATATGGTGCCGTCGGCGATTGTGGTGCTCGATGAGGTGCCGTTGACGCCGGTGGGCAAGTTGGATCGTGATGCGTTGCCGGAGCCGGTGCTCGCCGAGCGTGAATATCGTGCGGCTGCCGGTGAGGTCGAGGAGATC
The DNA here is from genome assembly GCF_042729855.1 of Rhodococcus sp. NPDC060090. Classification (NCBI taxonomy): domain Bacteria; kingdom Bacillati; phylum Actinomycetota; class Actinomycetes; order Mycobacteriales; family Nocardiaceae; genus Rhodococcus; species Rhodococcus sp. NPDC060090. Next base: position 15,261 of record NZ_JBHWXB010000026.1, on the reverse strand, counting down.
ATTGCGGAGGTGTTCGCGGAGGTTCTGCACCTGGAGAAGGTGAGTGTGGACGAGTCGTTCTTCGCGCTCGGTGGTGACAGTATCGTGTCGATTCAGTTGGTGTCGCGGGCGAAGGCTCGTGGTGTGGTGTTCTCGCCGCGGGATGTGTTCGAGCGGCGTTCGGTGGCGGGCCTTGCCGAGGTGGCAGTTCGGAGCGACGAGTCCCAGGGCATCGTGCGACTCGAGGAACTGCCCGGTGGCGGTGTCGGTGATGTGCCGTTGACGCCGATCATGCGTGAGGTGCTGGGGTGGCCCGGTGGCTTCGACCGGTTCTCCCAGTTCGTCTCCGTGACGCTTCCTCAGGACATCACCGGTGAGGTGCTCGAGCGGACTGTGGGCGCGGTCGTGGGTCATCACGACGCGCTGCGGTCGATCCTCGACGGCGACGGAGACGGCATCTCCTTCCGGGTGCGCGCTGCCGGCGACGTGGACGCCGGATCGCTCATCACCCGCATCGACGTGTCCGCCGATATCAGCGACGAGGATCTCACGGCCGTCGCCGGACGCGAGATCGACGCGGCACTGGGTCGCCTCGACCCGTTCGCCGGGTCGGTGTTGCAGTTCGTGTGGTTCGACTTCGGTCAGGCCGGTCGCGCCGGTGTGCTCGCCGTCGTCGCCCACCACCTGGTGGTCGACGGTGTGTCGTGGCGAATCCTGTTGCCGGATCTCGGTCTTGCATGGGGGCAGGTCGTCTCCGGGCAGGATGTGCAGCTTGCCGAGGTCGGTACGTCGTTGCGCCGCTGGGCACACGGCCTCGTCGAGGCCGCGCCCGACCGGCGCACCGAACTCTCCCTGTGGGAGCAGATTCTCGAAGGCCCCGACCCGTTGCTCGGGGCGCGGCCCTTCGACCCGTCCGTCGATACGGCGTCGACCGTCGAGCGCTTCGACATCAGCGTGCCCGCCTCGGACACCGAGGCGTTGTTGACGTCAGTGCCGTCGTTGTTCCGCGGTGGTGTTGCCGATGGTCTGGTGGCGGCGTTGGGGTTGGCGTTGGTGCGGTGGCGTCGTGATCGTGGGGTCGAGTCGTCGTCGGCGTTGGTGAAGTTCGAGGGTCACGGCCGTGAGGAAGCGGTGGTGCCGGGTGCGGATCTGTCGCGGACGGTGGGGTGGTTCACGAGTGCGTATCCGGTGCGGGTGGATCTGACCGGAATCGACGTGGACGACGCATTCGCCGGTGGGGATGCGGTCGGTGCTGCGGTCAAGGCTGTGAAGGAGCAGTTGCTGGCGATTCCGGACAAGGGCATGGGCTTCGGTTTGTTGCGGTTCTTGGATGGTGAGTCGTCGGAGCGGTTGGCGGCGGTGGTGAAGTCGCCGCAGATCAGTTTCAACTATCTGGGGCGGGTGTCTGCTGCGGATGTGCCGGAGGAGTTGGCGGCGATCGGGTGGGCACCTACGGACGCCCTCGGCAAGCTCGACGTGACCCAGGACGAGGACATGCCCGCGAACGCGGCGGTCGACATCAACGCCGTGGTCAGTGACGGTCCGGACGGTCCTCAGCTGGGCGCGAACATCGCGTTCCCGGTGGGCCTGCTCGACCGTGACGACGTCGACGAACTCTCACAGCACTGGATTGCGGCGCTGAGCGCGCTCGCGCAGTACGCGACGGGGCCGGATGCGGGTGGCCTCACCCCGTCGGATCTGCCGCTTGTCGACCTCGATCAGGCCGAGATCGAACATTGGGAGCACCGGTACCCGGCACTCGGCGACGTGTGGCCGCTCTCGCCGCTGCAGTCCGGTCTGCTGTTCCATGCCTCGATGACCGACGAGAGTCACGTCGACGTGTACACGATGCAGGCCGTGCTCGACCTCGAAGGCACCGTCGACGCAGAGCGTCTGCGCGGTGCCGGTCAGGCGCTGCTCGACCGGTACCCGAACCTGCGCACCGCGTTCGTCACCGACGACGAGGGCGACTCGGTCCAGTTGGTGCTCGACGAGGTCGAACTGCCTTGGAAGCAGGTCGATCTCGGGGCTGTACCGGCAGACCGTCGCGAGGCGGAACTGGCAAAGGTTCTCGCAGCCGAGCAGGCCCGCCGGTTCGACATGGACACCGCTCCGCTGATGCGGTTCCTGCTCGTCAAGGAGGCCGACGACCGGTACCACCTCGCGGTCACGAGCCACCACATCCTGCTCGACGGCTGGTCGATGCCGTTGCTCATGCAGGACCTGATGGCGCTGTACGTGTTGCGTGGGGACCAGTCGCTGCTGCCGCGTGTCCGGTCGTACCGGAACTTCCTGTCGTGGTTGGCAGAGCAGAATCGGGACGACTCCCTCGACGCGTGGGCCGACATGTTGCGCGGGCTGGAGGATCCGACGATCCTGGCGCCGGTCGTCCGCGACGCGGACAACGACACGATCGCCAAGGTGTCGGTGCTGTACGACACCGAACGCACCGCGCAATTGACCTCACTTGCGGGGCAACTCGGCGTCACGGTCAACACGTTCGTCCAGGCGGCATGGGCGGTTCTTGCAGGCAGGCTGACCGGACGGGACGACGTGGTGTTCGGCGCGACGGTCTCGGGGCGTCCCGCCGACCTGCCCGGTGTCGAGTCGATGGTGGGTCTGTTCATCAACACCCTGCCGGTGCGAGTGAACGCCGACCCCGACGAGTCGGTCGAGGCCCTGCTCACCCGTCTGCAGGCGGAGCAGGCCGGACTGCTCGATCACCATTACGTCGGTTTGTCCGACATCGAGGAGCGCACGGGCACCCCGATCGGATTCGATTCACTGTTGGTGTTCGAGTCGTATCCGATCGACCGCGAAGCGCTGTCCGACGCGGCAGGCTCGATCGACGGGATGACCATCACCGGTGTGGGCGTCAAGGATGCGACGCACTACCCGATCACGTTGCTCACCGTGGCGGACACCGCGATCGACTTCACGTTCAAGTACCTCGAGCGCTTCTTCGACGAAGCCGCCATCTCGCGGGTCTCCGAACAGTTCGTTCGGGTGCTCGACGCGTTCGTTGCCGACCCGGATTCGCCGGTGGGAGACATCGACCTGCTCGGTGCCGACGAGGCGGCGCGCATCGTCGAGGAGTCGGGGCCGGCGGCTCCGGTCGTCGTGTCGGCGGCGCGCACGCTGGCCACCGTCCTCGGTGAGGTCATCGAGGAGGATCCGTCCGCGCCGGCTCTGGCCGTACCGGCGGACGCCGGTACCGGCGAGGAAGGAAGAGAGTTCTCGTATCGGGAACTCGACGAGCGGTCGTCGCAGCTTGCACGTGTGCTCATCGCGCGCGGTCTCGGCACCGGCGACGTCGTGTCGATCGCGATGCCGAGGTCGGTGCACTCGGTGGTTGCGCAGTGGGCGGTCGCGAAGACCGGCGCTGCCCTGGCAGTGGTCGATCCGCAGCGGTGGACCACTGTCCTGCAGTCGGGTGCGGTGCTGGGCTTGACCATCGCCTCCGTTACGGACGGCGAGCCCGTCGGAGAATGGCTCGTGGTCGATGACGAGGGCGTTGCGCAGGACGTCGCAGCAATGCCGTCGGACCCCGTCACCTATGCCGATCGTGTGCGTCCGGTCGAGCCTTCGGACCCGGCGGTGGTTCTCGATTCGCGGATACTGTCGAACAAAGAACTGGTCGACCTGCTCGGCACCCTCCGAGATCGGTACTCGATGACCTACGAGTCCCGGAGCGTCGCGGTCGCGCGCGCAGGGATCGACGGCGCGGGTGCGGAGGCACTGGCGCTCGAACAGCTGCTCGTCACCGCCGCCGGGGCCGTCGTCGTCCTGGTACCCGAGGGCATCGTGGGTGGTGAGGACCTCGACGGCGTCCTCTACAACGAATGGGTCACGCACGCGCATCTGCCTGCGTCGTCCTTGGAGACTTTGGAACCAGGCCTCGAGGACCTCGCGGTGGTCGTGGTGCTCGACGAAGCTCCCGCGGGAGTTCTCGCACAGTGGCGGAGTGCACATCACGTGCACATCGCTACTGACCAGCACTGATACCCGTGGGGCCGCCGAGAGGCGGCCCCACGGTCGTCCATCGGCCGGCCGCCAGTGCGCTCGACGGTAACGTCGAAGCTGCCCGGAGAGATCAACCAAGAGGTTACTAACGGGTAAGGAATGCTCGCCGATCCGGATGACTATGCTGGCTCGGTTCGGATCAGGCGAGCTCAGAGGTACCGAAAGCGAAGGGTGTGGGCTTTTACATGCGTTCACGACACGACGGCGGCTCGGATGGGGTTACTCCGGATAATGCCACGCAGTCGAACGACCCGCAGCAGACGGTACCCGAATCGAGCGCCGAGCATCCGGCGGAAGGCACCCGCAGCCGCAATGCCGATCGCAGCGGCGGGCGTGCACCCCGCCAGGCGCGTGCCCCTCGGGCTCCTCGGGTCGAACGTGCTGCGCGTGGTGAGCGTCGTGGTGGGCGTGGTCGTGGTGTGGTGTTGCCGCAGTTGTTGGTGTCTGCGGTGGAGTCGTGTGGTGATGCGGTGGCGGTGGTGGCGGGGGGTCGGTCGTGGTCGTATCGGGAGCTTGATGAGTGTTCGTCGCGGTGGGCTCGGTGGTTGATTTCTCGGGGGGTGGGTCCTGGGGATGCGGTGGTGGTGGCGGTGCCGCGTTCGTGGGAGTCGGTGGTGGTGTTGTGGGCGGTGGTGAAGTCGGGGGCGACTTTCGTGCCGGTGGATCCGGGGTATCCGGTTGAGCGTGTGCAGTTCATGGTGGCTGATTCGGGTGCTGTGTTGGTGGTGACGGTGTCGTCGGTGGTCGATGTGGTGTCTGTGTCGTGTCCGTCTGCGGTGCCGGTGGTGGTGTTCGATGATGTGGGGTTGGTTTCTGAGGTGGGGGGGTTGTCGTCGCGTCCGGTGTCGTATGTGGATCGGGTGCGGTCGGTGGAGTTGGCGGATGCGGCGTGGATGATTTATACGTCGGGGTCGACGGGGCGGCCTAAGGGTGTGGTGGTGTCGCATGCTGGTGTGGCGTCGTTGATTTCGGCTGAGCGTGAGCATTTCGGGGTGGATGCGTCGTCGCGGGTGTTGCATGTGTGTTCGCCGAGTTTCGATGTGTCGTTGTTGGAGTTGTTGGTGGGGTTTTCGGCGGGGGCGTCGGTGGTGGTGGCTCCGGCGGGTGTCGGTGGTGGTGTGGAGTTGGCGGAGTTGATTGCGGCGGAGCGGGTGTCGCATGTGTTCATGACGCCGGGGGCGTTGGGGTCGATGGATCCGGTGGGGTTGGATTCGTTGGTGTCGGTGGTGGTGGCGGGGGAGTCGTTTACGCCGGAGTTGGTGCGGCGGTGGTCTGTTCCGGGTGTGCGGCGTTTTTTCAATGCGTATGGTCCGACGGAGACGACGATTTTGGCGACGAGTTCGGCGGAGTTGGTGCCGGGTTCGGTGGTGTCGATCGGGTCGGCGATTGCGGGGGTGGGGTGTTTTGTGCTGGATGAGCGTTTGCGTCCGGTGGCTGATGGTGTGGTGGGGGAGTTGTATGTGGCGGGGGCGCAGGTGGCGCGGGGGTATCACGGTCAGGTGGGGTTGACGTCGTCTCGTTTTGTGGCGGATCCGTTTTCGGTGTCGGGTGGGCGGATGTATCGGACGGGGGATGTGGTTCGTCGTGGTGGGGGTGGGGTGTTGGAGTATGTGGGGCGTAGCGATTTTCAGGTGAAGGTGCGGGGTTTTCGTATCGAGTTGGGTGAGGTCGATGCGGTGTTGGCGTCGTTGCCGGGGGTGGGTTTTGCGGTGACGGTGGGGTCGGTGTTGGCGTCGGGGGAGTCGGCGTTGGTGTCGTATGTGGTGCCGGAGTCGGGTGTGGTGCTCGAGTCGGGTGTGGTGCGTGAGCAGGTGTCGGGGGTGTTGCCGGGGTATATGGTGCCGGCGTTGGTGGTGGTGCTCGATGAGGTGCCGTTGACTCCGGTGGGGAAGGTGGATCGGGGGGCGTTGCCGGAGCCGGTGTTTGCGGTGCGGGAGTTTCGGGCGCCGCGGTCTGTGGTGGAGGTGTCGGTGGCGTCGGTGGTGGCGTCGGTGTTGGGGGTGGAGCGGGTCGGTTTGGATGATTCGTTTGTGGATTTGGGGGGGAATTCGTTGGGGGCGACGCGGTTGGTGGCGCGGTTGTCGTCGGTGGTGGGTGTGCGGGTGCCGGTGTCGGTGGTGTTCGAGGTGGGGTCGGTGGAGGAGTTGGCTGCCCGCATCGAATCACTGGCGGCCGGCGACAATTCGGTGCCGCTGGAAGCGCGGGAGCGTCCGGATCGCGTGCCGTTGTCGTTGGCGCAGCAGCGCATGTGGTTCCTCAACCGCCTGCAGCCGGAGTCGTTCGTCGACAACATTCCGATGGCCATCAGGCTCTCCGGAAAGCTGGATCATGCCGCATTGCGCGCAGCGATCAACGACGTCGTCGCCCGGCACGAATCGCTGAGAACCGTATATCCGGAGATTGACGGTACCGGCTACCAGCAGGTTCATCCGGCATCGGAGGCCCGACTCGACGTGGCGTCCGAACCGCTGTCCGCAGACGAGGTACCCGATCGTATCGCGGAGATCGTGACCACCGGATTCGATGTCACTCGTGACGTTCCACTCCGGGTGCGTCTGCTCGAGGTGTCGGAGCGCGAGCACGTGCTGGTTGTGGTCGTGCATCACATCTCCGCCGACGGGTACTCGATCGGGCCACTGGTGCGCGACGTGATCACTGCATACGACGCACATTTCTCGGGGAACGAGCCGTCGTGGACTCCGCTGGAAGTGCAGTACGCGGACTACACCCTGTGGCAGCGGGAAGTGCTCGGCGACGAATCCGATCCCGACTCACTGATGTCGAAGCAGGTGGAGTTCTGGAGCCGGACCCTCGCCGACCTGCCGGAAGAGCTCCCGCTTCCCGTCGATCGCCCGCGACCCGCAGTGGCGAGCAACCGCGGTGCATCGCTGCGTGTCGATCTCGACCGCGACCTGCGTGCAGGTATTGCTGATCTCGCACGTCGCAGTGGCGCAACGGAATTCATGGTCGTTCATGCCGCACTTGCTGTGTTGCTCGCGAGGATGAGCGGTACCGAGGACATCGCGATCGGCACGCCCGTTGCCGGACGCGGCGAGGCCGCCCTGGACGACGTGATCGGCATGTTCGTCAACACGCTCGTGCTGCGCACCGAGATCGACGGTGGGGAGTCGTTCGAAGACGTGCTGGGACGGGTGCGTGTTGCGGATCTGGATGCATTCGTGCACGCGGACATCCCGTTCGAGCGCCTCGTGGAGGTGCTCGACCCGCCGCGCTCGCAAGCCCGTCACCCGCTTTTCCAGGTGATGCTGACGTTCCAGAACATGCCCGTGTCGAACCTCGAGCTGGCCGGACTGAGTATCGCGGGTGTCGAATTCGACGTGGCGACAGCAAAATTCGACCTCCAGGTCACCGTCGCCGACATTACCGGCCCGGATGGCGCACCCGGTGGGTTCGCCGTCGAATTCAACTACGCAACAGAGCTGTTCGACGACACTACAGTGGAAAGCCTCGCGCGCAGGTTCGAGCGGATCCTCGGTGCGGTGGTCTCCGACGAGCGGACCTCCATCGCGGATCTGCCGCTACTCGAAGAACGCGAACGCGACCGGATCCTGACCGACTGGAGTTCGCTCGGCGCCGGGTCTGCGGCACGGCCTCCGGTCACGCTGGCCGATCGCCTGGCCGAATCCGTGCTCGGTCACCGAACTTCGCCGGCGATCAGCTTCGACGGCACCACCGTCGACTATGCCGAACTTTCGATCCGGGCCAACCGGATGGCGCGTCGTCTCGTCGCCGCGGGCGTCGGTCCGGGGTCTCTCGTGGCGGTGGCGTTGCCGCGCTCGATCGATCTCGTCGTCGCGCTTCTGGCTGTGATCGAGTCGGGCGGGGCCTACCTGCCGGTCGATCCGACCTACCCGCAGGATCGCATCCGGTACATGCTCGATGATGCCCGCCCCCGCGTGATCGTCACCTCCGACGCGATCGGGCGGGACGGTGATGCGAAGGTGCTGTGGGACAGTGGAATCGACGTCGTGCATATCGACGGCGCGGACGAGGTCGCGGAGTCGGTCGCGCCGGGTCCGCTCACGGACGCGGACCGTCTCTCACCACTGAGTCCCGATGATCTCGCCTACGTCATCTACACCTCGGGTTCCACGGGCCGTCCCAAAGGCGTCGGTATCACCCATCGCAACGTGCTCACGCTCTTCGAGAACGCAGAGCCACTGTTCGGTTTCGGATCGGATGACGTGTGGACTCTGTTCCACTCGTACGCATTCGATTTCTCGGTGTGGGAACTGTGGGGCCCGCTGCTCCACGGCGGCCGGCTCGTCGTCGTCGACTACCCGACGTCGCGGTCGCCGGAACTGTTCGCCGCTCTGGTGCGCACCGAAGGCGTGACGGTCCTCAATCAGACGCCGTCGGCGTTCTACCAGTTCGACGAGGCCGACCGCGTCCTCGCCGCGAGTGAGATAGAGGCTGCGCCGTCGACATTGCGGTACGTGGTGTTCGGCGGCGAGGCGCTCGATCCGGGACGACTCGAGGGCTGGTTCGACCGGCATCCCGTCTCGCCCCGCATGATCAACATGTACGGCATCACCGAGACGACCGTGCACGTGTCGTTCCACCCGATCGAACCCGCTCATGCGCAGGCCGGAGCGGCGAGTGCGATCGGACGATCCCTGCCCGGACTCACGGTGCGGGTGCTCGACCGGCGGCTGCAGCCGGTGCCGACGGGCGTCCCCGGGGAGGTCTACGTCTCCGGCGACCAGTTGTCGCGCGGATACCTCGGTCGTCCCGATCTGACGGCAGTGCGGTTCGTCGCGGATCCGTTCGGTGGCGCCAGGCTCTACCGCACCGGCGACATTGCCCGCTGGAACTCCGACGGCATCCTCGAATATGCCGGTCGCAGTGACTCGCAGGTGCAACTGCGCGGATTCCGCATCGAACTCGGCGAGATCGAGGCGGCGCTGCTGCAGGCACCAGGAGTTGCGCATGCCGTCGCTCTGGTTCGAGATGACGGTCTCGGTGAGCGTCTCGTCGGCTACGTCGTGCCGCGCGCCGGTGAGACCGTGGTTGCGGCAGAGGTACGTACCCGTGTGTCGGAGTTCCTGACCGGATATATGGTGCCCGACATCGTGACCGTGCTCGACGCGCTGCCCCTGACCGTCAACGGAAAACTCGACCGATCCGCTCTGCCGGCTCCGCGAATCGACGCCGTCGGCGACGACTACCGGGAACCGGTGACGGAGTCCGAACGCGTGGTGGCGCAGATCCTGGCACAGGTACTCGACGTCGAGAAGGTCGGCGCGGACGATTCGTTCTTCGACCTCGGCGGCAACTCACTCATCGCGACACGAGTGATCGCACGGATCAACGAGGCGCTGGGCGCCACCCTCGCGATCCGTGAATTGTTCGAGGAACCCACTGTCGCAGGTCTTGCGGCGCGAGCCGATTCCGGTCGCGGCGGCAGGGCCCTCCCCGAACTGGTGCGCGGACCACGGCCGGACCGGATTCCGTTGTCACTGGCGCAGCAGCGCATGTGGGTGCTGAACCAGCTCGACCCGGGATCGGCGACCTACAACATTCCACTCGCCATCCGATTGCGCGGAGGCCTCGACACCGCAGCGCTGGCTGCTGCGGTTCGCGACATCGTCGAACGACACGAGTCGCTGCGCACGGTCTATCCGCAGGACGAGCAGGGCCCCCACCAGAAGATCCTGGAAGCCGACGCAGTGGATGCCCTCACGACGGTGAGCGTCGCATCCGACACGGACGCATTCGCAGCGGTCGTCGAGGTGGTCTCCCAGGGATTCGACGTTGCCACGGAGGTTCCGGTCCGCGGGCGTCTTGTGAGTGTTGCGTCCGACGACCACGTCCTTGCGCTCGTGGTCCATCACATCTCGGCCGACGGCGCGTCTTTGCCGCCGCTCGCCCGCGATCTGATGTCGGCCTACGTGGCGCGGCTCTCAGGGGTGGCTCCCGCCGCCGACGACCTCGAGGTCCAGTACGCAGACTTTGCACTGTGGCAGCAGGAAGTGTTCGGCGACGCCGACGACCCGCAGTCGCCGGCAGGCCTTCAGCTTGCGTACTGGCGTGAGCGTCTCGCGGAGGTCCCCGACCTGCTCGACGTGCCCACCGATCGGCCGAGGCCCGCGACACCCAGCCTGCGCGGTGCCACGCACGTCACCGAGGTGAGTGCAGCAACCCGCCGCCGCCTCGACGAACTCGCGGCGGCACACCGGTCCACATTGTTCATGGTGGTGCACTCGGCGCTTGCTGTGTTGTTGTCGCGGCTGAGCAGCTCACGCGACATCGTCGTCGGCACGCCCGTGGCCGGACGTGGCGCACGCGCGCTCGATGATGTCGTCGGCATGTTCGTCAACACACTTGCATTGCGCACCGACATCGACCCCGGCGCCTCCTTCGATTCGGTCCTCGATGTTGCCCGTGCTACGGATCTCGAGGCGTTCGCGAACGCCGATGTGCCGTTCGAGCGGATCGTCGACGAGGTCGTCGCAGCACGATCGGCAGCGCGACATCCCGTGTTTCAGACGGTGTTGTCGTTCCAGAACATCGAACCGGCGCGACTCGAACTTCCAGGTCTGATCGTCGAAGCCCTCGACGGTGGAGAGCTGGCAGCGAAGTTCGACCTGCAGGTCACTGTGGAGCCGCGGGAAGGGGCCGACGGTGCGACCGGAGGGCTCGCAATCGCTGTCACCTACGCGACCGACCTGTTCGATGCGGGCACTATCGACACATTCGCAGGCAGATTCGTGACGATTCTCGATGCGGTTGCGGCCGACGCCGCATCGGTGGTCGGTGACATCGATATCCGCACGGAACGTGAGCGTTCCGTCAGCATCACTGCGGCACCGGCAATATTGCCTGCGACGCAGACGAGCGTGGACCGCACCATCGCGCAGGAACTCCAGGTTGCCGTCGAATCGGATCCGGACGCTCCCGCCGTCGTCTTCGGCGATACGGAATCGAGCTTCGCGGAGATCGAAGCGCGCTCCTCGCAGTGGGCGAGATATCTGATCTCCCTCGGCGCGGTGCCGGGCGATGTCGTGACCGTGGACCTTCCGGTCGGTGTGGATCTGGTGGTCGCATTGTGGGCGGTGGCGAAGTCGGGGGCCGCGGTATCCGTCGGCCGGCAGACGCCCGCGCGCTGGGGACTGTCCACGGTCGAGAGGGTCGGAGAGCTCACGGAGACGGCAACTGCTGCCGAGGCGACGTGGATCTCGATCGATGATCCGGTGGTCGCTGCGGCGGTGGCCGGGCTGTCCGGACGGTCACTCGGCTACACAGATCGTCCCGAGGTGCTCGGTCCCGGTGACCGGGCGTTGCACTTCGGTGATGTGCATCTCAGCCATGGTGAGGTCGTTGCCGCGTTGCGTCGGGGGCAGGAGGAACTGGCCCTGACCTACGATTCGCGCGTCCTCCCGCACAGATCGGAGGTCGATCGATGGACGGTGTTCGCGGTATTGGCCGCGGCCGTTGCCGGTGCGGTGGTCGTTGTTCCTGGTCGAGACGATGATCTCGGCGCGTTGGCACTCGACGAGTGGGTCAGCCACGTGTTCGTGCCCTCCGTCGACGTGTCGTCTCTGTCCGACTCCGAGGACCTCGCGGCTGTGATCGTCACCGACCGCCACGCCCGGGAAGATGGCGTTGTTTCGGGTCCTCTGGCAGGCAAAACTGTCGCTCCAGCTGATCCGTGGGTAGTGCGAGTGAAGTGACCGAACGGTAACTTGGCTTGCGGTCGAGCAACGTCGGGGTTGCTCGTCCGGAAGGAGTCGATTCGTGGTAAGTGCTGCCCGGGGGGCGCGTTCGGTTGAGCAGATCGAGACGGCAGAAGCGCGACATGGCGGTCGGGCTCCTCGGGTCGAACGTGCTGCGCGTGGTGAGCGTCGTGGTGGGCGTGGTCGTGGTGTGGTGTTGCCGCAGTTGTTGGTGTCTGCGGTGGAGTCGTGTGGTGATGCGGTGGCGGTGGTGGCGGGGGGTCGGTCGTGGTCGTATCGGGAGCTTGATGAGTGTTCGTCGCGGTGGGCTCGGTGGTTGATTTCTCGGGGGGTGGGTCCTGGGGATGCGGTGGTGGTGGCGGTGCCGCGTTCGTGGGAGTCGGTGGTGGTGTTGTGGGCGGTGGTGAAGTCGGGGGCGACTTTCGTGCCGGTGGATCCGGGGTATCCGGTTGAGCGTGTGCAGTTCATGGTGGCTGATTCGGGTGCTGTGTTGGTGGTGACGGTGTCGTCGGTGGTCGATGTGGTGTCTGTGTCGTGTCCGTCTGCGGTGCCGGTGGTGGTGTTCGATGATGTGGGGTTGGTTTCTGAGGTGGGGGGGTTGTCGTCGCGTCCGGTGTCGTATGTGGATCGGGTGCGGTCGGTGGAGTTGGCGGATGCGGCGTGGATGATTTATACGTCGGGGTCGTCGGGGCGGCCTAAGGGTGTGGTGGTGTCGCATGCTGGTGTGGCGTCGTTGATTTCGGCTGAGCGTGAGCATTTCGGGGTGGATGCGTCGTCGCGGGTGTTGCATGTGTGTTCGCCGAGTTTCGATGTGTCGTTGTTGGAGTTGTTGGTGGGGTTTTCGGCGGGGGCGTCGGTGGTGGTGGCTCCGGCGGGTGTCGGTGGTGGTGTGGAGTTGGCGGAGTTGATTGCGGCGGAGCGGGTGTCGCATGTGTTCATGACGCCGGGGGCGTTGGGGTCGATGGATCCGGTGGGGTTGGATTCGTTGGTGTCGGTGGTGGTGGCGGGGGAGTCGTTTACGCCGGAGTTGGTGCGGCGGTGGTCTGTTCCGGGTGTGCGGCGTTTTTTCAATGCGTATGGTCCGACGGAGACGACGATTTTGGCGACGAGTTCGGCGGAGTTGGTGCCGGGTTCGGTGGTGTCGATCGGGTCGGCGATTGCGGGGGTGGGGTGTTTTGTGCTGGATGAGCGTTTGCGTCCGGTGGCTGATGGTGTGGTGGGGGAGTTGTATGTGGCGGGGGCGCAGGTGGCGCGGGGGTATCACGGTCAGGTGGGGTTGACGTCGTCTCGTTTTGTGGCGGATCCGTTTTCGGTGTCGGGTGGGCGGAGGTATCGGACGGGGGATGTGGTTCGTCGTGGTGGGGGTGGGGTGTTGGAGTATGTGGGGCGTAGCGATTTTCAGGTGAAGGTGCGGGGTTTTCGTATCGAGTTGGGTGAGGTCGATGCGGTGTTGGCGTCGTTGCCGGGGGTGGGTTTTGCGGTGACGGTGGGGTCGGTGTTGGCGTCGGGGGAGTCGGCGTTGGTGTCGTATGTGGTGCCGGAGTCGGGTGTGGTGCTCGAGTCGGGTGTGGTGCGTGAGCAGGTGTCGGGGGTGTTGCCGGGGTATATGGTGCCGGCGTTGGTGGTGGTGCTCGATGAGGTGCCGTTGACTCCGGTGGGGAAGGTGGATCGGGGGGCGTTGCCGGAGCCGGTGTTTGCGGTGCGGGAGTTTCGGGCGCCGCGGTCTGTGGTGGAGGTGTCGGTGGCGTCGGTGGTGGCGTCGGTGTTGGGGGTGGAGCGGGTCGGTTTGGATGATTCGTTTGTGGATTTGGGGGGGAATTCGTTGGGGGCGACGCGGTTGGTGGCGCGGTTGTCGTCGGTGGTGGGTGTGCGGGTGCCGGTGTCGGTGGTGTTCGAGGTGGGGTCGGTGGAGGAGTTGGCTGCCCGCATCGAATCACTGGCAGAGGCCGACGAACCCGCCTCGGGTGGCGCATTCGACATGGTCATTTCGCTCCGTGCCGGCGATCCGGGCCTCGAAGCGGTCTTCTTCGTGCACCCCGTGGTCGGCCTCGCCTGGAGCTTCGCGGAATTGGCGAAGTATGTACCGGAGGGCAGACCCGTCTACGGACTCCAATCGCCCGCATTGTCCGGTACCGGCGCAATGCCCGAATCGATCGAGGAATGGGCCCGGCTCTACGTGTCCGAGGTTCGTCGCCTGCAGCCGCATGGATCTGTCCATCTCGCCGGGTGGTCGATGGGCGGCGTGATCGCCCACGAGATGGCCGTGCAGTTGCAGCGGAGCGGCGACGCGGTGGCCTCGTTGATTCTGCTCGATACGCAGGTTCCCGTGCCGTTGGAGTCGCCCGTCGACGTCGAGCAGGTCGCCCTCGCAGCATTGCAGGGCGGTGTAGGACCAGGCCTACTCCGCGGGGACGATGTGGTGGCAGATATCACACGCGAATTGGACGCGGGTGTCGACGGGGTTCCGACGACGGCCGACTTCCTCGAAGGGATCGGGCGGTCGTTCGACGTTCTCGCGGAGCATCGGCCGGGTTGTTTCTCGGGAGATCTGCTCTTCGTGGCAGCTCGGGGATCCACACCGGGAGCGGATCATTCTCTTCTCGACTGGTCCGCGTTCGTGGCGGGCGAGGTACATCGTTGCGAGGTCGAGGCATCCCACTGGGAGCTGACGGGAACCGATGCGTGTAGGGTGATCGGGCCCCTCGTGGAGGCATGGATCACGGTCAACGAAATGTCCGAATTGTTCACTCTTTCAGTGGATGTCGAATAGGCCAGACGCCATTCGAGTGGAAGAGGCAGTGTTCTCGTGTAAGACTCGCAATGGTCGGTGCACGTGACCCGGTTTGTCGGGGGCCTCGTTCACGTAACAGCACTCGACCCGTGTGTATCGCCGAACGCGCTGCCCACGACCGCATTCCGCCCCGGTGCAGAACGGGGAGTGGTATGACGGTGAAGGTCATCGAGTCCGGGGATGTCGATTCGAGCAACGCGGGCCGTGACGTCAGCCGTCGAAACGGTCGTATCAGACGAACGCGGCGACATGCTCCGGTTCCGCTGCTCCCGCACTTGCTGACCGCTGCTGTCGAACGCGACCCCGACGCTCCGGCGATCGTGTCCGATGACGGAGCCCTCGTCTATCGCGAGCTCGATGCCCGTTCCTCCGCGCTGGCGCGGTTGCTGATCGGCCGCGGTGTGGGGCCGGAGGATCGCGTGGCCATCCTCATGACCCGCTCGCTCGAGTCGGTGCTCGCGACCTGGGCCGTCGCGAAGACTGGTGCCGCAATCGTTCCCGTCGACCCGAACTACCCGGCCGACCGCATCGAGTACATGCTTGCCGACTCCAGCTGCGGTCTCGTCCTGACTCTGTCGGCGCACGCGGAGACAATAGCGACCGATGCCGACGTCATCCTCGTCGATACACCGGCGACCGAGGCCGCGCTCGCCGCACTGCCGTCCACCCCCGTCATGTTCGATGAGCGGGTTCGGACGTTGCGGGTCGAGCATGCGGCGTATGTGATCTATACGTCGGGGTCGACGGGTAGGCCCAAGGGCGTGGTGGTCA